>CAYZFZ010000257.1:0-5358 GCA_964477795.1 uncultured Bifidobacterium sp.
ACAGCGCGGCGACACCGTGGGTGCGGCACAGGTCGCGCACGGTCTCCAGCACGTGCGACTGGGTGCTGACGTCGAGGCCCGTCGTGGGCTCGTCGAGCACGATCACGGCGGGCCGGCAGGCGAACGCCATCGCCAGCCCGACGCGCTGCTGCTGGCCGCCCGACAGCTGGTGCGGGTAGCGGCGCAGGAACTGCGGCGTGGAAGGCAGCAGCACCTCGTTCATCACCTGCTGCAGGCGCTCGCGGCGGGCCGCGTCGTTGCCGCCGAAGTTGTGCTGCTCGAGCACCTCCATCAGCTGCTTGCCGATGCGCAGCGCCGGGTTGAGCGCGGTGCCCGGATCCTGCGGCACATAGGTGACGATGCTGCCGCGCGCGTTGCGCAGGGCACGGTCCTCCAGGCCGAGGATGGCGGAGTCGCCGATCGTGATCTTCCCCGAGGCGATGGACACGCCCTTGCGGCCATGGCCCAGCACCGCCAGGCCGACGGTGGTCTTGCCGGAGCCGGACTCGCCGACGAGGCCGAGCACCTCGCCGGCGCCGATGACGAGGTTGACCTCGTCGACGATGTCGGCGCCGCTGTCGGCGACGTCGATGCGCAGGCCCTCGATCTGTACGGCGATCATGCGTCGGGCCTCCCGCGGTCGATGCCGGCGGTGGCTCTGGACAGGCCGTCGGCCATCAGGCCGGCGCCGATGGTGAGCACCGCGATCGCCAGCGCGGGCAGCACGACGGGCCACGGCTGGCTGGAGATGCCGTTGCGGTTCTCGTTGATCATCGTGCCCCAGTTGGGTGCGTTGATCTTGGAGGTGATGCCCAGGAAGGCCAGCGCGCCGATGAGCCCGATCGAGTAGGCGATGCGCAGGCTGGCCTCCACGAGCAAGGGCGCGGCGACGTTCGGCAGCAGCTCCTTGCGCAGGATGTGCACCTTCGATTCGCCCAACGCCTCGGCGGCGCCGACGAAGTCGCGCTCGACCACAGGGGTGACCGCGCCACGGATGACGCGCGCGATGCGTGGCACGGTGGTGAACGCGACGACCACCACGATCAGCCAGTTCGTGCGGTCGAACACGCTGAACACGACGAGCACCAGCAGCAGCGACGGGAAGGCGATGACGATGTCCATCGTGCGCATCAGCGCGGTGTCCACCCAGCCCTTGCTGTAGCCGGCGAGCATGCCGATGAGCGCGCCGACGAACAAGGCGATGGCGGTGGCGATGAACGCCATGATGAGGATCTCGCGGCCGCCGAGCAGGAAGCGCGACCACACGTCCTGGCCCAGCTTGTCGCTGCCGAACAGGGTGCCCTCCACATGGCGCTGGGTGGGCTTGCCGCCGCCCACCGCCTCGCCGGCGCCGTAGGGGGCGAAGTACGGGCCGAGCATGGCGAAGCCGACGACGATGCCGACGAGCGCGATGCCCAGCCAGGTGCGGCCGAGCTTCAGCGAGGAGCGGAAGTAGCCGGGGGGCTTGGATGCCTTGGGTACCGGCACGGTGGTGGAGTCGACGGTGGTGCTCATCGGATGGTGGTCCTCAGGCGGGGGGTGACGAGGATCGTGCCGACGTCGGCGAGCAGGTTGACGATCACGTAGATGCTGGAGATGAACAGGGCGATGAACTGCACGGTGGCGGCGTCGTGGCCGAGCACGGCGTCGCGCATGGCGAGCCCCACCCCCGGGTAGTTGAACAGCGCCTCGACGGTGATGACGCCGGCCACCAGGTAGGCGATGTTGATCGCGATCACCTGCAGCGTGGGGCCGATCGCGTTGGGGAGGGCGTGGCGCCACAGCACCGTGCCTTCGGAGACGCCCTTCAGCCGGGCCATCTCGACATAGTCGCTCTCCAGCACCTCCACCGTGGAGGCGCGCATCGTGCGCGACACGTACGGAACGACGGCGAGCACGAGGGTCATCACCGGCAGCACGAGCTGCTTGAGGTCGACCCATGGCGCCTGCCCCGGACGGATGCGCACCGTGCCGGGGAAGATGTGCCACACGTTGGTGGAGAACAGGAACAGCAGGGCGATGCCGAGCACGTACTCGGGGGTGCCGGCGAGGAACAGGTTGACGCCGGAGGTGACCGAGTCGAACGTGCGGTCGCGGCGGCGGGCGGCGACGGCACCGACGATGATCGACAGGGGGATGGAGATGAGCGTGCAGGCGAACATCAAGAACACGGAGTTCTCGATGCGGTCGCCGAGGAACTCCCACATGCCCAGCTTGTTGGTGAACGACTTGGGTGCCTTCTGGTGGAAGACGAGGTCGGTGAGCCAGGTCCAGTACTGCTCGAACTTCGGCCGGTCGAGGCCGAGCTCTTTGCGCTTGGCGATGAGCTGGTCGCCGGTGCCGTCGCGGCCGAGGATCGCCTTCGCCGGATCGCGCACGACCTGGGTGAGAAGGAACACCACGGTGGCCACCACGAACATCGTGAGCAAGCCGAACAGAATCCGTCTGATGATGAACTTGAAGATCCCCATGTAGCCCCGTTGTCCCCGAGTTAGCGCACTGCCGGGTGACCTGTGGGCCACCCGGCAGCGTGCAACAGCAACTGATCCGACCTAGCGGTCGAGCCAGATCTTCTTCATGCCGCGGCCGAAGTGATCGAGGTTGAGCACGTTCGGCTGGGCGACGAAGCCCATCACGTCGGACGCGTGAGCGTCGATGAGGTTGTTGAAGAACGGGATGCACCAACCACCGGTGTCCCACTCCTCCTGCATCATCCGGTGGATGATCTCGCAGCGGGCGTCGTCGTCGACGGTCTGGAGGGCTTCCAGGTAGTCGTCGGCGAAGGTGCTGCCCTCCGGCGGCCAGTGGGTGTCGGGGTAGGTGGCGTCCTTCAGCGAACCGGCTGCGACCTGCACCAGGTAGGGGCGGGTGCCCCAGAAGTCGGTGGCGAAGGTGCGCTTGCCGTACTCGTCGCCCCAGTAGCTGGCGCCGTCGAGCACCTGCGCGTTGACGGTGATGCCGGCCTCCTTGGCCTGCTCGGCGAACACTGCCGCCAGCTCGGGCAGGCCGGCGGTGTCGTCGGGGGCGAACAGGTCGATGGTCATGCCGGCCTGGCCTGCCTCCTCGAGCAGGGCCTTGGCCTTCTCGATGTCCTGGACGCGCTGGGGGATCTCCTTGTTGAAGCACGGGTCGAAGCGGCCGTAGAGGTCGTTGGCGACACTGCCGTGACCGGCGAGCACGCGGTTGACCATCTCGTCGCGGTCGCAGATCAGGCGGATCGCCTGGCGCACCTTCGGGTCGTCCATCGGTGCCTGGTCGACGGCCATCGTGATGGTGAGCCAGCTGCCGGCCTCGGACTCGAGGATGGTGATGCCGTCCTCCTGCGACAGGCCCTCGACCTCACCGAAGGGCACGTCGACGATCGCGTCGACCTCGCCCGACTTGAGCGCGTTGAGCAACGCGGTCTGGTCGGCGAAGTCGATCACCTGCACCTCGTCGAGGTACGGCAGGCTGGGATCCTGCCAGTACGCAGGATTGCGCTTGTGCACGCTCTCCGAGCCGGGGGTGAAGCTGTCCAGGATGAACGGGCCGGAGCCGATCTGGGTGCTGGCATCGCCGGCGAAGCGGGTGTAGCCGCGGGGCACGACGGTCATCGTGTACTCGGCGAGCACGTTGAGGAAGGTGACGGCCTTCTGCTTCAGCTTGAAGTCGACCGTCTTGTCGTCCACCACGGTGACGCCGCTGATGTCGAGCAGGGCGATCATGGCCTTCAACGGGGCCTCGCTGTCGGGGTCGAGGCGACGCTCGAAGGAGTACAGGACGTCGTCGGCGGTGACCGGCTTGCCGTCGCTCCACGTGGGGCCGTCCTTGAGCGTGACGATGTAGTGGTCGGCCTCGACCGCTTCCACGCTCTCCGCCAAGCCGTGCTCGTAGGCGACGTTCCAATCGGCGTCGTAGTGCACCAGCGGCTCGAAGCTGAGCAGCATGCGCAGCTGGTCGGCCTTGGCGACGATGTACTGGCCGTCGAGGATGTCGTTGGTGCTGCCGACCAGGCCGATCTTCAGCGTGCCGCCGGTCTTCACGTCGCCCGCCGCGGCCGTGGTCTCGGTGGAGCCGGCGGTGGTCTCGGTGGAGCCGGCCGTGGTCTCGGTGCTGCCGGCGGTGGTGTCGGTGCCGCCACTCGTGTCGGCAGGCGCCTTGGTGTCGGCGGTGTCCTTGTCGTCGCTGCCGCAAGCCGCCAGCGCCACGGCGGCACCGGTGCCCGCGAGGAACAAGCGTCGTGAGACCGGAGCTGTGAAATCCGGACGTTCCATGCATTCCCCCTGGTGTGATCGGACGCTCGTAGCCCCTCTGGCCCGGCGTCGTGTGCGCGACTATACGCACTTTCTGTGAACGGCGTGTAACCGTTGTCTGAACGTCTGTTCAGTGCACGTTGAGCGTCTCCGTGTGGCCGTCCACGGACAGCACCTGCCCGCTGACGAAACGGGCCGCGGGCGAGGCGAGGAAGACGATTGCCTCGCCGATGTCGGTGGCGTCGACGAACGTCTGCATCGACACCTGCTGCTCGTAGGCGCGGCGGATCTCGGCCGGCGCGACGCCGCGGGCCGCTGCATCGCGCTCGATCACGCCGTCCATCCGCGGGCCACCGACGGAGCCCGGGCAGATCGCATTGACGCGGACACCGTCCGCGCCCAACTCCATCGCCCACGTCTTGGTGAGCCCGATCACCGCCCACTTCGCGGCGGCGTACGGTGAGCGCAGCGGGTAGCCGAAGATGCCCGCCGTCGACGAGATGTTGACGATCGAGCCACGGCTCTCGCGCAGCATCGGTACTGCCAGGCGCGTGCAGCGGAACGCACTGCCGAGGTTCACCTGCACGCACCGGTCGAAGTCGTCCGGGTCCATCGCGTCCACCGCCGCGGTAGGCCCGGCGATGCCCACGTTGTTCACCAGCAGATCCAACCCGCCCAGCCGCTCGCGCACGGCGGCGAACACCGTGTCCACGCCGCCCGTCGTCGAGACGTCGGCGACGACATCGGGTTCGGTCGCCGGGTCGAGATCGACGACCACGACCGTGGCGCCCTCGCGCCGCAGGCAGGCCGTGATCGCGGCGCCGATGCCGGCACCACCGCCGGTGACGAGGGCCCGCAGGCCGTGCAGGACACCCCGCCCACCACCCGGCAACGACTCGCTCGCCATGACTGCTCCCCTCGCACGATCCGGCGGCAGCGTAGCCCCGGCGGCAACGGGGCCCGGTGGGCGCGCGACCTTGTACGATGACGCCGGCCGTTGGATTGATCGACCGTTCAGGAAACGGTCGGCCGGAGCAGAGGGGGAACCATGAACTGGGACGTGTTCATCACGTGCGCGATCACCGGAGCGGGCGACACGACGGGCAAGAGCCCGCTGGTGCCGGTG
>CAYZFZ010000258.1:0-5335 GCA_964477795.1 uncultured Bifidobacterium sp.
CGCCCATGCTGAACAGCACGAGCGCGACCACGAACGACCAGAAGTAGCGCTCGGGGCCGTACCCGAAGGGGTGCGCCCGGTCGGCCGGGCGGCTGCCCCGCTTCGACCCGAACATGAGCAGGCCCTGGTTGCCGGTGTCGGCGACGCTGTGGCCGGCCTCGGCGAGGAGACCGGCGGAACCGGTGAGGAGGAAGCCCACGAACTTCGCCACGGCGATGCCGAGGTTGGCGAAGAAGGCGGCGATGATGGCCTTGCGGCTGCCGTCTTGCACGTGCGCCAGACTACCCACGACCTGCGGCGACGAACCCGGACGGGGTGCCCGCACCGGCCCAGGCGTCGAACGTCGCATCAGAGCCGTCGTTCGCTGCCCGCATCGGCGGCTCCGCTCACTGGACAAGGCCCGCCCTTCCCGGCACGATGCGGTGCGTGGGGCGACTCCTGTATCTGGGTTGCGTGGCAACGGCGGTCACCTTCGTCGCCGCTGGGTGCGACATCGACCAGACAGCGACACCAACCACCATCGGTGCCGTTGAGTCCGGATCAAGTACCTCCGACTTGTCACACAGCACGATCTCAGCGCTCATCGACCGAATCACCGGACACACGATCTCCTACCGAATGGAACTGGAGTCGCCCTCGCTCGTTGGCATGTGGACCATCGTTGAGCGAGACGGTGAGATCATCGAGGCCGAGTACGTAGGTGGCGCTGAGCCTCACGAGGATCAGCCATGGTTGAGCCTGTCAGAGGCTCTGCATCTTGCGGCTGGAGCCGATGAAACAGTGGTCATCGCGGACCAGCAGCCTGCAACGAGCATCACACTGAAGGTCGACATCGACATTGACGCGATCGACGACGAGTTCGAGTTCTCTGCGTCGGACATCACCATCCTGAGCTGACGGCACCGAACCGACCCACGGCCGCGTTCGCTACCTCGCGTCGATGATCGCGTCACCGAAGCTCTCGCAGCCCCAATCGCAGAGCGCTCGTCGCGGTGTCCGTCGTCGCCCGCCGAGTTCATCGCGCGACCCACCTCGGCCGACGCGCGCGTTCGGGGCATCAGGGGGGGTGGTGGGCGGAACCGGTGAGGAGGAAGCCCACGAACTTCGCCACGGCGATGCCGAGGTTGGCGAAGAAGGCGGCGATGATGGCCTTGCGGCTGCCGTCTTGCACGTGCGCCAGACTACCCACGACCTGCGGCGACGAACCCGGACGGGTCGACCGGCGAATCGGGGCCCCGGTCGCTGGATGGTCGCGGTTCACCTCATTCGGACACGCTGATCATCGACAACCGTGTCGAGGACGACCGAGCGCCAACGACGCGGCCGGGTGCGTGGCACGTGGCCGACTCTCGAGCGCTGGGTGGCGGCGCAGCGCCGAGCGGCGTGGCGCCCGTGGTCGATGTTGCCGGATCCGACCGAGTTTCGAAATCGAACAGACGAGACCGAGCGTATGCACCGAGGCCGCCGCCCGCGACCTGCGATGACGAGCCCGAACCGGCGGTGCGCCCGACCTCCTCGTGCGACGCAGCACAGTTCCTCCAGATCGCGAGGCAGAACTTGGAGCACGGCCGCCCTGTGCAATGACCGGAGCTCCGTGCCGCCCGCGACTCCGTGCCGCCCGCGACTCCGTGCCGCCCGCGACTCCGTGCAGCGCACGCGCTCAGGCGTGTTCGGCCTGGATCATCTGCTGCAGGCGGCGGCGGAAACGCACGCCGCCGGCGTCGTTGCGCATGTTGATGGTGGGGGTGCGCATCGTGTCCATGCCCACCTGCACCGGGGCGAGGATCGCCTTGTCCTCCTCGAAGGCGCCGCGCACCGAGGCGGCGAAGCGGCGCGACACGTCCTCGTCGTTCGGGAACACGTTGCGCTGCTGGAACCAGAAGTAGCGGGTGGTCTTCTCGTCGACGGGTGTGAGGAAGTTGTAGCTGTCCATGATGAACGTGTCGGGGTGCAGCGGCTTGTCCTCACCGCCGGTACCGGCCGGCGAGAAGAACGCCTTGATCAGCGCCAGGCTGGGGTAGCGCACCTCGTACTGCTGCTTGCGATCGGTGTTGCCCTCGAAGGGCAGGTACGGCGCGTAGAACGGCGCCGGCGTGGTGTCCATCATCCAGCGCCACACCATCACGCCGTCCTCCGGGCCGCCGTCCTCGCGGACCGTGGTCTGCATCGGGGTGTCGTCGCTGCCCTGGCCGGCGAACGAGCCGGGGTGCACCCACGCGACGTGCGACGGGTCGAGCAGGTTGTCGGTGATCCACAGGTAGTTGCAGTTGATCACCATGTCGTCGCCGACCGTCGTGCCCCACGCCGGGTCGTCCCAGTGCTCCACGTGGAAGATCTTCGCCGGGTCGGCCAGCCCGGCCGCCCCCATCCAGATCCAGAGCAGCCCGTAGCGGGCGTGCACCGGGTAGCTGCGCAGGGCGACGTCGGGGATCACCCCGCCGTTGGTGGGCGCCTTCACGCACCGGCCGGCGCAGTCGAACGTCAGCCCGTGGTAGCCGCACTCCAGATCGTCGCCCTGCACGCGGCCCATCGACATCGGCAGCTTGCGGTGCGGGCAGGCGTCGTCGAGGGCGGCATAGCTGCCGTCAGCGCGGCGGTAGATGGCGATCGGCTCGTCGAGGATGCGCGTGCCGTAGGGGCCGGCGCCGATCTCTCGCTCCCAAGCCGCTGGGTACCAGGCGTTGCGGAGGAACATGTCGCGATCGTATGCCCGCACGCTCCGAGCCGTCGCATGCGCACGCGCGTGGTGGAGAATGACCGCCATGGCTGAGCAGACGCAGGAACTGGCAGGGCGGGTCGCGATCGTCACCGGCGGCGGCCGCTGCATCGGGCGCGGGATCAGCGAGCTGCTCGCCGCGCACGGTGCCACCGTCGCCGTCAACTACCGCAAGGATGCGGAGGCGGCAGCGGACACGGTGGCTGCGATCGAAGCCGCGGGCGGGCACGCGCAGGCGTACGCCGGCTCGGTCGACGATGCCGGCGACTGCGCGGCACTGGTCGCGGCGGTGGTGGCCGACTTCGGCGGCATCGACATCCTGGTGTGCAACGCGGGTATCGCATCGCGCGGCAGGTCGGTCGCCGACACCGATCCGGAGGAGATGATGCGCGTGGTCGCCACGCATGCGTTCGGGCCCCACCACCTCGCCCGCGAGGCGCTGCCCTCGATGCGCACGCGCGGGCGGGGCGACATCGTGATGATCTCGTCGGTGGCCACCAGCAACAACTCCGCCAACGGTGCCCCGTACAACATGGGCAAGGCCGCCATGGAAGCCCTCGCGTTCACGCTGGCGAAGGAGGAGCGCCGCTTCGGCATCCACGTCAACGTGGTCGCGCCCGGCCTGGTGGAGACGGACATGGGCGTGCGCCTGGCACGCGCGATCACCGGCAACCGCGACATGGAAGATCTGCGCTCGATGGATGCGATGGCGCCGTTCGGCCGTGTGTGCCAGCCGGCCGACATCGCCAACGTGGTGCTGTGGCTGTGCTCGGCGGGAGCGGGTTACGTCACCGGCCAGCGCATCGAGGTGGACGGCGGCGGGACCCGCTGACGGGCGAAGGGCCGGCGCCGGCCGGTGCCGGCCGGCCGGGTCACTTGGGCGTGACGTTGCCCAGCTTCGCCCGCGGCAGCTCGATGAACGTGCGGCCGGGTGTGAGCAGGATGGGGCTGCCGTCGTCGGCGGTGAGCGTGAACACCTGCAGGCGGTCGGGGCGCGTCCAGGTGCCGTGCACCTTCTTGCCGCCGCTGAACACCCACACGTCGCCGGTGCCGGTGCTCTGCGCATCGGGGCTGCCGGAGATGCCGGGCAGGTACTCCATCGAGAGCACCACCACGTTGTTGGTGGTCATCTGCTCGCCCGACTTGTCCTTGTCGGCCTTGCCGTTCTGCTGGCGCTCGTAGAGGCCGGTGCCCGCGTTGTAGGTCCAGTCGACGTTGTAGGTGTCCATCTTCAGCACGACGCCGTCGGAGGCCTCGCCGGCCACCGGCGCGTCCGCGGCGCGGTACTGGAACTGCTGCGGCGGCACGCCACCCTGGCCGACGGCGACCTCCCACACCTTGTTGATGTTGAAGAACAGCGTGAACTCGCGCGGGCGGTCGTCGCCGCTGCGGAAGCACGAGCCGGCGCAGTGGCTCTCGTTGAGGTTGATGAGGTCGCTGTCGTCGACCTCGCGGGTGACGGTGCCGTTGCCGCCCGCCCAGGCGAAGATCGGGGCGTTGAACGAACCGAACAGGTCGACGTCCTGGCGGCGGCCGGAGCGGATGGGGCCCACCCGGTCGACGCCCTGGCTCTGGTAGACGAACGCGAAGCGGGAGATGTTCGCGTTGATGATCTCCTCGTAGATGATGTCGGCCGCGTTCGAGCCCCACTGCGGGTGGGCGTCGTAGTTGCCGACCTTGGCCACCACCGCGGTGCGCAGGGCGCCCAGCGGGTTGGCCGGGTCGACCGGCAGGCCGGTGAGCGGGTACACGGGCACCGGCGTGGTGGTGGTCGTGGTGGCCGCCTCGGTGTCGGCGGTGGTGGTCTCCGGCGCATCCGTGGTGCTCGTCGGCGGCAGCGAGGACAGCTCGATCGTGTTCGGTTCGGTGGTGGCGCTGGAGCCACTGCCACCATCGCTGCAGGCGGCGATCAGGGCCAGCGAGGCGACGAGGAGCGACGTACGGCGGGAAATGCGCATTGATCGATTCTGCCACCTGGGCACGCGCGAACGGCGGCGCCCCGCGCCGGACACCTGTCACGCCGCGCCCCGACCGGGCACGCGCCTGCTAGATCAGGGGGCATGCGCGACCCCCGCTACGACGTCCTATTCGAACCCGTTCGCATCGGTCCGGTGGTGGCCCGCAACCGGTTCCTGCAGGTGCCGCACTGCAACGGCATGGGTCATCGCCACCCCTCCGCGCTGGCCGAGATGCGTGGTGTGAAGGCCGAGGGTGGCTGGGCGGTGGTGTGCACCGAGGAGGTGGAGATCCACCACACCTCCGCCCTCGACGGTGCGGTGGAGGGCCGCCTGTGGGACGACGCGGACATCCCCGCCCACGCCCGCACCGTCGAGCGGGTGCACGCCCATGGCGGGCTGGCGGGCATCGAGCTGGTGCACAGCGGCCTCAACGCACCCAACGAGTACTCGCGGGTGGCGCCGATGGGGCCGTCGGTACGCCCGGTCACGTGCGGCACCCCGTCGGTGGGCCGGGAGATGACGTTGGCCGACATCGCCGACCTGCGCGAGTGGCACCGGGCGGCTGTGCGCCGCTCGCTGGTGGCCGGCTACGACGTGATCTATGTGTACGCGGCGCACAGCCTCACCGTGCTGCAGCAGTTCCTCTCGCCGCGCTACAACG
>CAYZFZ010000259.1:0-5333 GCA_964477795.1 uncultured Bifidobacterium sp.
ATCGCGTCACTTCCCCTTCACTGCGTTGCGGACGATGACGACACCGCCGTTGGGGCCGGGCACGGAGCCCTTCACCAGCAGCAGGTTGCGCTCCGGATCCGCCTCGACGACTTCCAGGTTGAGCGTGGTGACCTGCTCGTGGCCCATGTGGCCCGACATGCGCACACCCTTGAACACGCGACCGGGGAAGCTGGCCTGGCCGATGGAGCCGGGGGCACGGTGGTGCTTGTGGTTACCGTGGCTGGCGCCCTGGCCGGCGAAGTTGTGACGCTTCATCGTGCCGGCGAAGCCCTTGCCGCGGCTGACGGCGGTGACGTCGACCAGCTCGCCCTGGGCGAGAGTGTCGACCTTGATCTCCTGGCCGACTTCGAAGCCGTCCACGCTGTCGAGGCGCAGCTCCACGAGCTTGCGGCCCGGATCCACGCCCGCCTTGGCGAAGTGGCCCGCCTCCGGCTTGTTCAGCTTCTTCGCATCGCGGTGCCCGTAGGTGACCTGCAGCGCGGTGTACCCGTCGCGTTCGGTGGTCTTCACCTGGACGATGCGCGCAGGCTCGACGCGGAGCACGGTGACGGGTACGACTTTGTCGTTCACCCACACCTGGCTCATGGCGACTTTCTCGCCAACAATCGCTTTGAGTGCCATCTCGGCAGCCTTTTCGGTCGGACCCGGACGTCGCCGGGCAGTTTGGTTTGCACACGCAAATGCTCCGCAGGCCAGACGGCCGGCGGAGCACCGGTTTGGGTTGTTGCCATGCGGTTTCCCCTCGACCAAATGGACGGAGGGACCTGCTCGGACATCGATTGCCGTGCGCCGTCTGGCACACACAGGGACTGAATGCTACCGGGGGCCGGTCGGCAGCGGCAACCCGTCGGGGAACTCCTGCACAGCGGCCGGCGAGCCGGTCAGGGGTGGGTGTGCCCGGCGTGTGCGTCGGGGGCCTCCGGCGCGTCGGGGTCGTCCTCACCGCCGAACACCTTGGGGAACTTGAGGCTCGCCCAGATCGCCAGCGCGAGCAACCCCACGATCACGCCGAGGGAGACGAACGTGCTGATGTGGAACCAGTGGCTGACGGTCATCTTGACGCCGACGTAGATGAGGATGATGCCCAGCGCGTGGCTGAGGAAGTGGAACTTCTCCTTCGCGCCGGCGAGCAGGAAGTACATGGCGCGCAGACCCATGATCGCGAACGCGTTGCTGGCGAACACGAGGAACGGCTCGTTGGAGACGGCGAGGATCGCCGGCACGGAGTCGACCGCGAAGATGATGTCGGTGAACTCGACCACCACGAGCGCCGCGAACAGCGGGGTCGCCGCCCGCTTGGCGTTGACGACGGTGAAGAACTTGTGGCCGTCGAGCTCGTCGCTGACCGGCATCACCTTCTTCAGCAGGCGCAGGCCGGCGGTGTGCTCCTTCTCACCCTCGTCGTTGCGGTGCTTGAGGATCTTGAGGCCGGTGGCGACGAGCAGCGCACCGAAGACCAGCAGCACCCACCAGAACTTGGAGATCAGCGCGGTGCCGGCCCAGATGAACAAGCCGCGCAGCAGCAGGGCGCCGAAGATGCCCCAGAACAGCACCCGGTGCTGGTACTTCAGCGGGATCTTGAACGTCGCGAAGAGCATCGCCCAGACGAACACGTTGTCGACGCTGAGCGACTTCTCGATGACGTACCCGGACAGGTACTCGGTGGTGGCCTGCCCGCCGAACGCCACCCAGATGACGAGGGCGAAGAACAGCCCGAAACTGACCCAGACGAGCGTCTCGAAGAGCGCTTCCTTCGGTGTCGGCTCGTGGTCGTCGCGGTGGCGGAACAGATCGATCGCCAGCATCAGCGCGATCGTGGCGGCGAGCGCGCCCCAGGCCCAGGCCGGCACGTCGAGGTCGACGAACTGGTCGCGCGAGCCGGAACGGGTGCTGAGCGGAGCGAGCAGGGCAGCCATGTGCAGAGGTTAGGGGCACTTCACGCTCGCCACGCCGCCGCGTCGCCGTTTCCTGGTGAGGCGGTCAGGGGAAACGGCGGCCGAGCCAGTCGGCGACGGTGGCCAGGGCCTCGCGCCGGTGGCCCTCCAGGTAGTGCGGCGCTCCCTTCATCTCCACGTAGGTGACATCGGCGGCCCCGGCGGCGGCGACGATCTCCTTGGCCTGCCACACGCGGATCTCGGTGTCGGCAGTGGGGTGCACCAGCAGGGTGGGAACGGTCACCTGCGGCATCGTGTCGGCCAGCTTGGCGTGGCTGGACAGCCCCGACCATGTGCTCAGCCAGCCACGGGCGGTCATCGTGCGGGCCAACCCTCCACGCCCGTAGTTGGCATCGAACGGATCCGGGAAGGCGAACAGCGAGCCCATGGGCCGCTCGTCGGGGTCGATCGACAGGTCGAGGTAGGCGGGGTCGGCGAGGGTGCGGTAGATCGTGAGGTACTTGGTGAACACTGCCCGCCGGCGCTGCTCGCGCCAGGCGGCCGCGTCGTCCTTGTCCACGCCGCGCAGGCGCTCGCCGGCAGCCGCCGACTCGGCGATGCTGGCCTTCGCGACCGCGTCGATGCGGGCGACCCGCGCCACCTGCGCGGCCCGGTACCTGGCGAGCCATTCACGGTCGTACACGCACGGCTCCGGCCACGGCCGCCAGCCGTTGTCGGGGTGGTACATGTCGAGCTCGGGCACGGTGCCGAACGGGTCGTGCTCGTCGGCGACGCTGGGGTCGATCACCTGCAGCATGAACACACCCTCACCGGGGTGGGCGGCCATGCCGACCCAGCCGTCGCCGATGCCGAGCTGGGCCTGGGCCATCGCCATCAGGCTGCCGCCACCTGAGTTGCCGAGCAGCACCACCGCCTCGGCGCCGCGGCGGATCATCTCGTCGTGCACCGTCTTCACGTCGACGATGCACTGCTCGTGCAGGCAGTCGGTGTCGTTGTTCTGGTAGCGGGTGCCGAAGCCGAGCACGGCGTAACCGGCGGCGGCGAGCAGGGGGCAGGCGTAGTGCACGCTGAAGTCGCCACGCGGGTGGCTGAGGATGACCGCCGTCTTCCACGGCCGACCGTTCGGAGGGGTCCACAGCACACCGCGCACGAGTGCACCGTCCGGCGACACGAGCCGGATGGATTCACGCGGGATATCGACACCCGGGTCGTCCTCGGGCATCGGCCAGTAGTTGAGACCGAACGGGCGCCGGCCGCCGAGGTGGGCGTCGAGATGCTGCATGGCGCGCACGTTAGAGCGATCCAGGCCCTGGTCCGCGAGCGGAGCGCTCACCGGGCGGCGACCTGCTCGCCGTCGACAGCTACGGGCCCAACGAGGTGCGCATCCGGCGGATGCCGCCGGTCACCCCGCCGGCCGCGACGTCAGCGTCACCCGCACCGTCGTCGGCTCACCGGCGCGGCGCAGGCCGATGGTCACCTCGTCGCCTGGTGCGTGATCGCGGATGGTGGCGATCAGGCCGGCGCGACCGGTGATGTCGTCGCCGTCGACGGTGACGATCACGTCACCGACCTCCAGGCCGGCGCCGGCGGCCGGCGAACCATCGGCGACTTCCGTGACCACGGCGCCGGCACCCCCGTCGACCCGGTCGGAGAGCCCCACGCCGAGGTAGCCGTCGGTGGGAAGCGCGCCGGTCGTCGAGTCCCGCAGTCGCTCGATCGCCGGCAGCAGCTCCGCGTTGGAGATCGCGAACCCCACGCTGTTGGCGGTGGTGCCTCCTTCGGAGAGCGCGACGAACGTGGCGAGGCCGATCACCTGCCCGAGCGAGTTGACCAGCGGGCCGCCCGAGTTGCCCGACGAGATCGGGGCGTCCGTCTGGATGAGGCCCTTGAGCGCTCGCGACGAGCTGTCGCTGGTGCGGTCGAGCGCGGAGACGATGCCAACCGTCACCGATGGGTCACCGTCGAGGTCGAGCGCGTAGCCGACGACGACGACATCGTCGCCGACGCGCACGTCGCCGGGTGCCGCGAACTCGGCGGGCACCAGCGCCTCGGCGTCGATGTGCAACAGCGCAAGGTCGCGAGCGGAGTCGATCGCCACCACGACCGCCCCGCGTGGCTCCGTCTCGCCGGGGATGCGCACGCTGACCGTGAGCGCTCCCTCCACGACGTGGGCGTTGGTGACGATCTCACCGTCGGCGGTGAGGGTGACGCCGCTCCCCGTCGACTCGCCGCGCAGCCCGTCCTTCTCGATGGTGGCCGAGACGTGCACGACACTCGGCGCGACTGCGGAGGCGACGGTGAACACGTCCATGGACGGCAGCGGGCTGGTGCGGGGTGGAACCTCGACGAGACCGAGTGTGGACGCGACGCGGGCCGGCGGCCGCTTGGACTCCGCCAGGCGGACACCCATCCATGCGCCGCCCAGCCCCGCGGCCCACGCCATCACGATCACCATCAGCCCCATCATGAAGCCGCGGCGGGTACGCCGGGCGTAGATGCGACGGTCGATCGTGCGCCGCTCGACGTGCCGTCGGTCGGCCGGTTCGCTCGGCTCCGCAGGCGCCGACGCGATCTCAGCCGGCTCGTCCGTGGCCGTTGGCTCGGTGGAGGTCAGGTCGTCGATGTCGATCACGAGGGTCTAGCGCGTGCGCAGGCACCGCGCCAGTGCGCGGCCCGGAAACCCGCCGGGCGACCGCGTCCAGGTGACGAACATGGGCGAACGCAGAGAGGACCCCACCGGCCAACGCCGGCGAGGTCCTCTCATGATTCCCCCCAAGGGAAACGGTGTCGTTCACTGAACCGTGCGGCGAGCGCGATGCCCGCGGCGGGTCAGCTGTTCTGGATCTTGATCTCGATGTCGACGCCGGCGGGCAGCTCGATGCGCTGCAGGCTGTCGATGGTCTTCGCGTTCGGGTCGACGATGTCGATCAGGCGCTTGTGGACGCGCATCTCGAAGTGCTCGCGGGAGTCCTTGTCGATGTGCGGGCCACGGATGACCGTGTATCGGTGCTTGTCGGTGGGCAGCGGGATGGGGCCGCGCACCGTTGCGTTGGTGCGGGTGACCGTCTCCACGATCTTGCGCGTGGACTGGTCGATGATCTCGTGGTCGAACGCCTTGAGACGGATGCGGATGCTCTGTGCCATGGTGGGTCTCTCTCAGCTCGCCTGGTCGGTCACTTGGTGATCTTGGTGACGCGGCCGGCGCCGACGGTGCGGCCACCCTCACGGATGGCGAAACGCAGACCCTCGTCCATCGCGATCGGCTTGCCCAACTCGACAGTGATCGTCACATTGTCACCAGGCATCACCATCTCGGTGCCCTCGGGCAACTGGATCGTGCCCGTCACATCCGTGGTACGGAAGAAGAACTGAGGACGATAGTTGTTGAAGAACGGCTGGTGACGCCCACCCTCGGAC
>CAYZFZ010000260.1:0-5302 GCA_964477795.1 uncultured Bifidobacterium sp.
CATCGCCGGCTGGCTCGACCACCGCCGCTCCACGGCGACGGCCAGCCGCAAGCCGGGCACGCTGGAGGAGCTGGCACAGCGGCGGGCGAAGATGAACCCGCGGCTGCCGATCGAGTGGCTGCGCTACCTCGTCACCGCCGGCGGGCGCGAAGACCCCGACGGGTGGCGCTGGAAGCTCGACCCGTCCATGCGCTTCGGCGGCTTCGGCCCGTGGCGCCCCGAGTGGACGGCCACGCGCCTGCCCGGCCTGGGCATGCCGTTCCTCGGCCTGCTCGCCGGCCAGCAGGAGCCGATGGGCTGGGGCACGCTGCCCCACCAGATCCAGCCGATGGTGCCCGCCGGTGGACGCCTCGAGGTGATGCACGACCTGGGCCACTTCGTCCACATCGAGCAGCCCGAACTGGTTGCCGGGATGGTGCTCGACTTCCTGGAGCACGGGCGATGAGCACCGTGCAGCTCACCCACAACAAGATCCAGTTGGCGTTGCACGAGCTGCGCTCCGGCGCCGGGCGGCCCCTGCTGCTGCTGCACGGGCTGGGCGAGCAGACACCAGCGGGCGTGCCGTGGTGGGCCGAGCAGTGGCCCGGGCCGGTGCACGGGCTGGACTTCACCGGCCACGGCACATCCACCGTGCCGATGGGCGGCGGCTACTCCGCGGAGACGTTGCTGGCCGACGCCGACGTGGCACTCGCCCACCTCGGGCCGGCCACGCTGGTCGGCCGCGGGATCGGGGCCTACGTCGCGCTCATGATCGCCGGCGCCCGCCCACAGCTCGTGCGCGGCGCGGTGCTGGGCGACGGGCCAGGCCTGTGGGGCGGTGCTACCGGACCCACCTCCACCAGCTTCCACGGCGCCGAGCCGCCGTACGGCGCGCCCGACCCGAACGCGCTCATCGAGCTCTCGCGCGATCTGCGGCCACCGGACTACGCCAGCCTGTTCGTGCGCCTGGCGCTCGAACACAGCGGGCTGGAGGAGCCGATCGCGGTCACCGCCGTCGTACGCCCGCCGTGGCTGGCGGCGGTGGTGGCCGAGATGGGCGTCATGACGTGCACCCTGGAGGAAGCACTGCGCGCCTACGCCACCGGCTGAGGCGGCGAGGGAAGCGCCAGCGACGAGCCACAGGAGGGAGCAGCCGAAGCGAAGCGGCGGCCAGTCCCGACCACCAACTAGGCGTCACACCGTGCGTTGGCTGACGTAGGCCGCCAGCGCGACGAGCTCGCAGCGGGCCTCGGTGGTGATCGGGGCCGCCTCGATCGCCGCCACCGCCTCCTGCGTGAGCCGGGTGATCGTGGCCTCCAGATCGGCGAGCGCGCCGGACTCGACGATCGCCTGTTGCACCCGGGCGACGTCGTCGTCGTCGAGATCGCTGCGCCCGACGAGGGCGAGCACCTCCGCCTGGGCGGGGGTGGCCGCGGCGACGGCCCGCGCCATCAGCGGGGTGGGCTTGCCCTCGCGCAAGTCGCCGCCCACTGGCTTGCCGGTGACCGCGGCGTCGCCGAACGCACCCATCACGTCGTCGCGCATCTGGAACGCGTCGCCCAGGGGCAGGCCGTAGGCGCTCAGCGCCGGCAGCAGCTCAGCGGCCCGCTGCGGCGCAGCCATCACGGCGCCCAGGTGCAGCGGCCGCTCGATGGTGTACTTGCCGCTCTTGTAGCGGCAGATCTGCTCGGCCTTGTGCCGGCTGCGCTCGTTGCGCACGCTGCCCATGATGTCGAGCAGTTGGCCGACGTTGAGCTCCACGCGTAGCTCGTTCCAGATGGCCCACGCCTCCGAGCCGGCGCCGGCCATCAGCATGTCGCTGTAGACGAACGCGAGGTCGCCGACGAGGATCGCGACGCCCTCGCCGAAACGGCGCGCCTCCCCCGCCCAGCCGCCGTCGCGGTGGTGCTGGGCGAAGACCGTGTGGGTGGTGGCGTTGCCGCGCCGGCTGGCCGCGTCGTCCATCACGTCGTCGTGGAACAGGGCGAACGCGTGCATCAGCTCGAACGCGGCGCCGGCGTTGGCGACCATCGCATCGGCAGGGTCGCCGCCCGCGGCGGCGTAGCCCCAGTGGCAGAACGCGGGACGCAGCCGCTTGCCGCCCACCAGCACCAGGCGGCTGATCTCCGCCATCGGCTCGGCCAGCTCGCTGTCGAACGATGCCCAGCGGGCGTGCTCGGGCTCGAGGAACTCGCGCAGCCGCTGCTCCACCCGCGCCGCGATGGCCGCGAGTGAGGGCGGGGCGGACGGTGAGCTCACGCAGGCAGGCTATGGCGCCACCGCCCGCTCGGCTCAGTCGTCGTTGCCGAGCTCGGCGACGACCTGCTCGATCTGCAACCTGGCGTTGCCGATGCGGTCGCGGCAGAAGCCGATCAGCTCGGCAGCGCGCGACACCTGTGTGGCGAGTACGTCGACGTCGACGTCGGTGCGCTCGAGTTCGGCGAGGATGGTCTCGAGCTCGGCGAGCGCTGCGGCATAGCCGGTGGCGACAGGTTGGGTGGGCTGGCTCACGGCTGGGTCTCCTCCACACGGCTGCGCGCCGTGCCGTTGGCAAAGGTAGTGACGATCTCGTCGCCCGGCTGCACCTGCGCCGAGTCGCGGACGGCGCGACCGTCGAGCGTGCGGGTGATGCTCCAGCCGCGGGCCATGGTGTGCACGGGGTCGAGCAGGCGCACACGCTGCGCGACATGGTCGAGGTGGCGGACCTCGGGCTCCAGCCGCCGCGGCGCTCGGCGCACCGCCGCCGACGCGGCCAGCAGGCGGCTGTCGGCACGCTCGACCACCCGGCCGGCGCCGCTGCCGACGCGGCGGGCCCGCTGCGACAGCCGCTCGTCGGCACGCTCGACGGCGGCCAGCACCCGCCCGCGGATGCCGGATGCCACGTCGGCCACCTGCGTGGCGGCGGCGACGACGTCGCGCTCGGCGCGGCGCTCGATCGCCGTCCACAGCACCTCGGTGCGCTGCTGGAACCCATGCACATGCTCGACGAGCGCGGCCGCGCAGGCGGTGGGCGTCTTCAGCGCGGTGTGCGCGACCTCGTCGGCGACGCTGCGGTCGATCTCGTGGCCCAGCCCGGTGAACACGGGCAGCGGCGACATCGCGATCGCCGTCGCGATGGCCTCGTGGTCGAACGTCGCCAGCTCGCTGCGGCTGCCACCCCCGCGGATGACGACGACCACGTCGAGATCGTGGTGGCGGGCGAGCGTGCTCACCCCGGCGGTGACCTCGGTGACCGCCCACTCGCCCTGCACGCGCACGTCGACCACCCTCAGCTGGAACGCGAGCCTGCTGCGCTCGATCTCGTGCAGGAAGTCGGCCCAGGCCGCGCTGGCGGTGCTGGTGACCACGCCCACGCGCAGCGGCGCGGGTGGCACCCGCCGGCCGCGGTTGCGGTCGTACAGGCCGCCGGCGACCAGCCGGCGCACGACGTCGTCGCGCTGCAGCGCCAGCTCGCCGAGCGTGAAGCGCGGATCGATACCGCTCATCTTCAGGCCCAGCTGGCCCGAGGGCGCGAAGAAGTCGAGATGGCCGAAGATGCGCACCTTCAGCCCGTCGGCCAGGCGCAACCGGTTCTTCAGCAGCAATGGTTTCAGCCGCGCCTGCGCGGGAGCGAAGAACTGGACGTTGATCGCCGCCTTGCCGCCCTCGGCCTCCTCCACCAGCCGGAAGTAGGCGTGCGGGCCGCGCACGCTCCAGCCCTGGATCTCGCCGCGCACCCACACCCCGTCGGTGAACGTGCGGCGCAGCGACGCGTTGATGGCGTCGGCCAGCTCGCCCACCGAGTAGGTGGGCACGCCACCGTCGTCGCCGTCGAATTCGAGATCGAAGGACGGCTGGCTCATCGCGCCCGAGGCTACGTCGTGTACCGAGCCGCCGTGCCGGGCCGCGTCAGGCGCCCAGCTCGCGCACATTGTCGTGCTCGATCTCGTCGAGCACGCCGAACAGCTCGCCGTCGACCGGCAGGGCCTGCTTGCGGCGCAGATCGTCGATGGAGTTGAGCGGGCGTTCGAGCGCCCGCCGGCGGGTGGTAGCCAGCTCCTCGAACGAGCGGTTCACAGATTCGAACTGGCGGCGCACCTTGTCCACGTGCTCGGTGTACTTGCCCCACTGTTGGTAGAACTTGCCGAGCAGGCTCAGGATCTCCTTGCTCGTCTGCTCGAGCATGAAGTTGTCGAACGCCTGGCGGATGACACCCAGGAACGCGAACAGGGTGAGTGGCGAGCAGATCACCACATGCTGCGCCATCGCTTCCTCCACCAGGGTGGAATCCGACTCGTGGATGAAGGCCGCCAGGCTCTCGTTGGGCACGAACAGCAGCACGTTGTCCACCGTCGGCCGGTCGTCGGCCTGCGCGTACTCGCGCTTGGCCAACTCTCGCACGCGTGCCCGCACATCGCGCACGAACGTGGCCCGGTAGGCGGTGCGCTCGGCCTCGGTGCCGGCCTCCAGGAACTTGAGGTACGAGGCCATCGGGAACTTGACGTCCATGAACAGCACATGCCCCTTGGGCAGCACGAACGTGAAGTCGGGGATGCCGGTGGCCTCGCCGGCGAGCGATGTGCGCTTGAAGTAGTTGACCTTCTCCTGCATGCCGGCCATGCGCAGTACGTCTTCCGCCATCCGCTCGCCCCACTGACCGCGGGCATTCGACGAGGCCAGCGCCTCGCGCAGGCTGCTGGCGGTGCCGGCCAGCGACTGGGTGATCTCGGCGTGGGCCTGCAGGCTCTGGTCGACCAGCACCAGCCGCTCGCCCGTGGTCTGCCCCATCTGCTGCACCAGTTGGGTGAGACGGGAGAGGTCGGCCTGCACGCCGGACTGCACCTCGCCGAGCTTGGCGTCGATCAGCTGCTGGCGGCTGGCCAGCGACGCGTCGGCCGACTGGGTGTGGGCACCGAGCTGCTCGCGGGTGAGCAGCACCGCCTGCTCGACCGCTGCCTGCACGCTGAGGTCGCGCTCGCGTGCCGCCCGCTCGTTGGCCTGGGCCACCGCTGCCGCGACGGCCTGCTGCACGAGGTGCGGTGGCACCTCGGCGATGACGGGCGGCGCCACGGTGGCGGGGGGTGCCACCGTGGCCGCCCGGCGCCCGGCGAGCAGCCACGCGATGACCGCGGCCGCCACGACGAGGAGAGCAACGAGTACGAGTTCCATGACCGTCATCATGACGAAGGGGTGCCACAGGGTTCGCGGATGCCGCATCACCCCAGCTCAGAGCGGCATGTCCGCCGCCGTGGGGACGGGCACCCATGGGGGATGGTGTGCGGCGGGGGCGTGGGGGCAGAGGCTCCGCCGGAGCCCCCACCCAACGATCGATCCGGCTCTGCCG
>CAYZFZ010000261.1:0-5302 GCA_964477795.1 uncultured Bifidobacterium sp.
CGTAGCCGGCGATGTCGGCGAACGTGGTGGACGGCTTGTCGGCCTGGTAGGCCTTCGCCCGGCTGCGGCCGATGGACATGACGTTGCCCATCTGCCCTTGAGCCCGCTTGTTCATCCAGACGAGGAAGCCGATGATCAGCACGAACGGCAGCAGCAGGCCGACCCAGCTGAGCAGCCAGTTGCTGTCGGGCTCCTTCGTGGTCCAGTCGACGTTGTGCGCGGTGAGCAGCGCCAGTTCGCTCTCGCTGGGGAAGCCGTCGCGGACTGTCGTGGTGAACTTGCCGCCGCCCTCGAGCTCGCCGGAGATGCTGTTCGAGCCGTTGGTGAGCGTGAACTTGACCACCTCGTCGTTGGCAACGGCGGTGGTGAACTCGGTGTAGCTGAGCTTGTCGCCGCTGTCGGAGGGCCACACCTGGTTGAGCAGGAGCGTGCCGACGAGCACGGCGAGGAGCACGGGGATGGTCCAGCGCGGCCAGCCGGCGCCGAGCGGGCGGCCCTTGCCGCCGGAGGGGGGCTGCTGCCCGGGCTGCTGACCGCGACCCGGAGGCGGCGGAGGCGGCGGCGGCGGGAGATTGCTCATGCACCAATGCTAAGGGGCTTTTTCGGCGGCGACTCGTCAGCGGCCGGTCGCGCGCATGTTCGGGAGGGTCCACCACTTGGCGCGCGCGGCGATTTAGCGTGTCCGCCCATGAGCAGGCAGTGTTCGCGCACGGGGTGCGCCGAGTCCGCGGTGGTCACGCTTTCCTACCAGTACGCGCGTTCCATCGTGTGGCTCGACGATCTCCTCGCGGAGCGCGACCCGCACTGCTACGACCTCTGCCAGCGGCATACGGCCCGCCTCTCGGTGCCCAACGGGTGGCGCCTGGAAGACCGCCGCTCGCGGCGCGTGCTCGCCTACGCGGCAGCACCGCGCCTGGCCGGCTGAGCGCGCTCTCGCGACTGCACGCCGGCACCCCCGAACGGTAGGCTCGCCCGGCGTGTCGCCACCCAGCCTGCCTCCTCTCCGCACGGCCGGCGACCGTGCCGACATCTCCATCCGCGACGCGGCGCTCACCTGGTTGGGTGCCTACGTGGTGGGTGCGGTGCTCTCCAACCTCGTGTTCGCGGCGAGCGGGGCCGACTCGTCGGCCGACCTCGGGCCCGGCTGGCTCACGATCGCTTCGCTCGCGCAGTGGCTGCCGATGGTGGGTGCGATCTGGTACGTCGGGAAGCGCTTCGGCGCCGGGACGCTCGACGTCGACTTCGGCCTCGTCTTCCGGCCGGTCGATCTGCTGGGCGTCGCGATCGGCGTGTTCACGCAGCTGGTCCTCGTGCGTCTCGTCTACCTGCCGCTGGAAGCGATCTGGCCCGACACGTTCACGCTGCACAAGATCGAGGAGCGGGCGCGCACGACGTACAACAGCGCGCACGGGGGAGGGCTGGTGCTGCTGGTGCTCGTCGTCGTCGTCGGCGCGCCACTGGTGGAGGAGCTCACCTACCGCGGCCTGCTGCAGGGTGCGTTCACCCGCCGGCTGACCGACTGGATCGGGGTGGTCGCGGTAGCCGCGTGGTTCGCGATCGTCCACTTCCAGCCGGTGGAGATCCCCGGGCTCTTCGTCGTCGGTGTGGTGCTGGGACTGTGCGCGCTGCGCAGCGGGCGCCTCGGCCTGGGAGTGGTCACCCACCTGGCGTTCAACGCCACCGGGCTGGTGCTGGTGGCCTCGTCGTGACGCTCGGATCGCGCGCCCGCATGGAAGAATGCCCGGCGTCATGATCGACGACACCCTCACGGACGGAGAGTCCGCCGACGACCGCGACGACGCGTCAGCTGCTGCGCAGGCCGTCGCACCCGACGACACCGTCGCACTCGACGACACCGTCACACCGGACGGCACGGCCGCATCTGACGGCACGGCTGCACCCGACGACACCGTCACACCTGACGAGACGGCCACACCCGCTGATCCATTGCTCGCCCGCATCGCCCGGCGCATCGTGCGCCGCCCGCGCAACTGGATCAACGCGCCCTGGCCGATCGAGCGGGTCGTGCAGTACCTCACCGCGCTCGCGATCGTCGGTGGCTGCACGGTGGCCATCCTGCAGGTCGTGCACCTCGGGCTGGTGTTCGAGACCAACACGCCCACCGGCGGCGACATGGGCGCGCACGTGATGGGGCCCGCGTACCTGCGCGACAACCTGCTCCCGCACGGCCAGATCACCGGCTGGAGCAACTACTGGTACAACGGCTTCCCGCTGTACCGCTTCTACATGGTCGTGCCGGCGCTGATGATCGTCGCGCTCAACCTCGTCTTCTCGTACGGCGTGGCCTTCAAGATCGTCGTCTGCCTCGGCATCGTCACGCTGCCGTTCTGCTGCTGGGCGTTCGGCCGGCTGGCCCGCTTCCGCTACCCGATCCCGGAGCTGATGGCCCTGGCCGGCCTGCTGTTCCTGTTCGACGAGAGCTTCACGATCTACGGCGGCAACGTCACCAGCACGATGGCCGGTGAGTTCTCCTTCTCCATCGCGCTGTCCTTCGCCATCCTCGGCCTGGGTCTCTTCGCCCGCGGCCTCGAGACCGGCAAGTACCGCAACTGGACGGCGATCGTGCTCGCGCTCGCGATGCTGTCGCACGGCATCGTCCTCATCTTCGTCGTGCTCGGCGCGCTGCTGATGTGGCTGATCTGGATGGACAAGACACGGTTCGTCTACGGCCTCACGATGGGCATCACGGCCCTCGCGCTCAGCGCGTTCTGGGTGGGGCCGTTCCTGTTCAACCACGCCTACATGACCGACATGAAGTACGGCTTCCGCCCCAACGGCGGCGGCGACAGCTTCTGGGACATGTTCTTCGACCTCAGCCCCTTCTGGGACGTCGTCGTCAGCGTGTTCGCGCTCGTCGGGTTCGTCAGCAGCGTCGTCAAGCGCAACCTCAACGGTGCGTGGCTGGGCATCACCTGCTTCGCGCTGATGGCGATGGTGTACCTCACCCGCGACAGCCTGCCGGTGATCGGCCTGCTGTGGAACCCGCGCCTGCTCCCGTTCCTCTACCTGCTGCGCTTCATGCTGATGATGGTGGGCATCGTCGACGTGGCGCACTTCGTCTACCGCGGCGTGCGCAACCGCTCGCTGTCCACCCGCGAGTACACCTGGGTGGGGGCGGCGACGGCGGGCGTGGTGGTCGTGGTGGTCGCCGTGGTCGAGCTGTTCTTCTTCCACCAGATGCCCGGGGCCCGCTACACGACGAAGGACGGCAAGAGCACGTACTCGTGGGGGATCGGTGGCTGGGACCCGATCAACGTGACCGTTGCCGGCAAGCAGGACGCGTACAGCGACGGCTGGACCCGCTACAACTTCACGGGCTACGAGGGCAAGGACGCGTACGGCGAGTACAAGGGCCTGGTCGACACGATGGCCGCGCTGGGCGCCGACACCGACGAGAACCTCGGCTGTGGCCGGGCGATGTGGGAGAACAACCAGGCCAACGGTGCCTACGGCACGACGATGGCGCTGATGCTGCTGCCGCACTGGACGGACGGGTGCATCGCCAGCCAGGAGGGCCTGTTCTTCGAGGCCTCGGGCACCACGCCCTACCACTTCCTCACGGTCGCGGCGATGAGCCAGAGCAGCTCGAACCCCGTCCGCGAGTTGCGCTACACGGACAACAACGCAGCGATCGGTGTGCCGATGATGCAGAAGATGGGCATCAAGTACCTGATGGTGTTCACCGACGCGGCGAAGACACAGGCGGATACGCGTGGCGACCTCGAGCTCGTGGCCACCAGCGGGCCGTGGAACATCTACCGCGTGCAGGACAGCGACGTGGTGGTGCCGCTGACGGTGCAGCCGGTGGTGGTGAACCGCCGCAGCGGCGACCAGCGCGAGCGCAACCTCGAGCTGGGTACGAGCTGGTTCCAGAACACCGACGAGTGGGCGGCGATCCCGGCCGACGACGGCCCGGCCGAGTGGCAGCGCATCGACGTGCAGGTGGATCTCGACCGCCGCATCGGCACCGCCCCGATGGCGCCCGGCCGGCGGGTCGACATCGTGGTGCCGGCCGACACGATCGAACCCGTCGCGCTGCCCGCGATCACGGTCAGCAACTACGAGCTGGGCGACCAGGATCTCAGCTTCGACGTCTCCCAGGTGGGCGTGCCCGTGCTGGTGAAGGTGAGCTACTTCCCCAACTGGCAGGTCGACGGGGCCAAGGGCCCGTACCGCATCGCGCCCAACTTCATGGTCGTCGTACCCACGTCCACCCATGTGCGGTTGCACTACGAGGCGTCGGCCAGCGACAAGTTCTTCTACGTGCTCACCCTGCTTGGCATCGCGATGCTCGTCTTCTGGCGGGTGCGTGGCGACGTGCGCCATCGCAACACCCACCCGTTCCTCACCGCCGCCGAGGGGGCGCACGACGACTGGACGCCGACCGACGCGTGGGCGGCGGAGCCGTTCGGCGATGGCACCTTCGACCCGGCCCAGTTCGAGCCCGACCGGTCCGACGCGTCCGCGCTCGACGAAGCCGAGCCCGACGAAGCCGGGAGCGTGGAAGCCGAGCCCGACGGGCCGGCGACGGCTCCCGATAGCGTTTAGGCCCGCATGTCCACCACCGATCCCCGGGTGCTCGACGACATCGTCAAGGCGTACGACGTCCGCGGCACCGTCCCCGACCAACTGAACACCGACGTCGCGCACGCGCTGGGTGTTGGCTTCGCCCGTTTCTGCGGCACCCCGCGGGTGCTCGTCGCCCGCGACATGCGCCCGTCGGGCCCCGAGCTGGTCGACGCGTTCTCGCGCGGTGTGATGGAGCAGGGCATCGACGTGGTCGACCTCGGGCTCGCCAGCACCGACCTCATGTACTACGCCGCCGGCACGCTCGATGCGCCTGGCGCGATGTTCACCGCCTCGCACAACCCTGCGGGCTACAACGGGGTCAAGTTCTGCCTCAGCGGCGCCCGCCCGGTGGGCTCCGACACAGGTCTCGACGAGGTCAAGCAGGTCGCCGCCGATGTGCTCAACGGGCATGGCCCGCTGCCGGCGGCCACCGCCGGTTCGCAGAGCAGCCGCAACCTGCTCGAAGCCTTCGCCGATCACGTCGTGTCGTTCGTCGACGTCGCGTCGATGCGCCCGCTGCGCGTCGTCGCCGACACCGCCAACGGCATGGGCGGCCTCGTGGTGCCGGCCGTGTTCCAGCGCCTCCCGCAGATCACCCTCGAGATCATGTACGGCGAGCTCGACGGCACGTTCCCGAACCATCCCGCCGATCCGCTGCAGCCCGCCAACCAGCGCGACCTGCAGGCCCGTGTGGTTGCAGGCGGGTTCGACA
>CAYZFZ010000262.1:0-5295 GCA_964477795.1 uncultured Bifidobacterium sp.
GCGGCCGTGGCAAGGTGGCGCGCGGCTTCGAAGGTGGCCAGATGCCGCTCAAGCAGCGGGTGCCGAAGCTGAAGGGCTTCAACAACCCGTTCCGCGTGGAGTACAGCCCGGTCAACCTCGATCAGCTCAACGACCTCGGCGAGACGACGGTCACCCCCGAGGTGCTGGTCGCCGCCGGCCTCGTGCGCAAGGGCACGCTGGTCAAGGTGCTCGCCCGTGGCGAGATCACCATCGCTGTCTCGCTGACGGCACATGCAGTCTCCGAGGCTGCTGACGCTGCCATCACGGCTGCCGGCGGTAGCGTCTCGCTGCTGCCGTCGCCGTACAAGCAGGGTCGCCCGCCGGTCAAGGGCAACCAGTTCACCAACCGCTGATGCTCGGCGCCCTGCGGGCGTCGAATCGAAACCTCCTGGGAGCCAACCAGTGTTCTCCAACTTGAAGAACGTCTTCAAGGTGCCCGATCTGCGGAACAAGATCCTGTTCGTGATGGGGATGATCGCGCTCTACCGAGTCGGTGTCGCGATCCGTGTTCCCGGCATCGACGAGGATGCGGTCCGCCAGTTCAAGGCAGCGGCCAACACGCAGGGTGCGCTCGGCTTCTTCAACCTGTTCAGCGGTGGCGCGTTCGCCAGCTTCAGCATCTTCGCGCTGGGGATCATGCCCTACATCACGGCCAGCATCATCATGCAGGTCCTCGGTGTCGTCATCCCCAAGCTGGAGAAGCTGCAGCAGGAGGGCGCGGTCGGCCAGCGCAAGATCACCCAGTACACCCGGTACCTCGCGATCGGCATCTCCACCCTGCAGGCGACGGCGCTGACGTTCATCTTCGGCAACGGCAACGGCAACGCGTTCTTCGGCGCGGCCCAGCGCTACCCCCAGAACCTCAAGCTGCTCCCGGACGGCATGTTCCCGCGCGGCTACCTGGTGATCATCACGCTCGTTGGCGGCACGGCCGTGCTGATGTGGATCGGTGAGCTGATCAGCCAGCGCGGCATCGGCAACGGCATGAGCATGGTGATCTTCGCCTCCGTGGTCAGCAGCCTGCCCTCGGGCTTCTACAACGTGTTCGTGGAGAAGAACTGGTTCGTCTTCGCCCTGCTGTTGCTGCTGTGCCTCGGCATCGTGATCGCGGTCGTGAGGGTGGAGCTGGCGCAACGGCGCATCCCCGTGCAGTTCGCCAAGCGGGTCGTCGGCCGGCGCATGTACGGCGGGCAGAGCACGTACATCCCGCTGAAGGTGAACCAGAGCGGTGTGGTGCCGATCATCTTCGCCAGTTCCGTGCTGCTGCTGCCGGTGCTGCTCACCAACCTGCTGGGCAGCGCGGACAAGGGCTCGTGGCGCTACAGCATCCAGAGCTGGGTGGACGACAACCTGGTCAACGACCACGGCCTCGTCTACATCTCGCTGTTCTCGCTGATGATCGTGGCCTTCGCCTACTTCTACAACTCGATCGCCTTCGACCCCATCCGCCAGGCCGACCAGATCCGCCGCCAGGGTGGCTTCATCCCCGGCGTGCGGCCCGGCCCGCAGACCGAGCGCTACCTGTCGAAGGCCGTCAACCGGATCACCCTCCCCGGTGCCGTGTTCGTGGCGCTGATCGCGATCATGCCGTACATCCTGCTGTGGGCGTTCGACGTGCGGAACTTCCCCTTCGCCGGCACCACCGTGCTGATCGCCGTCGGTGTGGCGCTCGAGCTGATGCGCCAGATCGACAGCCAGCTGATGTTGCGCAACTACGAGGGCTTCCTGAAGTGATCCCGGGCGCCCGGCTGATCTTGCTCGGGCGCCAAGGCGCTGGCAAGGGGACACAGTGCGTGCGGCTGTCACGTCACTTCGTCGTCCCCCACATCAGCACCGGCGACATCCTGCGCGCCGCTGTCCGCGAGGGCACCGAGCTGGGTGTGATGGCGAAGCGGGTGATGGACGAAGGTGGTCTCGTCGGTGACGAGATCATGGTCGGGCTCGTCCGCGAACGCCTGTCCCAGCCCGACGCCGTCGGCCGCGGGTACATCCTCGACGGGTTCCCGCGCACCGTCGGCCAGGCGGCGGCGCTCGACGAGATCACCGCCGGCCGCCCGATCGACGTGGTCATCGACCTCGACGTGCCCCGCGACCTCGTGCTGCAGCGCATCTCCTCTCGCCGGGTGTGCCGCGACTGCGGCACCAACTATGTGGCCACCGGCGCGGAGAAGCTGCCCTGGATCTGCGAGGTGTGCGGCGGCGACGTGATGCAGCGCGACGACGACACACCCGAAGCCATCGCCCACCGGCTCGACCTCTACGAGGAGCAGACGTCGCCGCTGATCGAGTTCTACGAGCGCGACGGGCGGCTGGCGATCATCGACGGCGTGGCCTCACCCGACGAGGTGTTCCGGCGTCTCACGGCCGCGGTCGAGACGTCGCGCCGGTCGGGGTGACCTGATGGCGGCGGCGCGCGGTCGTTTCCGGCGCGCGGGCATCCCCTGCCGCACTGAGGCCGAGCTGCGCGAGATGCGCGCCGCGGGCCGTGTGGTGGCCGAGATGCACGCCGCCATCCGTGCCGCGGCGCGACCCGGAGTCACCACTGCCTCGCTCGACCGGGTGGCGCGCGATGTGCTCGAGCGCCGCGGCGCCGACTCCAACTTCTTCGGCTACCACGGCTTCCCGGCGGTGATCTGCGCATCGGTCAACGACGAGGTGATCCACGGCATCCCCGGGTCGCGGGTGCTGGAGGAGGGCGACCTGCTCTCCGTCGACTGCGGCGCGATCGTCAACGGCTGGCACGGTGACGCCGCCTTCACGATGGGCGTCGGCACGATCACCCCCGATGCCACGCGGCTGATCGAGACCGCCGATGCCGCGCTCGCTGCGGCCATCCGCGAGATGCGCCCGCACCGCCACCTCGGCGACATCGGCGCGGCCGTCGAGCGGGTCGTTGCTGCCGCCGGCTACGGCAACCCGCACCACTACTGCGGGCACGGCATCGGCCGCGCGATGCACGAAGACCCCGACGTCGAGAACCGCGGTCGCGCCGGCCACGGCCACGAGCTGCAGGCAGGGATGGTGCTGGCGATCGAGCCGATGCTGCTCGGCGGCGGCCGCGACGAGGTGGTCGAGCTCGACGACGGCTGGACGATCGTCACCGTCGACGGTTCGCTGGCCGCCCACGTCGAGCACACCGTGCTCGTCGGCCCCAACGGCCCCGAGATCCTCACCCGCCTGTAGCGGGTTTGCGTCAAGAACCCGAACTCACAGCACGAGGTGGGCGCCCGACAGCCTTTACGTAAAGCGGGCCTGGGGTCAGCGGGTGGGGCGGCCGTCGACGACGACGGGCGTGCCGGCGAAGATCGTGTGGCGCACCTTGCCCTGCAGGGTGCGGCCGGTGTACGGCGTGTTGCGGCTCTTGCTGGCGAGCCCGGCGGGCACCACGGTCCACGACAGCGACGGATCGAACACCGCGAGGTTGGCGGGTTCGCCGGCGGCGATGGGCCGGCCGTGGCGGTCGGCGACACCGGCGATCGCTGCCGGCTGCCAGCTGAGCGCGGCGATGATCGCAGCCAGCGGCATGTCGAGCTCGGTGATCGACAGCGCCAGCGCGGTCTCCAGGCCCAGCATCCCCGGCGGCGCCTGGTCGAGCGGCGCTTCCTTCGTGTGCGGCGCGTGCGGCGCGTGATCGGTGGCGATCGCGTCGATGGTGCCATCCGCCAGGCCGGCCTTGATCGCGTCGATGTCGGCGCGGGTGCGCAGCGGCGGGTTGACCTTGAACACCGGGTCGTAGCCGCTGAGCTGCTCGTCGGTGAGCGTGAAGTGGTGGGGCGCAGCCTCGGCCGTGATCGGCAGGCCCTCGGCCTTCGCCTGGCGCACGAGCTGCACGCTGCGGGCGGTGGAGAGGTGCAGGAAGTGCATGCGCACACCGGTGAGCCGCACCAGCTCGATGTCGCGGAACACCATCAGCTCCTCCGCGATCGACGGCCAGCCGGGCAGGCCGAGGCGGCTGCAGCAGGCCCCCTCGTGCATCACCGCGCCCTTGGTGAGCGCGCCCACCTCGCAGTGCTGGGCGAGCGTGATGCCCAGCGGGCCGGCGTACTCGAGCGCGCGGCGCATGAGCTGGGGATCCTGCACACCGTTGCCGTCGTCGGTGAACAACTGCACACCGGCCGCGGCGAGTTCGCCGTAGGGGGCGAGCTGCTCGCCGGCGCGGCCGATGGTGATGCAGCCCGACGGCAGCACCTCGCACAGCCCTGCCTTGCGGCCCTGGGCGCGCACGAAGTCGACGACGGCGACGCTGTCCTGCGCGGGGTCGGTGTTGGGCATCGCGACCACCGCGGTGAAGCCGCCCAGCGCGGCCGCCCGGCTGCCGGTCTCGATCGTCTCGGCTTCCTCCTTGCCCGGCTCGCGCAGGTGCACGTGGAGGTCGACGAAACCGGGGGAGACGATGCACCCGCTCGCGTCGAGCACGGTGTCGTCGGCGGCCCCGGCCAGGCCCTCGCCCACGGCGGTGATGCGGCCGTCTTCGATGGCGACGTCGGCCGCACGCTCGCCGTGTTGGTCGAGCAGCGTGCCACCGGTGATGAGCAGGCGCGTCATGACGCGTCCCCTTTCAAGTCGGAGCCCGAACCGCGTAGCCAGAACAGCACCGCCATGCGCACGGCCACCCCGTTGGTGACCTGGTTGAGGATCACCGAGCCGGGCAGCTCGCCGGGGTCGGCCACCATCTCCACGCCGCGGTTCATCGGGCCGGGGTGCATGACGAGTGCGTGGGGTGCGAGGCGCGCCGCCCGCTGCGGCGTGAGCCCGTACAGGGCGGAGTACTCGTGCAGCGAGGGCAGCAGCGCGTCGTCCATCCGCTCGCGCTGCACGCGCAGCAGGTACAGCACGTCGAGGCCGGGCAGCACGGCGTCGAGGTCGTGGCTGATCTCCACCGGCCAGTCGCCGATCGCGGGCGGCAGCAGCGTGGCCGGCGCGACCAGGGTGACGTGGGCGCCGAGCGCGGCGAACGCCTGCACGTCGCTGCGCGCCACCCGGCTGTGCTTGATGTCGCCCACGATCGCGATGCGCAGCCCGTCGAACCCGTCGCGGCGGTTGAGGCTGGTGCGGATCGTGTAGCAGTCGAGCAGTGCCTGCGTGGGGTGCTGGTGCCAGCCGTCGCCGGCGTTGACGATGCTCGCGTTGGTCCAGCGGGTGACCATCTGGGGCGCGCCGCTGCTCTTGTGACGGATGACGAACGCGTCGACGCCCATCGCGCTGATCGTCTCGATCGTGTCGCGCAGGCTCTCACCCTTGTTGACACTGCTGCTGGACACGGTGAAGTTCATC
>CAYZFZ010000263.1:0-5255 GCA_964477795.1 uncultured Bifidobacterium sp.
CTTGTCGGCCTTCGTGCGCCGGAGGAGGAACGGCCCGGTGAGGCGGCGCAGCTCGGCGCTGGCCACGGGGTCGTGCTCGCGCTCGATGGGGTTGGCGAAGTGCTGGCGGAACTGGGTGGCATTGCCCAGCAGGCCCGGGGCGATTATCTGGAAGATGCTCCACAGCTCGGCGAGGCGGTTCTCCACCGGGGTGCCGGTGAGCGCGATGCGTTGCCCGGCGGGCAGGGCGCGCATGGCGCGGGCGGTGCGAGTGTCGGGGTTCTTCACTGCCTGCGCCTCGTCGAGCACGGCCGTCGTCCAGCTCACCTGCTGCAACAGGTCGAGGTCGCGGGCGGCCACCTGGTAGGTGGTGATCACCAGGTCGTGCTGCGCGACGGCGTTGAGGAACGCCTGGTCGCCGAGGCGGCCGGTGCCGTGGTGCACCATCACGCGCAGGAAGGGGGTGAACCTGGCGGCCTCGGCCTCCCAGTTGCGCACCACCGACAGGGGGCACACCACCAGGTGCGGGCCGGGCAGCCCGGCCAGGTGGGCGAGCGTGGTGGGCGTCTTGCCCAGGCCCATGTCGTCGGCCAGGCAGCCGCCGAGGCCGAGCCGGTGGAGGAACTGCAGCCAGCCCAGCCCGCGCCGCTGGTAGGGGCGCAGGGTGGCGGTGAACGTGAGTGGCACCACCCCGTCGGCGAGCGCTTCGTCGGGCAGCCCGTCGAGCAACTCGCCCGCCCAGCCGGTGGCCTGCAGCAGATCCGTCTCCGCCTCCTCGATGCCGGCCGCCGCCATCTCGCGCTGCAGCTCGGCGGCGAGCGTCAGCAGCTGCAGCGCGCTCATCTCGCCGTGCTCGGCGCGGTGCTCCTGCAGGTTGGCGAGCGCCCGCCGTGCCTCGGCGCGGTCGAGCTGCACCCACCGGCCGCCCACCTCGATGAGGTTGGCACCGTCCTCGGCCGCGCGGCGCAGCACGTCTTCCGGCACCGGTGTGTCGTCGACGACGACCTGCCAGTCCACGAGTGCGGTGGCGGCGAAGCGCCCGCTGCCGGCGGCGTCCTTCGGCTGCGCGGTCGCGCGGGTGGAGGGGCGCCGGCGGGTGAGCTTCTCCGGCGCGAGCAGCTCGATGCCCTCCGCAGCCAGCGCGTCGATGCCCTCCAGCGCGGCCGCGGCAGTGTCGAGGTCGATGCCCTCGGGCGCCGCGCGCAGGGCGCTCGCCAGCCAGCCGGCGAGCTCGGGCACTGCCCCGGCGATGGACTCGACGGCTTCGTGCAGGCGCTGCTGCAGCAGGGGGATGAAGCGCTCCTCGGCGAGCCCCAGCGCGACCGGCCCACCGGCGATCACATGGTGGGCGGCGCACCAGCGGCCGCGATCGTCGCCGTCGACGAGCTCGAGCCGCAGCGACCAGTCGCGGGGGCCGCCCGCTTCGCCGTCTCCCGCCGCGGCAGCTTCGGCTGCTTCGGCAGCGGCATCGGCCGCGTCGGCCTCCTCGAACAGGTTGCGGGCCGTGGGCTCGAGCGGCAGGCCCAGGCGCAGGCGCACCCGCACGATCGGCTCGCCCTGCGCCCGGCGGCCGATGAGCGACAGCTCGGTGGCGATGTGCGCCATCGCCTCCCCCAGCTCGGGGGCGACGGTGAACTGGCCGTTCTCGGCGATCAGCGCGCGGCTGGCCAGGCGCAGGGCCCGCGGGTTCACCGAGCGGGTGTCGGTGAGCTCGGCCCGCCACCCGCGGGCGGAGAGCGTGAGCCGGCACAGGCGATCGACCATGGAGCGCAGCACCTCCACTGGTTCGACCTGGCCGCCGGCCGCGACCACCGGTGGCATCGCCGCGAGCAGCCCCTCGCGGGCGCGCTCGATGTCGCCGCCGAGCGGCTGCCACTCTGCCATCCACCACACGTCGGCGATGTGGGTGAGCACCGGCAGCACGCGGCCGCGCTGCACGAGGCGCGCGGCGTAGCGGTGCATCGCCCCGAACCAGGCGACGGACGCGCTGAGCTCGGCGTCGAGCGCGTTCAGCTGGCCCAGCGAGGCGAGCGTGACGGCATCCAGCCGCTGGCACATGACGTTGGCCCGGCCGTCGGGCAGATCGAGCGGCAGCACCCTGGTGGACCCGTAGTACGCCATGCTGGGCCGGCGGGCGACGCGGGCGACCTCGTGGTGCAGGTTGCCGCCGTACACGCCACGGCCCGGCTGCCAGGCGACGGCCTCGCCGTCGATCCAGCTCAGCTGCAGGCCGGGGGGAGGGGTGCGGGCGGCCATCCTTGCGAGTGTACGAAGCGGGTGCGCGAGAGTGGCCGGCTGGTGGAAGGTCGTGCAGCGACCGCCGGCTCAGGCCGGCTCGCCGCCACCCCACACCTGGTGCACGGCTTCGAACACGCCCTGGTCGAAGCTGAACTCGACGACGTTGCCGTCGGGGTCGGCGAGCGCGCAGACGTAGCCCACCGGCGCCGGCAGCAGCTGCGGCTCCCACACCAGGCAGCCCTCCTCGCGCCCGCGGGCGGCCACCTCGTCGACGTCGGCCTGGCTGGGCAGCTCGATGCCCAGATGGGCGAAGGGTGCGAGCGTCGGCGACGGCCCCTTGGGCTGATCGCGGAAGAAGCTGACGAGCACGACGATGAACGGCTTGTCCACCATGTCGGGCTGGCCCAGCCAGGCGCCGTACCCGTCGGCGTCCTCGCGGCGCTGCAGCAGGCGCAGCGGCGTGAACCGCTCGTACCACGCGATGGTGGCGTCGATGTCGCAGCACGGCAGTGCGATGTGGGTGAACCGGGCGATGGTCGGACGCAGGCTCATGGCGTCACCGTAGCGTTGCAGGTCGAGCGATCGCCGCTGGTCCCACCTGATCTCGCTCGGAGTCGTAGGCTTTCGACGTGCTGGTGCGCGAATCAGACCTGGGCTCGTTGATCGAGCGGCACCGTACCGAGATCCTCGCGCTCGTGCACCGCTTCCGCGGTCGCTCGATCGCCGTGTTCGGCTCCGTGGCACGCGGTGAATCGACTCCCGCCAGTGACGTCGACTTCCTGGTCGAGTTCGAACCCTCGAGTTCATTGCTGGATCTCATCCATCTCGAGGAGGCGCTCACCGCCCTGCTGGGTGTGGAGGTGGACGTGGTCTCCGCTGGGGCGTTGCTCCCGCGTGACGTCGAGATCCGCGACGACGCTGTCCCACTGTGAGCCGTAGCGACGTTCACCGGGTCGCCGACATGGTGCAGGCGGCTGCGGAGATTGCGTCGATCGTCGAGCGGGGTCGTGGCGCGTTCGACAGCGACATCGTGCTTCGTCGGGCAGTCGAGCGCTGCCTGGAGATCATGGGCGAAGCAGCCAAGGCGGTTTCCGTCGAATTCGCCTCGCTGCATCCTCAGGTTCCGTGGTCCGACATGGCCAAAGTTCGAGACCGTCTCAGCCACCACTATCACCGCACCGACCCCGCTCAGCTGTGGGTGATGGCCTCGGTCGACGTACCGGCGGTTTCGTTCCAACTGCGGGGCCTCGAGCGTGGGTGATCGCCCCGCAGACACCCAGCGGTACTGATCCCATGCCTCGTCGGTGACGGCGCGGATCTCGCTGGCCCGACCAGCCCACGTTCGTGGAACTGGCCGGCGTCCTGGTTCACTGCCTCGATCAGCGCGGCCAGCCTCCTGCGGGCGTCACTTGCCGTGATGACATCCATGGGCGCTCCTCTCGTGGGATTGTGTCGCGCACTGTGCCGACTTCCGCGCCCCTTTCCTCGCGGCTCTACTCGCCGGTCGATCCGTCGATCAGCTCGCGCAGGATGTCGAGGTGGCCGAGGTGGCGGGCGCTCTCCTGCAGCACGTCGACGAGCAGGCGGCCGGCACGGTTCGGATGCCCGTGGGCGACGATCTCGCTCTCCAGATCGACGCCCGCCAGCGTGGACAGCGAGCGCGCCAGCTCGTCGTCGAAGGCGGCGACCACCGCGGCAATCGTGTCGTGCGGGCCGAGGCGGAACTCGAAGTCGAGGTCGTCGGCGCGCCACAGGGAGGGCAGGTCGTGCCCGCCGATGTGGATCTGGACGTGCTGGCGCAGGACGGCGGTGAGGTGCTTGACCAGGCCGAGCGGGCTCATCGCCGGCGAGGTGGGCAGCGGGGTGCGACGCGCCTGCGCCTCGGTGAGCCCGGCCAGCTTGTTGACGGCGGTGGTGTGCACGAACTCGAGGAACGCGATCACCGAGGCGCGCAGGTCGAGGCTGCGGGCCGGGAAGTCGCGTGGTCGCGGTGCGATCGATGCCTCGTCGTTCATGCGAGCAGTCGCTCGATGACCTGGGCGACGCCGTCGTCGGCGTTCGACGGGGCCACCTCGTCGGCAGCGTCGCGCACCAGCGGGCTCGCGTTGGCGACGGCCACCCGCCGGCCGGCGAACGCGAACATCGGCAGGTCGTTCACCTCATCGCCGAACGCGAGCACGTCACTGCCGGCGATGCCCAGGTGGGCGCACAGCCAGCGCAGGCCGACACCCTTGTCCGCGCCAGCGGGCGCCACCTCCACGGCGTCGGCGCCCATGTGTGTGACCGCGAGCTCGGGCCCCAGCAGCGGCGGCAGCAGGCGCAGCAACGCGTGCGCGTCGTGCTCGTGGTGGAAGGCGAGCAGCTTGATCGTGTGCTCGCTGGCCTCATGCCCGATCAGCGCGTCGGGCACGGTGGCGTTGCTGCCGTGCTGCACGGGCATGCGCTCGTGGAAGCCGGGCTCGGCGGTGAAGCCGGTGTCGGTGGCGAGTGCGAAGCCGAAGCCGGCGTCGTGTGCCCGCAATGCGGCCACCGCGGCCCGTGCTGTCGCGGTGGCGAACGTGATCGTGTGCAGCACCTCCTGCGCGGGGAGGGTGCAGATCACCGTGCCGTTCGCCATCACGCCGTAGTGCACGCCGCGCCCGGCGGCGGCAACCTCGTGCCCGGCCACGATCGGCGGGCGGCCGGTGGCGAACACGACGAGGATGCCGGCGTCGGCCGCGGCCTGCAGCGCCGCGGCGGATCGAGGGCGCAACTGCCCCATTGGGTCGAGCAGGGTGCCGTCGAGGTCGGTGGCGATGAGGCGGGGCAGCACCCCGTGAGTCTGCCGCCTTCGCCGCCGGATCGACCGAGCGGCCCGCCGCTGACTGAGCCGGATGGTGCCCAGCTGCTGACGAGTTGGTCGGCGGCATTGGCGCATGCTCGCCGCTGGCGCCGCGCCCTCTCGCCGCCGGTTGACGGGCAATCGGATGGACGATGTTCGGCGTTCCAGCACTGGGCCCGCCCGCGGCGGTCCACCTTCATCGGGGGAACGGAGCGAG
>CAYZFZ010000264.1:0-2657 GCA_964477795.1 uncultured Bifidobacterium sp.
CTCGTGGGGCTGGGCATGGGCGGGCAACACACCGTTCCGCCTGTGGAAGCGCTATTCGTGGCTGGGTGGCACACGCAGCCCGCTGGTGGTGCACTGGCCGGCCGGCATCGCCGACCGCGGCGCGGTGCGCGGACAGGTGAGCCACATCGTCGACCTGATGCCCACGGTGCTCGACGCGTGCGGCGTGCCGGTGGCCGACGTGCTGGGCGGTGTGCCGCAAGAGCCGCTCGACGGGGCATCGCTGCTCCCGTCGTTCCGTTCCGGTGATGCACCTGACCCGCGCGACATGCAGTACTTCGAGATGCTCGGGTCGCGCTCCATCATCCGTGGCCGCTGGAAGGCCACCACCGACCATGTGTCGCGTGGGGTGGCCGACGAGGAGCGCCTGCTGGAGGGCAGCCGCGACTTCGCCGAGGATCGGTGGTGCCTGTTCAGACTCGACGACGACTACAGCGAGGCGGTCGACGTGGCCGCCGAGCACCCCGAAGTGCTTGGCGAACTGGTCGCTCTGTGGGAGGCGGAGGCCGAACGCAACGGGGTGTGGCCGCTGAAGGACGATCTCCGCGCGGTCGGTATCGATGTGTTGCAGCCGCCGTACCCGGCCAACCGGACGATGACCTACCACCCCGACGGTGGGCCTGTCTCCGACGATCTGATGCCGCTGCTCGCGTTCGGTGGCGAGGCCTCCGCGGTGGTCACCGTGCCTTCGGGTGGGGGAGAGGGCGTGGTGTTCGAGATCGGTGACTGGAACAGCGGGTTGGCGATGGTGGTCATCGACGGCCGGGTGGTGGTTGCCGTGTCGAACGCGGGCGAGCGCGGTCGCGTGGAGGCTGCGACGCGGCTGACCGAGGGCGAACACACTCTCGCAGTGGGATTCCGTCACGTGCCCCCGTGGACGATGACACTCACCATCGACGGTGAGGTCGCGGGCGCAGCGCAGATTCCCTACGGCTTGCCGATCACCTGGCAGCACGGAGGGGCGATGTTGTCGCTCGGCCGTGGCCGCGGCCTGCCCGTCGAGGGCACCTACACCAACCCGTTCCCGTTCACCGGCGAAGTGCGCAGCGTCACGTTCGACAACGACACCGCCGCGATGCGCGAGACGATGGAGATGATCCGCGCCTCCCTGCGCCACGAGTAGACGCGAAGAAGGCACCCTTTCGGGTGCCTTCGCCACGTTGGTGCGCCCCCAGGGTTTCGAACCCTGAACCTGCGGATTAAGAGTCCGTTGCTCTGCCGTTGAGCTAGAGGCGCAGCGGCCAGCAGTGTAGGGGGAGCAGATGCCGCCCCCTACCTGCCTGCCTTGGGGTGATCGACGGGGCTCGAACCCGCGACCCTCAGTACCACAAACTGATGCTCTACCAGCTGAGCTACGACCACCATGAAGGCATGCAGTGTGCCACACGCACCACGGATTTCCACCATGCGTTTCGGCCGTGGGGGACGCTCTGGCGTCGTCTCGCAGCCATGCGTCGCTCACCGTTCACGACGGATTCCGTGGTGAGCTAGGCTCCCGGGAACGAAATCCAGAGGAGACACGACATGAGCGCAACGGAAAGCATTCCCACGCGTGAACTTGCCGAACGAGCGAAGGCCATCACCCAGCGCGAGCTGCAGGTCTACATCGCCCGCACCAAGGGGTCGCAGGCCGCCACCGAGCGAGCACGAGAGGTGCTGCCGATGGGCGTGCCCAGCAGCTTCCAGGCCTACGACCCGCACCCCATCGTCGTCCGGCGCGCCCAGGACGGCTGGATGGAAGACGTCGACGGCCATCGCTACGTCGACTTCGACATGGGCTACGGCGCGCTCTTCTCCGGGCACTGCCACCCGGCCGTGCGCCGTGCAGTCGAGCACCAGCTCGACAACGGCACCCTGTTCGTGACGCCGTGCGAGATGAACACCGACGTCGCACAGCTGCTGCGCGATCGCTACAACCTGCCGATGTGGCGCTTCACCAACTCGGGCACCGAGGCCACGATGGATGCCATCCGCGTCGCTCGTGGCGTCACCGGGCGGGAGAAGATCGTCAAGGTCGAGGGCGGCTACCACGGCCACCACGACGAGGTGATGATCTCGATGAAGCCGCCGATCAGCGAGGCCGGCCCCGCCGACGCGCCGCGGGCGATCCCGTCCACCGCCGGCATCACGCGAGCGGTGCTCGGCGACACCGGCATCATCCCGTACAACAACCTCGATGCGCTCGACCGTGCGCTCTCGGGTCGCGACGTCGCCTGCTTCATCGTCGAGCCGATCATGGAGAACATCGGCATCTGCAAGCCGCTGCCCGGCTACCTCGAGGGTGTGCGCGAGATCACCCGCAAGTACGGCACGATGCTCATCTTCGACGAGGTGAAGACGGGCATCACCGCCGGCTGGGGCGGCGCCACCGGCGCCGTCGGCGTGCAGCCGGATCTCGTCGCGCTCGCCAAGAGCATCGGCGGCGGCCTGCCGCTGGGCGCGTTCGGCGGCACCCACGAGTGCATGGATCAGATCACCGCCGGCAAGGTGCTGCACCTGGGCACCTACAACGGCAACCCGCTGTGCATGGCTGCCGCCAAGGCCGTCCTCACCGAGATCTGCACTCCCGAGGCCACCGACGAGGCCATCGCCCGCAACCGGTTGCTGCTCGACGCCTGCGATCGCATCATCGGCGATGC
>CAYZFZ010000264.1:2667-5223 GCA_964477795.1 uncultured Bifidobacterium sp.
CGGGCCGCGACCGGCGGCGGCTCGCCCGCACCGGCGTCACGTGGGCGCCCCAGCCCATCCAGAACTACCGCGACTACAAGGCCACCGACTTCGACCTCGCGTTCGCGCAGTGGATGCACGGCATCAACCGCGGCATCCTGCTGCCGCCGGGCCTCGACGAGCAGTGGCTCATCTCCGTCGTCCACACCGACGACGACGCGATGCGCTACGCCAACGTGTTCGGCGAGTTCGTCGCCGAGCTCACCGCCTGACGGTTCGCGCCGTTCGCACACGAACGCCGCTGGGGCTCAGCTCCAGCGGCGTTCCTCGTTGTACCGGTAGGTGCTCACCGGCGTGCTCCACCGCCGGCGCCGCTGCATCATGCCCGTGCCGGCGAACAGCGCGGCCGCGCCGGCGATCAGCACGATCTCGAGACCGATCAGAAGGGGCAGCGAGTCGTCGGCGAGGCGTGCCGGGATGTGCGCCCACACGCTGTCGCTGATCGCGGGGATCAGGAAGCGGGGGACGATGTAGCCGAGGATCGCCGCCAGCAGGGCCAGGAGCAGCAGGCCCAACGAGAGGCTGCGCAGCAGTGCGCCGCGCTCGGGATGGGCGGTGAAGCCCAGGAAGGCGAACGCGATCGTGGCGATCAACGCGATCGGCAGCAGCCAGTCGAGCGCGTGGTTGGCGATGCTCAGCGCGGTGACCTTCTCCACCGGCAGCGTGAGCGTGGGCATGTCGCCGGCGCGCTCGTCGCGCACGATGTTCACCATGTCCGCGGCGGTGATCTGCACGGGACCGGTCTGGTCGCCGATCATCTTCGCGTGGGCGTCGTGGATGATGCGCGCGAGCAGCTTCTGCCCCTCGGGCATGCTGGCGACGGTGTTCACGTTCTGGCGGATCGTCGCCTCCATGGCCGCATCGGTCGATGCACCCGGGATCTGGGCGACCGCGTTGTCGGCGATGAAGGTGACCAGTTCGGCCTTCATCTCCTTGTCGCCGAGCACGACGTCCGCGGCGTCGGCGGCGCTGCCCGGATCGAAGGCCGTCCGCTGGAGGAGGTACCCGGCGATGGAGATGCTGGCGCAGGCGTAGGCAAGACCGAACAGCAGCCCGGCAAGGGTTCTTCTCACCGGAAGAGTATTTCCGATCCGTGCCGCATCTTCTATACCATAGGGGGTATGAATCGCCCGTTGCCATCCGCTGGAAAGATGTTTCGCCGGGCAATCGTGCTGAAATGCCCGCTCTGCGGCAGCCGGCGCACGTTCATCCGCCGCTGGATGCTGCGCTACGACCGGTGCCGCACCTGCGGAATCCGCTGGCATCGCGAGCACGGTTTCGAGCTCGGTCCGATCGCTCTCAACATCGTGATCACGTTCTTCGCGTTGGGCGCCGGCATGGTGGTCGCGTTCATCGCCACCGCCCCCGACTTCCCGGTCGGTCTGCTCACGCTCGGGTTCGTGGTCGGTGCGATCGTCATCCCGCTGATCGCGTTCCCGTTCACCAACACGCTGTGGATGGCGTTCGATCTGCTGTCGCACAAGCCCGACGAGCGCGAGCTGGCGGAAGCGGCCGCCGCCGTCGACGCCGCCTGACACCGGCTCGCCGCCGCTGCTGCCACCCCCGGAGATCCGTGTTCGCGGGTTTCTGGGGCTGATCCGTTCCAATTCTGCTTCTGGGTCTGAATCGTCTCCACTTCCGGGACGATCTCCGCATCACTTGTGCCGTCAACCGAAGCCTCCTGCCGGACTCGACGCCGCCTGACACCGGCTCGCCGCCGCTGCCGCCATCCCCGGAGATCCGTGTCCGCGGGTTTCTGGGTGAAGATGCTTGATCGAACGACTGTTCGTAGTTACACTCCTGTCGTTCGAACGCACGTACCTTCGCCGTACGCCAGGAAGGCGGTTCGGCAGCAAGTTCCCGCAAGCCTCCGGAACCCTGTCACACCCCTTCCGTACGGTGCCCCTCACCACTGCAGTGGCCGGCTCGGTCGCTGCAGCACTCATCGGGGCCGGCAACGGTCCTCACACCACGCCCACTCGGGTACACGGCAGGAAACGGAGACAGTTGTGAGCAACGATCGCGACAAGGCACTCGATGTGGCACTGGCGGCCATCGACAAGCAGTTCGGCAAGGGGTCCATCATGCGGATGGGCGAGAAGACGGCGATGCAGATCGAAGCCGTGCAGACGGGTGCGCTGGCGCTCGACGTGGCACTCGGCGTCGGCGGCCTGCCCCGCGGTCGCGTGGTGGAGATCTTCGGCCCCGAATCCTCGGGCAAGTCCACGCTCGCCATGCACGTCGTGGCCGAGGCGCAGCGCAACGGCGGCATCTGCGCCTACATCGACGCCGAGCACGCGATGGATCCCGTGTACGCGCGGGCCATCGGTGTCGACATCGACCAGTTGCTGATCAGCCAGCCCGACACGGGCGAGCAGGCGCTGGAGATCGCCGACATGCTGGTGCGCTCCGGCGCCATCGACGTGGTGGTGGTCGACTCGGTGGCGGCGCTGACGCCCCGTGCCGAGATCGAGGGCGAGATGGGCGACACCCACGTCGGCCTCCAGGCCCGCCTCA
>CAYZFZ010000265.1:0-5221 GCA_964477795.1 uncultured Bifidobacterium sp.
GGCATCGCCTACGTGTACGACCCACACGACGTGTTCGCCGCTCGCCTGAACCGAGAGATGGTGCAACTGCAACAACTCACCGCCGACGATCTGGCGTTCGTGCAACAGACGGTCGCCCGTCACGCCCAGCTCACCGGCTCGCCGGTCGCGCAGGGGATCGTCGACGGCTGGCCAGCGGCATCCACCGCGTTCAAACGGGTGATGCCAGTCGACTACGAGCGTGTGCTCGCCGTGATGGCCGCCGCCGAAGCCGAAGGCCTCGCCGAATCCGCAACCCTCGACCGTGTGATGGAGGCCAGCCGTGGGTGAAGCAACGGGGTTCATGCAGTGGACGCGGATCACGCCGAAGCGGCGCCCGGTCGCGGATCGGTTGCAGGACTGGAACGAGGTGTACGAGCCGTTCCCAGAGGAGCTGCTCACGAAGCAGGCGGGGCGCTGCATGGACTGCGGCATCCCGTTCTGCAACAACGGCTGCCCGCTGGGCAACCTGATCCCGGACTGGAACGACCTCGTCTACCGCGACCACTGGCGCGACGCGATCGACCGCCTGCACGCGACGAACAACTTCCCCGAGTTCACCGGCCGGCTGTGCCCGGCACCGTGCGAATCGGCCTGCGTCGTCGGCATCAACGGTGATCCGGTCACCATCAAGCAGATCGAGGTCGAGATCATCGACCGCGCCTTCCAGGAGGGTTGGGTCGTCCCGCAGACGCCGACGGTGATGACCGGCAAGCGCGTCGTCGTCATCGGCAGCGGCCCCGCCGGACTGGCGGCGGCGCAGCAGCTCACCCGCGCCGGCCACGGCGTGGTGGTGCTCGAGCGTGCGGACCGCATCGGCGGCCTGCTGCGCTACGGCATCCCCGAGTTCAAGATGGAGAAGCGCCACCTCGACCGCCGCGTCGAGCAGATGGAGGCGGAGGGCACCGAGTTCCGCACCAACGCGCCGGTGGGCGACGGCATCGACATCGAGGTGCTGCTCGCCTCGTACGACGCGGTGGTGCTCGCCTGCGGCGCCACCGCGTGGCGCGACCTGCCGGTGCCCGGCCGCGAGCTGGCCGGCATCCACCAGGCGATGGAGTACCTGCCGCTGGCCACGAAGGTGCAGCTCGGCGACATGCCGGTCTCGCCGATCGACGTGGCCGGCAAGCATGTCGTCATCATCGGCGGCGGCGACACCGGCGCCGACTGCCTGGGCACCGCGCACCGCCAGAGCGCGGCCTCGGTCACCCAGCTGGAGATCATGCCCCAGCCGTCGCTCACCCGAGCCGCGAACAATCCGTGGCCCCAGTTCGCGATGGTCTACAAGGTCACGTCCGCGCACGAGGAGGGTGGCGAGCGGCTCTACAGCGTCAACACCGAACGCTTCCTCGACGACGGCAACGGTCGCGTCCGTGCCCTGCGCCTGCACGAGGTGGAGATGGTCGACGGCCGCTTCCAGAAGATCGAGGGCACCGATCGCGAGATCCCCGCCGACTTCGTCTTCCTCGCGATGGGCTTCGTCGGGCCGGAGAAGGGTTCGTGGCTCGAGCAGCTCGGTGTCGCCTTCGACGAGCGCGGCAACGTGGCTCGCAACGACCTGTACATGTCGAACGTGCCCGGCGTCTTCGTGGCCGGCGACATGGGCCGCGGGCAGAGCCTGATCGTATGGGCGATCGCCGAGGGTCGCTCGTGTGCCGCGGGCGTCGATCGCTGGCTGATGGGGGAGACGGAGCTGCCGGCGCCGATCCCACCCACCGCGCGCCCACTTCAGTAGCACCGTCACATAGGCTTGCGTCCATGCAGGTCAAGTGGTTGGTTCCCGTTCTCGTCGGCGCGTCGTTGTTGACTGCCTGTGGCGATTCGCCCACCGCCACCAGCACCACGGCGGTGAACCTGAGCAGCACCGCCTACCAGACGTTGCCGCCCACGGAGAGCACCCTGCCGCCGGAGACCACGCTGCCCACCGAGGGCCAGGTCTCAGCCGACGCGCAGGAGTACACGATCTCGGCCGGGGACTACCTGGTCGGCATCGCCACCCGTTTCAAGGTGACCGCCGACGCGATCGCGTTGGCCAACAACTGGGCCGACGGCATCAATCACCCGCTGTACCCCGGCGACAAGATCATCATTCCCAGCGGCGCCGTGGTGCCGCCGCCCACCACGGCCACCACCGTGGCGGCGGGCGGCGGCTCGGGCACCACGGTCCCCACGGCCACCACCATCGCGCCCGACAGCAACGGCTGCACGCCGGGCACCTATGTGATCGTCGAGGGCGACTTGCCCGGCACGGTGGCGAAGAACTTCAACGTCACGCTGGATCAGCTCAACGCGGCCAACGCGAACACCAAGGGCTACTCGAACTTCATCGTCGGCGTCACGATCGTCATCCCCTGCTCGTGAGTGGCGCGCTCCCGAGCGCGGTGCATGCGCGCTACACGAGGCGGACGGTGATCCCGCACAGCTGATGCTGCTCGCCGGCACGGGTGCGGTCGGTGGCCACCAGGTCCATCTCGTCGATGCCCTCGCCCCGGGCGCCGGCCGGCTGGAAGCGCACCGAGTGGTCGATGCCGCATTCGGCCCAGCGGCGGCGCATGGCCTGCGGGTCGTGGGCGCCGATCGTGATGCCGGCGATCGCGGTCACCACCGTGGTGTCCGTGTGGGCCACCCAGTCGGGCCCGCCCCACAGCCACGAGCCGTTCGGGACCGGCTCGTCGATGCTGACGATCGCGCCGCCCACGTCGGCGGGGTGCAGGTGGCGGCCGCGGATCGTCTCGAAGTCGCCGTGCCACACGATGCGCACGCCGGCCGCGTGCAGTTGTGCCTCGCGCTCGCCGAGGTCGTCCACCTCGAACAGGGCCATGTAGCCGCCGTCGCCGTGCCGCTTGGCGAGCAGCCGCCCAGCGGTGGTGCCGGGCTGGATGGGGGAGACGACCTCCAGGAACTGGTCGCCGATCATCATCAGCGCGTTGCCCAACCCGAACGTGGCCACGCCCGGATCGCGGTAGCAGACGCTGAGCCCGAGGGTCGTGCACAGCGCCTCGACCACCGCGTCGAGATCGTGGGCCACCAGTGCAACCTGCCGCAGTCGGATCATGCCCACAGCCTCGCGCGAGGGCGGGCAGTAGCGTGAGCCGCATGCTCACCGTCGTCGAAGGCCGCGTGCTCGGCTGCTTGCTGGAGAAGGAGCGCACGACCCCCGATCAGTACCCGCTCACGCTGAACGCGCTCGTGCTGGCCTGCAACCAGGCGACCTCCCGCGAGCCGGTGATGCGCCTCGACGAGCACGAGGTGGAGTCGACGCTGTCCGCGCTCAAGGCGCAGGGCCTGCTGCGCTACGTGCACCCGTCGCACGGCCGCAGCGTCACCCGCTTCCGGCAAGTGGCCGACGAGTCGTGGGGCTTGGAGGCCGCCGCGGCCGCGGTGGTGGCCGTGCTGCTGCTGCGTGGGCCGCAGACCGTCGCCGAGTTGCGCAGCCGCACCGAGCGCCTGCACCCGTTCGAGTCGCTCGCCGAGGTGGAGTCGGCCCTGCGTGAGCTCGCCGCTACCGGGACGGCGCAGTTGCTGGAGCGCCAGCCGGGCCAGAAGGAGGCGCGCTGGCAGCAGCTCCTGGCGGAGGAAGCCGAGCAGCCGGCTCCGCCCTTGGTGCACGGTGCCAGCGGTGCGGGCGCTGCCGGCGGCCAGGGCGCCATGGCCGACCGGATCGCCCAGCTGGAAGCCCGCGTCGCCCGCCTGGAAGCCGCGCTCGGCGACCTCCTGCCCGACGCCGCGCCGGAGGACCTCCCGTCCGGCTGAGCGCCCTCCGTGTCGGCCTCCGGACGCGTGTCAGCACGCCGGTGTGCGGAGGCGCGTCCGGAAGCGCTCGCCGGCGGCCCGATGTCAGCCGAGGTCGGGCCAGCGACGGTTCTGGCGGCGGCGCTGGCCGGCCTTGCCCAGCTTGCGGTGCTCGGCGAGCGCCCACTGGCGGCGCCAGCCGTTGTGCTCGGGGCCGGTGAGCTTCGGGTTGGTGCCCTTCGCTGCCCGCTGGCGGGCGGTCCAGTAGTCGGTGAGCGCCTCGTCGCCGAGAGCGGTGACGGCGGCCTCGATGCGGGCGTTGAAACGCCGCGTGCTCTCTCCCTCGACCGGGAACAACGGCGCCCCGAACACGACCTTCGTCTTGCCCGGCTTGGGGCGCTTCATGCCCTTGCCGTAGATGCTGCCGGTGCCGTCGATGAACACGGGCACCACCGGCGCCCCGGTGCGGCTGGACAGGTAGGCCGCGCCACCCTTGAAGTCCTGGCCCCAGCCGTCGGGCGAGCGGCCGCCTTCGGGGAAGATCACCAGGCTCCAGCCGTCCTCGATCAGCCGGCGCAACTCGTTGCTGCTCTTGCGCCCGGTGACCTCGCGATCGATGGGGAACGCGTTGAGCGCCAGCGCGGCGAGCGTGCCCTTCACCCGCCTGTCGAAGAAGTAGTCGGCGGCAGCGGCGATGACGAGGTTGCTGCGCCACGGCTCCGGCACGGCGATGTGCATCAGCGGGGTGTCGACATGGCTGTGGTGGTTGGGGGCGAAGATGAGTGCGGGCGACTCGTCGAGCCGCTCGAGGTCGGCCAGCCGGTCGGTGCCCACCACCTCCGGGCTGGCAAGCGCCTGCACCAGCAGCCGCATCGGCCCGTTGGTGAGCACGGTGCGTGCCGCCTTCGCCAGTGTGGAGCGCGCCCAGTCGGTCTCGAAGTCGGCACCCAGCGAGTTGGCCGCCGGCGGCACCACCATGCCCTTGGGCACGGTGGGCTTGCGGTACGGGAAGCCCAGCGCCTTGACGGGCTTCAGCGCCGCCTGCACGGCGGAGCTCGCGGCGTCGCCCACCTTGGCGGCGCGGCGCAGCTGGCCGACCGAGCTGAGCCGGGTGGGGGCGGAGCGCTTCATCTGCAGCCGGCCGGCCTAGTGCACGTCGGCGACGAGCAGCGCCGGCGCGTGAAGGTGGGTGATGGTGGCGTTGCGGCCGACGACGTCGGACGCGATCTCGAACGCGTCGTCCATCGTGCTGGCGGGCGTGAAGCCCAGGCGGCGCACGGTCGGCGGGTCGCCGCCGACGATGATCACCTTGCCCGCGTGCTGCAGCCCGTGCGCACCCCAGTACCACGCGTAGAACGGGTGCACGCCGTGGTAGGCGTTGCCGGTGCGGTAGAGGTGGCGGTACCACTCGTCCTCGGCGTACTGCGTCTCCCACTTGGTCGACATCACCACGGGGTCGGTGGTGTCGGCG
>CAYZFZ010000266.1:0-5218 GCA_964477795.1 uncultured Bifidobacterium sp.
TCACCTCGCGCACGATGTCGGGCACACCCGGCAGCACGTCGGCGGCGGCCAGCACCGCCGCGCCGCGCGCCGCGGCCTCCATCAGCCGGGCGCCGTCGCGCGCCGCCTCGCAGACAGTGTCGGCGATGAGCGCTGTCGCCTCCGGCACGTTGAGCTGCAGCCCGCGAGCACGCCGGGCGCGGGCAAGCTCGGCGGCGGTGAAGATCAGCAGCCGGTCGCGTTCCGACGGGGTGAGGCGCATCCCCCCACGCTATTCGGCCGGCTGCGCCACGCCGCCGCTCGCCTCACAGGGTGATGCCGGTTGGCTGCCAGCTGGGCAGGCCAGGCAGCGCCAGGCGGTCGACGGTGCGAATCCACTCGTAGAACACGCCCTTCACGCCGGACAGCACGACGCCTGCGTCGCGCATGCGGGCCAGGCCCTGCTCGTGCGCCGCACCGGGCGACGCGACCGCATCGACCACTGCTGCGACCCGCCAGCCGCGGTCGATCAACCCGAGTGCCGACTGCGCCACGCACACGTCGGTCTCCAGACCGCACAGCACCGCCTCGCGGCGACCGAGCGCCTCGAGGTGGGTGAGGATCGCGGGGTTGTCGGCGACGCCGAATGCCGCCTTCGTGTGGCGTGGATGATCGGGAGCCAGCGCACCGACGATTCTCGGGTCGGTAGCGCCGTGGTGGTCGGGCTCCTCCTCGGTGACGACGATCGGGATGTCGAGTGCGACCGCAACTTCCGACAGCCAGCGGATGCGGTCGACGATCGGCTGGGCGTCGCCGGACGCCAGCTTCCCCAGGAAGCCCGGCTGCACGTCGATCACCAGCAGCACACAGGCGTCGCTGCTCAGCAAGGCTCCCACCGGCCCATCCTCGCAGACGGTGAGGGAAGCGCCAGCGACGAGCCGCAGGCGGGAGCAGCCGAAGCGAAGCGGCGGCCAGTCCTGACCATTCAGAACGGATCAGGCGCGCAGGCCGGCGAGGAACTGGGCAGCGGCGCGCTCGGCGAGCGAATCGTCGAGCTCGGCGGTGTCCATCAGCATGGCCATCATCAGCGGGCCGAGCAGGAGCGTGATCAGCAACTCGGTGTCGGAGCCTGCCGGCACCACGCCGGCGTCGATGCCGCGCTGGAACACCTCCTCGAACACGACGCGCTGATCCTGGTGCAACTGCTCTTCCACCGCCGCGATCTCGTTCTGGTGCATCTTGAGCAGCACCAGTGCCGGCACCGTCCTGCGAAAGCGCGGGTCGGCCATGTTGTGCAGCATCTGGTCGAGCAGGCTGCGCAGCGCGTCCTCGAACCCCAGCGCCGAGTCGGGCACGGCCAGCTTCGGCATGAGGTGGGAGAACACAGCGGCCACCAGCTCGTCGCGCGTGGCCCAATGGCGGTACATGGTGGACTTGGCCACGCCGCTGCGCAGCACCACCGCGTCCATCGTGATCGCGTTGGGGCCGCCCTCCAGCAGCAGCTCACTGGCGGCGTCCATCACCGCCTGATGGGTGCGTGCGATCCGCGGGTCCATGACACTGCAGGACAGTACTGGTGACGAAGGTCTCACTTCAGGGGCGGACGAATCTGCCGACATAACAGTACCGTACCGTTTCGTACTGTTACTTCCCACCCCGAAGGACGCATGATGAAGACCCCGCCCGACACCCTCGCCACCAACGCCGGCTCGCGACGCCGCATCCTGATCGCGACGTGCACCGCGCTGATGGCCGTCGTGGCCTCGGTGTCGGGCCTCAACGTCGCCCAGCAGCAGCTCGCCGCCGACCTCGGCGCCAGCCAGAGCGCGTTGCTGTGGGCGATCAACGGCTACACCATCGCACTCGCCGCCCTGCTGCTGCCGATCGGCGCCGTCGGCGACCGGTGGGGCCGCAAGCATGTGCTCATCGGCGGGTTGGTGCTGTTCTCCGTCGCCAACCTCGTCGCCGGCACCGCCGGCAGCATCGAGATCCTGATCGCCGCCCGCGTGGTCGCCGGCATCGGCGCCGCGATGATCATGCCGGTCACTCTGTCGGTCCTCACCTCCAGCTTCCCGGCGGAGGAGCGAGGCAACGCGATCGGCGTGTGGTCCGGCATCGCCGGCGCCGGCGGCATCCTCGGCCTGATCTCGTCGGCCGCGCTCGTGGACAACTTCACCTGGCCGTGGGTCTTCGTCGCACCGACGTTCATCGCGCTCGGCGCGCTGGCGATGACGCTGCGCTGGGTGCCGAACTCGCGCGAGCACCACGCCGGCCGCTTCGACACGGCCGGGTCGGTGCTGTCGGCGCTCGCCGTCGGCGGGCTGGTGCTCGCCATCCACGAAGGGCCCGAGCACGGCTGGACGGCGCCGCTCACCCTGCTCGCCGCCGCCGTCGGCATCGTCGCCGCTGCCTGGTTCGCCCGCTGGGAGCTGCGCCACGAACGGCCGCTGATCGACCTGCGCGTGTTCCGCAACCGTGCCGTCGCCGGTAGCTCGATGGCACTGCTGGTCACGTTCGTGATCATGATGGGCCTGTTCCTCGTGGTCGTGCAGTTCCTCCAGGCGGTGCTCGGCTTCAGTGCGCTGCGCGCCTCGATCGGCCTGCTGCCGATGGCGGCCATGATGATGCCGATGAGCACGGTGGCCCCACGCATCGCGCAGCGCACGGGCTTGCGCCCGATGCTCGCCGGCGGTATTGCCCTCGTCGGGGTCGGTCTCGCCGCCACCGCCATGCTCGCCAGCGCGGACGGCGGCTACCTCACCGTGCTGCCCGGCCTGATGCTGATCGGCCTCGGCGCCGGCATGTCGATGACGCCCGGCACCACGGCCATCACCGGCTCGCTGCCGGAGGACAAGCAGGGCGTCGCCTCGGCGCTGAACGACACGGTGCGCGAGTTCGGTGGCGCGGTCGGCATCGCACTCATCGGCAGCATGCTCAACGCCGGCTACTCCTCCAGCGTGGCCTCCGCCACCGAGGGCCTGGCGCCCGAACTGGCCCGCACCGTCAAGGACGGCATCGGCGGTGCGTTCGCCGTCGCGCCACAGCTCGGCGCCGACGCACCCCGCGTCATCGACGCTGCCCGCCACGCGTTCGTGGACGGCTGGGGACTGGCGATGTGGGTGAGTGCTGCGGTTGCCTTCCTCGGCGCATTCGCCGCCTGGATCTGGATCCCCAAGGGCACCAGCGCACTCGGCACCGACGCCCTCGATCTGGAAGTCGTGGAGGACGAGCCGGTCCTCACCGCCGTGTGATCAGCTCGTCTCCAACCCTGCCATCGTCCCCTCCTCGCGCCAGTGCGCGAGGAGGCGGATGAAGGCCGGCGAGCCACCGCCGTAGCTGCCGTTGCGCACGCTGCGCTCCGCCGGCCGGCCCTCGTTGTTGTAGTAGCCGGGGGTGCACGCCTCCAGGAACTTGACGTTGAACTGGGCCATGTCGACGATCGTCTGCACCCACGCGTCCTCCGCCTCCTGCGCGGCCTCGATGCGGGTGAGCCCCTCCACCTCGGCGCGGCCCAGCAGGTAGGCGAGATGCTTGGCCTGCTCGTCGAGCATGTGCGGGAAGTTCACGGAGAAGCCCGACTGGACGATGCTGACGATGAAGCAGTTCGGGAACCCACGTGAGTGGAAGCCCTGGAACGTGGCCGCGCCGCCGGCCCACTTCTCGGTGAGCGTCAGCCCGTTGGTGCCGTGCACCTCGTAGCCGGCGCGGCGGGCGTACTCCGTGCCCACCTCGAAACCCGTCGCGTAGATCAGGCAGTCCACCGGGTACTCGACCCCGTTCGCCCACACCGAGTGCTTCGTGATCCGCTCCACGCCCCTCCCGTCGGTGTCCACCAGCGTGACGTTGGGCCGGTTGAACGTGGGCAGGTAGTCGTCGTGGAAGCACGGGCGCTTGCAGAACTGGCGGTACCACGGCTTCAGCGCCTCGGCCACGGTGGGATCGTTCACCAGCTCGTCGACCCGGGCGCGGATCTGCTCCATCTTGTCGAAGTCGGCGAGCTCCATCACCTTGCCGATGCCGTCGGGGCTCATGTCACCCTGACCCTTGCGCAGGCGGATCAGCAGGTTGCCGATGATGTCGGTCCAGCCGTCGTGGACGAGGTCTTCCGCCTCCGGGATGCCGGAGACGAGGTTGTTGAAGTTGTCCATCCGCCGCTTCTGCCATCCCGGCTGCAGCTGCGCCGCCCACTCCGGGTCGGTGGGCCGGTCGTCGCGCACGTCGATCGACGACGGGGTGCGTTGGAACACGTAGAGCTGCTTCGCCGCGGCACCGAGGTGGGGCACGCACTGCACTGCGGTTGCCCCGGTGCCGATGATGCCGACGACCTTGTCGCGCAGGCCGTCGAGCCCGCCGGTGGAATCGCCGCCGGTGTAGTCGTAGTCCCAGCGGCTGGTGTGGAACGAGTGCCCTTGGAACGACTCGACGCCGGGGATGCCCGGCAGCTTCGGGCGGTGCAGCGGCCCGTTGGCCATCACGACGAAGCGGGCGCGCATGCGGTCGCCCCGGTTGGTGCTGATCAGCCAACGGCGCTCGGCCTCGTCCCACGTCAGGTCGGTGACCTCGGTGGACAGGCAGGCGTTGTCGTACAGGCGGAAGTGACGGGCGATGTTGCGGCTGTGCTCGAGGATCTCCGGCGCGGGCGCGTACTTCTTGCGCGGCACATAGCCCACCTCCTCCAGCAGCGGCAGGTAGACGTAGCTCTCCACGTCGCACGCCGCGCCCGGGTAGCGGTTCCAGTACCACGTGCCGCCGAAGTCGCCGCCCTTCTCGATCACGCGCAGGTCCTCGATGCCGGCCTGGCGCAGGCGAGCGCCCACGAGCAGGCCACCGAACCCGCCGCCGATGATCGCGACCTCCACCTCGTCGTGCAGCGCCGGGCGTTCCTGCACCGCCACGTACGGGTCGTCGAGGTAGTGGGCGAACTGCCCGGTCATCTCCACGTACTGCTCGTTCGCATCGGCGCGCAGGCGCTTGTCGCGTTCGAGCCGGTACTTCTCGCGCAGCGCGTCGGCCTCGACGTCGATGGTCATCGGTCCTCCTCGGGTCGGTGGTGGCACCGGATCGCGACCGCCCTGCCGGGTGGTTCGCTCGCGAGTGTGCCAGGGCAGTCACAAGTACCCCGAGGCGAGCGCGTCGACCTCCATCGTTCGCTCGCCGGTGGGGGTGGCGTGGAGGGGCGCTCCGCGATCCCCCTCCACCATGCGTCGACACGGTTCCCGTGAGACGCATGGCAGCTGGGCCGGCCGAAGGCCGTCCACAT
>CAYZFZ010000267.1:0-5205 GCA_964477795.1 uncultured Bifidobacterium sp.
GGCGCCGAGTGCGTGAAGCTGGAGGGCGGCATGGTGATGGCCGACACCATCCAGGCCATCACCCGAGTGGACATCCCGGTCGTGGGCCACATCGGCCTCACCCCGCAGAGCTACCACCGCATGGGCGGGCACAAGGTGCAGGGCAAGAAGAGCGGCTTCGAAGCCGGCGGTCGCGAGCGTCTGCTGGAGGACGCCCACGCGGTCGAGCAGGCCGGCGCGTTCGCCGTGGTCGTGGAGGGTGTGCCGCGCGACTTGGCCAAGGAGATCACCCAGAAGCTCTCCATCCCCACCATCGGCATCGGTGCCGGCCCCGATTGCGACGGCCAGGTGCTGGTGCTCCACGACGTGCTCGGCCTCAGCGAGATGACGCTGAAGTTCACGAAGCACTACGCGGATCTGCGCAACGCGGCCATCAACGCCACGCAGGCGTACATCGACGAGGTGCGCGACGGCACCTGGCCCGACGACGCGCACAGCTTTCACTAGACGGCCCAGCGCTCGATGGAGGTCTTCGACACGCCGGCGGCGATGCACACCTGGGCGGATGCACGCCGGGTGGCCGGCCGCAGGGTGGCGCTCGTGCCCACGATGGGCGCCTTGCACGAGGGCCACACGGCGCTCGTCGCCGAGGCCCGCCGGCTGGCCGATGACGTGGTCGTGAGCATCTTCGTCAACCCGCTGCAGTTCAACCGGCCCGACGACTTCGCCGCCTACCCGCGCCCGATCGACGACGACCTGACGATCTGCCGCGCCCACGGGCTGGACGCGGTGTACGCCCCCACCGCCGCCGCCATGTACCCCGCCGGCTTCGAGACCCATGTCGAGCCGGGCCCGCTGGCCGGCGTGCTGGAGGGCGCTCAGCGGCCGGGCCACTTCCGCGGGGTCACTACCGTCGTCGCCAAGCTGTTCGGCGCCTGCCGCCCGCACGTCGCCGTCTTCGGGCAGAAGGACTTCCAGCAGCTCGCCATCATCCGCCGGATGGCCGCCGACTTGGACATGGGCATCGACATCGTCGGAGTGGCCACTGTTCGCGAGGCCGACGGTGTGGCGCTGTCCAGCCGCAATCGCCGCCTGTCCCCCGCGCAGCGCGCTGCCGCGGTGTGCGTACCGCGATCGTTGCTCGCCTTGCACGACGCGCTGGCCACCGGCGAGCGCCGCGTGCAGCGCCTGACGGAGCTGGGTCGGGCAGTGGTGGACGCCGAGCCGCTCGCCCGTTTCGAGCACCTGGAGATCGTCGACCCGGACACCCTGCAGCCGCTGGACGTGGTCGCCGGCACAGCGGTGGCGGTGACTGCGGTGTGGTTCGGCGACGTGCGCCTGATCGACAACCGCCTACTTGGCACCGGGCGTCCAGCCTGAGAGCACCACGATCATCGCGATGCCGTTGAGGATCGCATGGGCGATCATCGTCGGCCCAAGGCGGCGTGTCAGGTAGGCGGCGCCGCCGAACACGCAGCCGACAGTGGCGAGCACCAGCAGCAGCCCGACGTTCCCGGCCCCGCGCGACGGGTCGAAGTGAGCAAGCCCGAACAGGACGCCCTGCAGGCCGATTGCTGCCACCGGGCCCATGCGCGACAGGAAGCCGCGCAGGATCATCCCGCGGAAGACGATCTCCTCGACGACCGGCGCGGCGATCACGGCCAGCACGAGCATCGGGATCACGTAGCCGGGGTGCTCGCGGGCGGCGCTGATCTGGTCGGTGTTGTTCTGGAACGGCACGTGCAGCGCGGTGATCAGCACCGCGACGAGCGCCGCGGCGGCGAACGCGGCGAGCCACGTCAGCGGCCCCCAGCCGGCGTCCACACGGCGCACCTGCAGGCCGATGTCGGCGCGCAGGCGGCCGCTGCCCCACCGCCGGCTCGCGTACCGGCAGAACAGCATGGGTGGCCCGTAGCCGATGAGACCGGCGAGCACGACGTACACGGCGATCGGCCAGTGCAGCCCTGCCAGCGAGCGCAGCAGCAGGCGGCTGACGAGCAGCGGCAGCGCCATCGCAGCCAGCGCCCCGAGCGCCACCTGCAGCGGCAGGGTGGGGTGCGCGGTGGGCGCGGCGGGGGCGGGGGCGGCCGCGTTCGACGTCCATCCCGCGCCGTCCCAGTAGCGCACGCCCGCGGGGTGCCAGGGATCCGGGTACCAGCCGGGCGGCTCGACCGTCATGTGGAGGCACCCCACGCGCCGTTCGTAAGCTGCTGGCATGCACGAGCTGTCCAACCTGTCCCTCTGGCACGCGACGATGAGCGCGGACGAGTGGGGGCCGGGGCGGACGGCGCTGGGCAGCGACCTCGACGTCGACGTGGCGATCGTCGGCGCCGGCTACACCGGGCTGTGGACCGCGTACTACCTGCTGCAGCGCGACCCCACACTGCGTGTCGCGATCCTGGAGGCCAACGTCGTCGGGTTCGGCGCCAGCGGCCGCAACGGCGGCTGGTGCTCCGCGCTGCTGCCGATGAGCCTCGACGCGATCGCCGCGCACAGCAGCCGCACCCAGGCGACGCGCCTGCAGACCGCGATGCACGAGACGGTGGCCGAGGTGGGCCGCGTGGTCGCGGTCGAGGGCATCGACTGCCACTTCGCCCACGGCGGCTACCTCAACCTCTCGCGCAACCCGCTGCAGCTGCAGCGCGAGCGCGACCACATCGCGCACCTGCACAGCTACGGGTTCACCGACGACGACTACCGCGTGCTGAGCCAGGCCGAAGCGGAGGCGATGTGCGCAGCCACCAATGTGGTCGGTGGCGGGTTCACACCGCACTGCGCGGCCATCCACCCGGCACGGCTGGCTCGCGGGCTCGCCCGTACGGTCGAGCGCCTGGGCGCGACGATCTACGAGCACACCCCGGTGGTGGAGATCTCGCCACGCAAGGTGCGCACCCACCTCGGCACCGTCGGTGCCGACGTCGTGGTCCGCGCCACCGAGGCGTTCACCCCGTCACTGGCCGGCATGGGCCGCGACATCGCGCCGATCTACTCGCTGATGATCGCCACCGAGCCGCTGCCCGCGGAGTTCTGGGAGGCCACCGGCCTGCGCGAGCGAGCGACGTTCAACGACGGGCGGCACATGATCATCTACGGCCAGCGCACCGCCGACGACCGGTTCGCGTTCGGTGGGCGCGGCGCCTGGTACCACTGGGGCAGCACGATCAAGCCCCAGTACGACCGCGACGAGCGGGTGCACCGGTTGATCCACGACGCGCTGCGCGAGATGTTCCCCGGTATCGGCGACGCCGCGATCACCCACCGCTGGGGCGGCCCGGTGGGGGCGGCGCGCGACTGGTGGTGCCAGGCCCAGTACGACCGCTCCACCGGCCTGGCGTCCGCCGGCGGCTACGTGGGCGATGGTGTCGGCACCACCAACCTGTCGGGCCGCACGCTCGCCGATCTCATCACCGGCGCAGACAGCGAGCTCACCACGCTGCCGTGGGTGGGCCACCGCTCGCGCAGGTGGGAGCCAGAGCCGTTCCGTTTCGTCGGCATCAACGCGACGACGGCACTGCCGATCGGCGCCGACCGCCACGAGGAGCACAAGGGCACCCGGTCGAAGTGGCGCGAGGCGGCAATGAGCCGGCTGCTCGGCCACTGACCACCGCGTCAGCCGGCAGGCTGCGGGTACTCGCTCGGCGGCTGATCGGCGAACAGCCAGGTGTCGAAGAAGTCGGCAAGGTCGCGCCCGGACACCTCCTCGGCGAGAGTGACGAAGTCCTGCGTGGCGCGCGACTCGCCGTTGTTGTCGGCAACCCAGCGCTGCAGCAACTCGAAGAACGCGTCGTCGCCGATGGTGCGCCGCAGCGCGTGCAGCACCACCGCGCCCCCGTCGTAGCTGTTGCCGGAGAACATCTCGCCGACGGAGGGGTCGGCGGAGCTGCCCGGCGACCGTGAGGCCAGCGCGAACTCGGCCTCGCCGTCCACGTCGGCGCCGTGGGCGGCCCACATCCACTGGCCGTACGTCGCGAACGACTCGTTGAGCCAGATGTCCTTCCACCGCGCCGGCGAGACCGCGTCGCCGAACCACTGGTGCGCCAGCTCGTGCGACAGCAACCCCTCCGTCGAGTAGTCGAGCTGCCCACCGCGGAAGTCGTCCTCGCTGAACAGCGAGCGTCCCTGCGTCTCCATCGCGAGACCCACGGGGCTGTCCGCCATCGCCAGCCCGTACCGGTCGAGCGGGTACTCGCCGAACCACCGCTCGAAGAAGGCGATCATCTCCGGCGTCACGTCGAGGAACGGTTGTATCGTCGCCCGCTCGCCCGTCGGCACTGCGCTGGTCAGCGGCAGCCCATCGGGGGTCTCGCCCTCGACGATCTCATAGTTGCCGGTGAGCAACTGGATCAGGTACGTGGCCATCGGGAGCGTCTCGTCCCACACCCACACGTCGCGGTCGCCCTCGGTGCGTTGGCTCGTGAGCGCACCGTTCGCCACTGCCGTTATGCCCGCGGGAACCGAGAGCGTGAACGTGAACGTCGCCTTGTCGCTGGGATGGTCGTTGCACGGCAGCCAGGTGCGGGCGCCGTCGGGTTCGTTGAGCACGTACGAGCCGCCGCCGGTGTTCGTCCACCCGTTCTCCAAGCCCACCGCCGACGGGTGGTCCTGCGGGTCGACCCGGTACTCCACCTCCAGCCGCAACTCGTCGCCTTCGTGCCCGGGCTGGGGCAGCTCGATGCGCAGCTCCGGCCCGTCGGCGTCGGACTCCGCCTCGGCGCCATCGACGGTGACCTGCTCGATGATGGGCCCCAGGGAGTCGAGCGTGAGCTCGTCGCGATCCTCGGTGAGCACCACGTCGAGGCCGACGCTGCCCGCGATCGTGCCCGCAGCCGGGTCGTACGACAGCGCCACGTCGTAGTGCTGCACGTCGAGGCCGGGGTTGCCCAGGTCGGGGAACAGCTCGTCACCGACGCCGTCGCCCGTGTCCACCGCCGCTGGGGCGACGGTGTCACCGGTGGTGCCGGCGGTCTCGGCCGGCACCTCGGCGGCCGGCATCAGATCTGCCTGCCGGGCATGAACGCCGGGGCCGGCCGCGCAGCCGGTGAGCACCGCGGCTGCGGCCAGGGCGAGCAGGCGCCGGTTCATCGGTCACGCACCCTACCGAGGCGGCCTGCGCCGGTGCCGTCGCCCTACCCGACGTCACCCCACCCCGCGTCTGTGCGTGGACAACCGGATGGCGAATGTGGTGTCGCGCGACATGTCTGACAGGTGTGTCGCGGGACATCCCTG
>CAYZFZ010000268.1:0-5117 GCA_964477795.1 uncultured Bifidobacterium sp.
CCCCGACGTGTTCAACACGCTGCTCCAGATCCTGGAGGAGGGCCGCCTCACCGACAGCCAGGGCCGCACGGTGGACTTCCGCAACACCGTCCTCATCATGACGTCGAACCTCGGCTCCAGCGATCTGCGCAAGGCCAACGTCGGCTTCACCAAGGTCGACGAGGCGATGAGCTACGAGCGGATGAAGGACAAGGTGACGGATGCGCTGAAGAGCCACTTCCGCCCCGAGTTCCTGAACCGCATCGACGAGATCATCGTCTTCCACGAGCACAGCCGCGAGGCCGTGATGCAGATGGTCGACTTGATGACCAGGCGCCTCACCGGGCAGCTCGAGGGCCAGGGGCTGGGCATCGAGCTCACCCAGAACGCGAAGGAGCTGCTGGCCGAGCGCGGCTACGACCCGCAGCTGGGTGCTCGCCCGCTGCGCCGTGCCATCCAGCGGATGATCGAGGACGTGCTCTCCGAGAAGATCCTCTACAAGGAGTTCCACGCCGGCGAGATCATCGTGGTGGACACCGAAGACGACCCCGATCGCCCCGGCGAGAAGCGGTTGTCCTTCCACTCGGTCGAGGGCTTCCAGCCGCCCGCCGCGGTCGAGCTCGCGGCCACCGGGGCTCCCGAGGTCGCCGTCGTCGAGCCTCCGGCAGCCAACGACTGATCACCCCCGCCTGGCAGAATGTGGTGATGCGCCGCGTCCTCACCTTGCTCGCGGCCGCGCTCGCGCTGACGGCGTGCAAGGTGGACACCACGGTCGACGTACAGGTGAAGGCAGATGGCAGCGGCGTCATCACGCTCACCGCCGTCGCCGATGCCGACGTGGTGGCGCAGGCTCCCGGCCTAGCCGACGACCTCCGCTTCGACGACGCCGTCGCCGCGGGCTGGGTGCTCACCCCACCCGCCGCCACCGAGACCGGCGGGCTGCAGGTGGTGCTGACGCACGAGTTCACGACGGTGGAGGAGGCCACAGCGCTGCTCGCCTCGATCAACGGCCCCGACGGACCGTTGCACGACGTGGCGATCACCCGCACGGTCACCGACGACGAGGTCACGACCGTGCTCGCCGGCACGATCCGCGTGGCCAACGGCGTCGACGCGTTCGCCGATCCCGACGTGCTGTCGGCCATCGGTGGCAGCCCCTACGCGGACGACATCGCTGCCACCCAGCTGCGCCCGGCCGACGTGGTGACGTTCACGTTCACGGCCGACCTACCGGGCTCGGCCACCAAGTCGCCCGCCAGCACCGTCGCCTCCACCGGCACGGATGCGACCGCCGACACCGCGTCCGGCTCGAATGGCGACGCCGACCGCGAGCTGTCATGGACGGTGCCGATCGACGGCGCCACCGCCGACCTCGCCACCACCTCGGTGCTGCAGCAGGGCGGCTCGTCGTCGGGCGTGTGGAGCGTGGTCGCCACGGTGGCGCTCGTCGCGCTCGTGGCCTGGTGCGTGCTCGCGGTCGGGTTCATCGCCTTCGTCGCCCGCGCCCGCCGCCAGCGAGCGCACCGCCGGGCCCCGGCCCGGTAGCCGTCCACCCACGCGCCGCCCGCCCGGGCGCCGCCGGCACTCGACCCAGGACGGCATTCGAGTGCTCACTCACACCCCGGGATGCGAGTGCTCACTCGAACGGACCCTGGCACTCGCACCGGCGGCCTGGCACTCGCACCGGGGGCCTGGCACTCGCACCGGGGGCGGCGGTTGGGAACCGTGTGACACCGGTTCCGTAGGGTGCAGCCATGGCCAAGGTTCGAGTCGTCTACCGGTGCACCGAGTGCGGCGCCGCCACGCCCAAGTGGGCCGGGCGCTGCGCGGCGTGCGAGGCGTGGAACTCGCTGGTGGAGGATGTCGACCTACCCGATGCACCGATGGCGCAGCAGTCGGGCCCGTCGGCGCCGGCCACGCCCATCGGCGCCATCGATGCGTCGGTCTCGCACCCGCAGTCCACCGGCATCGCCGAGCTCGATCGCGTGCTCGGCGGCGGTCTCGTGCCCGGGTCGGTCACCCTGCTGGGCGGCGAGCCGGGCATCGGCAAGAGCACCCTGCTGCTGCAGCTGCTCGCCCAGTGGCCGCAGCGCACGCTCTACGTCAGCGCGGAGGAGAGCGCGCAGCAGGTGCGCCTGCGCGCCGAGCGGCTCGATGCGGTGCGGCCCGAGCTGTGGCTGCTGCCCGAGACGTCGCTGCCGCACATCATCGCCGCCATCGACGAGGTGCAGCCCGAGCTGGTGGTCATCGACAGCATCCAGTCCATCGCCGATCCGGAGGTGCCCTCGGCGCCGGGCAGCGTGGTGCAGGTCCGCGGCTGCGCGCACCGGCTGGTGGGCGAAGCCAAGCGGCGCAACCTGCCGGTGGTGATGGTGGGCCATGTCACCAAGGAAGGCGGGCTGGCCGGGCCGCGGGTGCTCGAGCACGTGGTCGATACGGTGCTCAGCTTCGAGGGCGACCGGCACCACTCGCTGCGTCTGCTGCGGGCGGCGAAGCACCGCTTCGGTCCCACCAATGAGCTGGGCGTGTTCGAGATGGCCGGCGAGGGCCTCGTCGGTGTGCCGGATGCCAGTCGGCTGTTCCTCACCGACCGGCGCACCGGGGTGGCCGGTTCCGCGATCACACCCACCCTGGAGGGCCAGCGGCCGCTGCTGGTGGAGGTGCAGGCGCTCACCAACAAGGTCAACCCGGGCGTGCCGCCGCGACGCTCGGCGCAGGGGCTGGATCACGGCCGGTTGGCGTTGCTGCTGGCCGTGCTCGAGCGACGGTCGCGGCTGCAGATGGGGATGCACGAGGTGTTCGCTTCCGCCGTCGGCGGGGTGCGCCTCACCGAGCCGGGTGCAGATCTGCCCGTGTGCCTGGCGCTGGTCAGTGCGCTGCTCAACCATCCCATCCCGCCCGATGTGGTGGTGTTCGGCGAGGTCGGCCTGGCCGGCGAGCTGCGCCAGGTGGCGCACGCGCCGCGCCGCCTGGCCGAAGCCGCGCGCATGGGCTTCACCCGCGCGATCGTGCCGGCCAACTCCCCCAATGGTGTCGAGGGCATCTCGCTCACCCGCGTGGCCACGGTCAACGAAGCACTGGTGGCGGTAGGGCTGTCCGGCCGGCCCGCGTGAGGCGCACACGCAGGTCGCGCCATACGCCGAAGGCCCCGACCGGCTTGCAACCAATCCGCCGCCACGTTCGTCTGGTGTGATGTGACCGATGGCGCGCAGCTTCCGCACTCGATGAGCATCGGTGGCGTCGAGTCGTCGGTTACGACGTCCGACGACGCGTATGTCGACATCGTCAGCATCCATCGGTTGGCTGTGTTCCGGTTGGCCGCCATGCTGTCCGGCGACGAAGCCATCGCCGAGGAAGTGGCTGCGGAGGTCTTCGCCCGCGTACTGCCCAAGTGGCGGCGCGGTCAGATCAACGATCCACTTGCCTACCTTCGGCGAGCAGTGGCCAACGAGATGCGGTCGCGTTGGCGCCGAAGGGTTCACGAACAACGCGCGCTGGCTCACCAACGTGGCGAGCCAGCCATCGTCGCGATCGATCGACTGGAGCTGCGCGAGCCACTCGTCGTCGCGTTGCAGCAACTGCCGTTGCGGCAGCGGACGATCGTGGTGTTGCGCTATCTCGACGACATGTCGGAGGCGGCGGTTGCGCACACCCTCGGACTCTCGCCGGGCACCGTCAAGTCACAGGCCAGCCGTGGCGTGGCCCGCCTGCGGGCGCTGCTCACCATCGACGCAACGGAGGAGACGCAATGACGACCGACCTTGACGACTCGTTCGCCGCCGAACTCAGCGATCGGCTCCGCCGCGCCGCCGCCGGTCTTGCCTCGCCGCCCGGGCTGGTCGCCGCCATCTGCCAACGGGAGGCCTCGCGTCGCCGGCGCGCGACCACCGCTCGCGCTGTCGGGGGCGTGGTCGTGCTGGCGCTGGTCATCGGAGGCCTCGGCTGGCTAGTCCGGCGCGATCCGGCACCCGCCTCAACGCCGGCGACGACGTTCCACGCTCCCGACGTGGTCTTCCCGGTGGTCGACGATATGAAGTTGCCGCCCGACCTACGCGGGACGCTGCATCCCGACGTGGCCACGACGTCGCTCGGCCAGTGGGGCGGGGTGCTCGCTCCCGCTGATGCGGCGGCGGACAGGGACTCGTACGTTCTCGTGTCGGTGGTACGTACGGACGAGCCGCTCAGCACCTCCGGCCGCACCCCGCGGCGCTCCGACGTCGCCGAGAACACGAACGAGCGCGGCTCGACACTCACCCAGCAGCGAGACGGGTTCACTATCACCCTCTTCACGCACGACCTCGACGCCGCCTACGACCTGATCGACCTCGTCCGGCCCTACGGCTCAGCGGCCGGGGCGACCGGCTTCGGTGTCGACATCACCGCGGCGACAGCAGCGTTCGTCTGGATCAGCCGTCCGTTCCAGGTCGATGCCGTCACAGTGGGTCTGTACAGCGAATCGCTGTCGATGCTCGATGTCGTCGTCCAACCGATGCCGTTGGCGTACCTGCTGGTGTTCGGAGGAGCAGAGGGATGCGCAACAGCGCGGGGCGGCGTCACACTCTGCACGCTGAAATCCGGCTATCGCGCGGCGCTCGTCGAACTCGACACCACCCATACCCTGTCGGTGTCGAGCATTCGCCTGACTGCCGAGGCACTCCGGCCGATTGCACTTGGCATCCACTTCGTGACCTTCGAGGAGTGGAACGACATCGTTGGAGCGGCCACGACCTCGACCGGAGGCACGACCTCAACCGGGGGCGCGACCACGGACTGAACACTCCGCTGCCACCCTGCGGGTGCACTCGTAGACTGCACGTGATGCCTGCTCAGCCTTCGCCCAACGACGCCCTGCACCGGGCCCTCGCGCAGGTGGCGCCGGGTACCGCGCTGCGCGACGGCATCGACCGCGTGGTGCGCGCCAAGATGGGTGCGCTCGTGGTGGTGAACGACGGCCCCGACGTGCTGGCCATCTGCAGCGGTGGCTTCCTGCTCGACGCCGAGTACACGCCACAGCGGCTCAGCGAGCTGGCCAAGATGGACGGCGCGATCATCCTCACCACCGATTGCACTCGCATCGCCCGCGCCAACGTGCACCTCGTGCCCGACAGCAACGTGCCCACCTCCGAGACCGGCACACG
>CAYZFZ010000269.1:0-5086 GCA_964477795.1 uncultured Bifidobacterium sp.
CGATCGGTGTGGATGATCCAGCGCGAAATCGCGTCGTCCCACTCCAGGCGCGTGACCTGGGTGGAGAACACGGCGTGGTCGTAGAGGCCGAACGTGGTGGCGATGCGTTTCGCGTGTGCGTGGATCTCCGGCGCGAACACGTACTTCATGCTCGGCCGCGCGCCGGTCTCCTCGAGCATGGGCAGGTAGATCATCGCCGCGGTGTCGCACATCGCACCCGGGTAGCGGTTCCAGTACCACGCGCCGCCGAAGTCGCCGCCGCCCTCGATGATGCGCACGTCGTCGATGCCGGCCTGCTTCAGCCGGGCACCGGTGCACAGCCCGGAGAAGCCACCGCCGATGAACGCCACCGTCACCTCGTCGAGCAGCGGCTCGCGCTCGGCGGGGGCGACGTAGGGGTCGTCGAGGAAGTGGGCGAAGCGACCCTTGGGCTCGATGTACTGCTCGTTGCCATCGGCGCGCAGGCGCTTGTCGCGCTCGGCCCGGTACTTCGCCCGCAGGGCTGGGGCGTCGATCGTCTCGTTGGCGCTCATGGCGGTGGATGGTAAACCCGCGCCCCCTACCCGTCTCCGGTCGGCGGTACCACCGGCCCGCGTGGGTGCGGCTGGGGTAGCGTCCGCCTGTGGTTCCCGACGACCTCGCAGCATGGTGCCCGCGCGGCGGCGCGTGACCGCGAAGCCGTTCGGCTCGCTGGTTGCGCACGTCCCGGTCACCGTCGCGGCGCTGCTGATCGCCGTCTGCATCACCGGCGCGAAGCTCTACTCGTCGTCCGCCGCGTCGGCTGCGTTCGCCGAGCAGTCCGCCGAGACGTGCCGCAGCGACAGCGCCCTCATCCTCACCATTCCTTCCACACCCGCATCGGCGGAGCGGACGGTCGCCGAGATCGGGTCGCACCTGCAGCACACCGAGCCACCGATCCGCGGCGCGATCGCGAAGCCGATCCTCGCCCGGTCCGCCTCCGCTCCGGTGCGCCTGACGCTGGTGTACCGCGATGGCATCGAGCAGCAGGTGTCGCCGGCGCTGCAGCCGCTGGGCAAGAACGAGATCGCCGTCTCGCGCAGCAACCTCATCCAACTGCAGGCGGAGGTGGGCGACACCGTGCGACTCTCCGGCGGGCCGCCGCTCACGATCACGCAGGTGTTCGACGACGTGCCGTACCAGCCGCTGCCCGAGTTCTGGTGCGGCTACCCGGAGCTGCTCGAACCCACGAGTGGCGGCGACCTCCCACCGCCGTCGGCGATCGCCTCGTTCGAGACCGTCTCGTCGTTCGGTGTCGAGGCTCGCGCGGTCGTGTTCGACGAGCACCAGATCTCGCGCGAGCCGCTGACGCTGAGCGAGGCGGGCGAGATGGAGCGCAGCGTGCAGCAGGCCGCGCGCGAGTGGAACCACAGCTTCCCCGAGCAGCGAGAGGTGCCGCACAACGAGATGGCCAACGTGGTGAACCGGGCCCGCGCCGTGCGCACGACGGTAGAGCGCAACCTCGCACCGGTGCTGCTGACCGGCCTGGTGGCGGACCTCGTCGTGCTGCTCGCCGCCGGCGTGCTCGTGGCACGTGAGCGACGGCGCGAGCTGCGCCTGCACGCGGTGCGCGGCCTGCACCCGGCACGCATCGGGCTGATCGTCGCGCCCTCACTCGTCCGCAGCGTGCTGCTCGGCAGCGTGCTCGGCTTCGGGATCGCGTGGGGCGGTGTCGCGCTCGCCGGACCGTCGTCACTGCTCGAGCCGGGCGCGATCATCGGCGCGGCGCTGCTGCTGGCCGCGGCCGCGGTCTTCGCCTCGCTGGCGGTCACAGCCGTCGTCGCGCTCGTCGCCGACAGCTACGCGGATCCGCGGCGTGCACGGGTCGGCACGCGCGTGCCATTGGCGGTGATCGCTGCGGCAGCGGTCGCGCTGGCGGTGGTGGCGTTCCGCCGGCTCGACGCCAATGGCGGCGTGCGCACGTCCGGTGTGCGCTCCGACGGCGGCGACCTCCTCGCGATGGGCTTCCCGCTGTTCACCATGCTGGCGGTGGTGATCTGCGCCGCGCTCGTGCTCGCGGCCGTCGCACCGCTGCTGCGGCTCACCGGCGGGCGCCTCGGGCGGGCGTTGCGCCTCGGGTGGCGGCGGGCCGTGCTGGAGGGCGGGCCGCTCGCGGCGATCGTCGGCTCGGTGGCTCTCGCCGCCGGCTGCTTCACGATCGCGGTGGCCCTGTCGTCCGGCGCGCAGCGGCAGCTCGACGAGAAGGCGCAGGTGTACGTGGGCTCCGACCTGGCAGTGACCGTCTTCGACCCGGTCGACGTGCCCGCCGAGTGGCGCGACCGCACCACGATGACGACGCGGATCAGGGGGAAGGTCGACGGCACACCCGTGGACGTGGTGGGTGTCGACCCGGCGACGTTCGCGTCGGTGGCCACGCTCCGCGGCGATGCGTCGTCGAAGTCGCTCCCCGAACTGCTGGCCTTGCTGGGCACTGGCGGGCCGGGCATCCAGGCCATCGCGGTGGGCGGCACCGCCGTCACCGGCGACGACGCGACGGTGGTGCCGCGCGGCGGGGCGGACCCCGTCGAGCTCACGGTCGCGACGACCGTGGACTTCTTCCCGACGAAGAAGTCCGGCGTGCCCATGTTCGTGGTGAGCAAGGCGGATCTCGACGAGGCGGTGCAGTTCTCCACGTCGATCCTCCTCGTGCGCGACCCACCCGCCGATGCGCTCGCCGCGATCCAGGCCGCCGGCGCCCGCACGGGGCTCGTGCTGAACGTCGACTCGGCGTTCGACGGCTCCGCCTACAGCGCGTTGCGCTGGGCGTACGTGCCCCTGGCCGCGCTCGGTGTGCTGTTCGCCGTCGTCGCGCTCGCGCTGCAGCTGCTGGTCGTGTCGGCGCGGCGCGACCAGCGTCGGATCGCCCACGCGATGATGGTGCGCACCGGGTTCCGCCGGCGCGCAGCGTGGATCGCGGCGGCCACCGAGACCGGCGTGCCGCTCGTCGCCGGTGCCGTGGTGGGCATGGCCGCGGCCGTTGGAGCGGCTCGCCTTGCCGTGCCCCGGCTCGACCCCATGCCGCTGCTCGATCCGATTGCCCGCTTCGTCATGCCATGGTCCGTGCTCGCCGGCGCCGCAGTCGTCGGTGTCGTCTGGACCGCCGTCATCGCCACCGCGATCGTCCGCTCCACCGAGCGCGGCGACCCGATGCAGGTCTTCCACGGAGCGCCATGACGAACCCGCCCGATCACCCCAGCCGCGACCGGTCCGACCAGTTCGACCAGTTCGACCTGTTCGGCCCCGGCCAGTACGGCAACGATCCGCTGGGCGCGACGCTCGGCCTCGGCGAGCGGCCGCTCGCCGGCAGCGAGCACGTCAGCCGTCGCTTCGAGGTGCGTGGCGAGAGCGTGCTCGCGCTCGACGACGTGACGGTGGCCGTGCACGCCGGCCAGTTGCTCGCCGTCGCCGGGCCCAGCGGCTCGGGCAAGTCGACGCTGCTCGCGCTGCTCGGCTGCCTCGACCTGCCCACCGCCGGCTCGTTGCACGTGGGCGACCACGACCTCGGCACGCTCGGCCGCCGTGCGCGCCGGCGGCTGCGGCGCACCACCGTCGCCACCGTGCTGCCCCAACCCGCCGACAACCTGCTGGCCGATGGCACGGGCATCGAGAACCTGCGGCTGGCCATGCGCCACCGCGGGGTCGCGGCGAGCTCGCTCGACCCGCTCGTCGACGAGCTCGCGATCGGCGGGTTCGTCGAGCGCACCGCGGGCACGATGAGCGGGGGCGAGCAGCAGCGGCTGGCGCTCGCCTGCGCGCTGGTGGGCGGCACGCCGCTCGTCCTCGCCGACGAACCCACGGGTTCGCTGGACGACGAGAACGCCGCGCACGTGATCGCCACGCTGTCTCGGGCCGTGGCCCACGGCGCGACGATCGTCGTCGCCACGCACGACCCGGCGGTCATCGAGGCGGCGCACGGCGTGGTACGCCTCGAGCACGGGCGGAGGGTGTCGTGAGCCTCGTCGAGCTGCGCAACGCATCGCACCTGTGGGTCGGTTCGGCCGGCCTGCACCCCATCGACCTGCGCGTCGATCGCGGTGAGCTCGTCGTCGTGCGCGGCCGCTCGGGCAGCGGCAAGTCCACCCTGCTGGCGCTCCTCGCCGGGCTGTGTGCCACCGACACCGGCGAGGTGCTCGTGGACGGCCGCACCCCGGCGGCGGACAGCCCGTGGTCGCACATCGCGATCGTTCCGCAGGTGCTCGCGCTCGCCGTCGAGCTGTCCGTCCGGGAGAACATCACCGACTCTGCTCCTGGCGCCGGCGACTGGGTCGACACCCTGCTCGCCACGCTGCACATCGACGACCTCGCCGCCCGCACGATCAACGAGATCTCGATGGGTCAGCAGCAGCGCGTCGCCGTGGCCCGGGCGATGGCGGCACGCCCGGATCTACTGCTGGCCGACGAGCCCACCAGCTTCCAGGACGACGCGCACACGGCCGTCGTCGCCACCGCCCTGCGCGGCGCGGCCGCGGCCGGTGCCGCCGTCCTCGTCGCCACCCACGACCCCGCGATGACCGCCGCCGCCGATCGCGTCGTCGAGATCACGTCCACCTAGGACCTAGGAGCGTGGGTCCCACTTCGCCCACTCCGAACGCCTCGACGAGTGCGCACAGACCGGGCACTCGGCGCCACATGGCTTCTGGGGCTGATCCGTTCCAAATCCGCGCCCGGGGCTGGATCGTCTCCACTTCCGAGACGATCCAGCCCCAGATCGAGTTGTGGCGACTCCGTGCGACGCAACGGCTATCCTTACCACGAGTCGAGAGTAAGGAACCCCTGATGGAGATTGCAGCGAAGATGACCTCAAAGGGCCAGATCACTGTCCCCAAGGCAGTGCGCGACGCGCTCGGCATCGGTGAAGGGGACAACGTGGTGTTCCGAGTGGAGGGCAATCGTGCCGTGCTCGCGCGCACGCCCGACTTCCTGTCATTGGCCGGGACGATCACGGTTCCCGCAGCCCGACGCAACGCCGCATGGGACGACGTCATCCGCACGACGCGCTCGGCTCGTGCGGACGCCCGCCGATGACGGCGTTCATCGACACGAACATCCTCGTCAGACACCTCACCGG
>CAYZFZ010000270.1:0-5080 GCA_964477795.1 uncultured Bifidobacterium sp.
TGGTGTCGGCCGACGTCGGCCGCGACGACACGGCCATCTTGATGGTCACCGAATCCGGCTACGGCAAGCGCACCCAGCTCGACCGCTTCAATGTGCAGGGCCGTGGCGGGCAGGGCGTCATCGGCATCCGGCTCACCGGCAAGAAGGGCCAGGTCGTGGCCGCGTTCATGGTTGGTCTCGACGACGAGATCGTCGCCGTCTCCAGCGGTGGTGTCACCATCCGCATGCCGGTCCGCGACATCAGCTCGCAGGGCCGTGATGCCACGGGTGTGCGCCTGATGAGCCTCGACGACGGGCAGACGGTCGCCTCCGTGGCGCCGATCCTGGCCAGCGACGAGGAATAGGCCCGCCGCACCCCCCTCGCACTTCGGTGCCACCTTGCGGCCCATGCCGCCACCAGTGTTCGGAACAGGTGAGCGAGGTGGGCGATGCGTGTGCGCGATCGAACGTCGAACGAGGGTGGTCAGGCAACCGTGCTGCTGTTGGCGGTCGTGGTGCTGGCGGTGCTGACGATGGTGGCCGCCGGCCACTTCGCGGCACGGTTGGCCGCCCGCGACCGCGCCCAGGCCGCGGCCGACGCGGCCGCGCTGGCCGGCACCACCGGCGGCAGGCCGGCCGCAGCGCAGCTCGCTGCGGCGAACGGAGCAGTGCTGGTGACGTTCGCGACCATCGGCGAGGCGGTGCAGGTGACGGTGGTGGTCGACGGCGAGTCGGCGACAGCGCGCGCGACGCGCGCTCCTTGAGCACGGCCCGTTGCCTACACTCGCACAAGTGGACAATGGCGTGCCCCCCACCGGCAAGCGTCCTGCATCACAGCAGGGCGTGAAGGCGCGCCCCGAGCAACCGGATCCGCGCGTCGAAACGGTGGTCGTCGCCCCGGCTGACACCGCGTCCGGCAACGGCTCGTCCGGCAACGGCTCGTCCGGCAACGGCTCGTCGGGCAACGGGGCATCGGGCAACGGCTCGTCGGGCAACGGGTCGCCCAGCAAAGCGTCCGCTCTGGCGAAGAAGATGACGTCGAAGTCGAAGGCACGGGCGGCCAGCGGCACGTCCGCCCGCTCGCATCACACCACCACCGACACCGACCCCGCCGAGGGCCTGGCACCCACCGGCGACCATGCGGCCAAGGTGAACGGGCCGCCAACTCCGGACGCTGGCGCGAAGATCGATGCTGCCGCCAGAGACACCGGTGCGGGCAAGGCCAACGGGCTGATCAGCGCGCCGCTCGACCCGTCCGTGTGGGCGACGCACACGCTCACCGCCTCCGAGCGTGCGGCCGTGGTGCTGCCGCCGATCGTGCCAGCCACGCCCGCCGAGCCGGCAGCGCCGAGCGAACCCGCCGCACCGGCCACCCGCGAACTGGTCGTGCTGCCGCCGATGGCGCCGTCGACCCAGCCGGTGCTCGTGCCCGCACCCGAGTTCACCGACATGGACGGCACCGACGGCATGCCGTCGCTGGCCCGCCCGATCAAGCCGCCGCGCCCGTTGCGCAAGCCCAAGGTTGTGGCCCGCCGCCGCCCGCGCCCACGCGTCCGCAAGGTCACACGAGTCGTCCGCCACGTGGACTCGTGGAGCGTGTTCAAGGTCGCGCTCGTGTTCAATCTGTTCCTCTACGGCGTCGGTCTCACGTCTGGCGTGCTGCTGTGGCAGGTCGCACAGAACACCGGCACGGTGGACAACATCGAGCGCTTTTTCGAGAACTTCGGGTGGGAGACGTTCCAGCTCAAGGGTGGCGAGATCTTCCACAACGCCTGGATCGCCGGCCTGTTCGTGGTGGTCGGGCTCACCGGCCTCGCCGTGCTGATGGCGACACTGTTCAACCTGATCACCGACCTGGTGGGTGGCATCCGGGTGAGCGTGCTGGAGGAAGAAGTGATCGCCCGCGAAGATCGTGGCATCGGCTGGCGCCGCGGCCGAGTCGTCGTGTTCGGCGAGCCGATCAAGTCGACTCCCGCCGAGCGTCCGGGCGGCAACACCGACGCGGCAGGCACGCCCCAGGAGCCGGCGCAACCGGCTTGAGGGTTTTCCGGCGATGCCGCTAGCCTTGCCTACCGCTACTGGGGCTATAGCTCAGTCGGTTAGAGCGCATCCCTGATAAGGATGAGGTCACAAGTTCGATTCTTGTTAGCCCCACCAGATCCAACCGCAGTGCAGTCGCAAGGCCCCCGCAAGGGGGCCTTCGTCGTTTCCACGTCCGGGTCAGGTCCGTCCGCCGCTGAGCTGACCTGTGCGCCGCCTGGCGCAGGGGTGACGACGGCCTCTTCGCGTTCGGGTTCCGTTCGGCTGTCCACCGTCAAGGGCCAGAGCGAGTCTGCCGTCTTCGCTGAGCGGGGAAGCCGGACCGGCACTGCTGGATGAAGCTCGCGAGTCGTGCACAGCCGTTCAGTGACCCGCGCGGCGCCAGCTCGCGCTGCGGCCGGTGCCGTTGTTGGCGATCAGCCGTTGGTCTCTCAGTTCGGCGAGGACGAGCCGGATGGTGTTGTCGCTGATGCCTGGAACCGCGCGGCGGAGGTCGGCGATGCTGAACGGTGTCGGGGAGTGCAGCAGCACGAAGTCGCGTACCCGGTCCTGCTTCGTTCCGCCGCCCGTCCCCGCGGCGACCCTGGTTCCGAAGCGCGTGTAGGCAGCGTCGAGTCGGCCGAGCAGATAGCTGGCCCACGGCCAGACAACGTGTTGGCCGTCGCCGAACCAGGCCGTCGTCGACGCTGCGAGCGCTGTGCAGTACTCGTCCTTGGTTTCGTAGATGAGTTGTTCGACGCTCACGTACTTGCCGACCCCGTAGCCGGATCGTTGCAAGAGGTGCGTGGTGGCGAGTCGCGCGACGCGTCCGTTGCCGTCGGCGAACGGGTGGATGCACAGCAGGTCGAGCGCGAAAGCAGCGCCGATCAACAGCGGATGGGTCTCGTTGTCGCGTCGCGCGGTGCTGGTGCGGGTGACCAGTTCGTCCATGTAGCAGGGCGTCTCCTGCCAGCCGACCGGCGTGAAGCGCGTGCTCGTGCTTCCGTCGGGGTGGCGATCGATGACCACGTTGTTCTCGGCCTTGAAGTAGCCCCCGCGTCCATCGGTGAAGGAGAACAGCAAGCGATGGAGATGCACTACCAACCCGACCGTGAGTCCACCAGGGTCCTGTTGGTCGAGGTAGTCGAGCGCTGCGCTGTAGCCGGCGAACTCGGCTTCGCTGCGGTTGCGAATTCGTTGCGGATTGCCCGACACGAGGTTTGGTACCCTGCCCTGGGCTTCACTTCGACGCTTCCGATGATGGCGGTACTCCAGAGGCCGAAACGGAGTGGAACGTGGAATCCGTCACCGGTCGTGCCGGGGTCGGGCGCGTGGCAAGCTCGCGCGATGGAACTCGAGGGCATGAAGGCAGTCCTGCACCGCTACCTGCAGGTGGGGCGCGAGGCGTTGCTGTGGAAGCTGGAGGGGTTGTCGGAGTACGACGCCCGCCGGCCGCTCACGGGCACAGGCACGAACCTGCTCGGGTTGGTGAAGCACGTCGCCAGTGTGGAGGCGGGCTACTTGGGTGAGGTGCTCGGCCGGCCGTTCCCCGAGCCGCTGCCGTGGTACGAGGAGGGTGCCGAGGACAACGCCGACATGTGGGCAACGGCCGACGAGACTCGGGCCGGCATCGTCGACCTCTACCGCCGGGTGTGGGTACACAGCGACGCCACCATCGCGGCCCTCGACCTGGAGGCCACCGGCCGGGTGCCGTGGTGGGCCCCGGACCGCAACGAGCCGACGCTGCACACCCTGCTGATCCACATGATCGCCGAGACCCATCGCCACGCCGGGCAGGCCGACATCGTGCGCGAGACCATCGACGGCTCGGCCGGTTGGCGCGACGGGAACAGCAACCTCCCGCCGGGCGACGCGGCCTGGTGGGCCGGCTACCGCGACCGGGTGGAGGCCGCCGCGCGCGCCGCTCAGCCCTGACCGGCCGCCGGCGGGAGGCGGAACGGGCGGGCCAGGGGCCGGCCGCCCTCGGCCAGGACCGTCGGCCCGTCGAGGTGACCGAACAGCTGGATCAACTTCGCCACCACGCCGGTCCATCCGGTCTGGTGCGAGGCGCCGAGGCCGGCACCGTTGTCGCCGTGGAAGTACTCGTAGAACAGGATCAGGTCGCGCCAGTGCTCGTCCTCCTGGAACATGCGCTCGCCGCCGTACACCGGCCGCCGGCCGTCGGGGTCGCGCAGGAACGTCGCCACCAGCCGGTCGGAGATCTCCTTGGCCACCTCGAACAGCGTCATCTGCACGCCCGAACCGGTGGGGCACTCCACCGTGAACGCGTCGCCGTAGTACTGGTGGTGCTGCAGCAGCGCCCGGATGATCAGCAGGTTGATCGGGAACCACACCGGCCCGCGCCAGTTCGAGTTGCCACCGAACATGCCCGTGGTGGACTCGGCCGGCTCGTACTCGACCGTGTACTCGTTGCCGTCCACGTCGAAGGAGTACGGGTGGTCGAGGTGCCAGCGGCTGATCGAGCGAATGCCGTGCGGGCCCAAGAAGCGCTCCTCGTCGAGCATGCGCTCGAGGATGCGGCGCAGCTTCGTCTCGTCGACCAGCGAGAGCAGGCGGCGCCCGTTGACGCCCGGAATGCGCGGGTCGGGGATGCCGCCGACGAGGTCGTCGTTGCGCTCCAGGAAGCGGCGGATCGACGCGGTCAGCTCGGGGAAGCGCTCCAGCACCTCCGGCTCGATCACCGTGGTGGCGCAGATCGGCAGCAGGCCGACGAGCGAACGCACCTTCAGGCGGACACCCGTGCCGTCGGGCCGGCGCAGCACGTCGTAGAAGAAGCCCTCCTCCTCGTCCCACAGCTCGTCGGGATGGTCGCCCGCAGGGTCCACCGCGGCGGCGATCCAGAAGAAGCGTTCGAAGAACTCGCTGACGTCGTCGAAGTACGACGGGTCGCGCTCGGCCAGCATCAGCGCCAGGTCGAGCATGTTCTGGCTGAACAGCGCCATCCAGGCGGTGCCGTCGGCCTGCTCGAGGCGGCCACCGGTGGGCAGCGGTTTGCTGCGGTCGAACACGCCGATGTTGTCGAGGCCGAGGAAGCCGCCCTCGAACAGGCCGCGGCCGCCCG
>CAYZFZ010000271.1:0-5080 GCA_964477795.1 uncultured Bifidobacterium sp.
GATCCTGCTCACGTCGATGGACCGCGACGGCACGAAGGAGGGCTTCGACCTCCAGCTCACCCGTCGCGTCGCGGACGCGGTGGGCGTACCAGTGATCGCCAGCGGCGGTGTGGGCACGCTGCAGCACCTTGCCGACGGGATCACCGACGGGCACGCCACCGGAGTGCTCGCGGCAAGCATCTTCCACTTCGGCGAGCACACCATCGCCGAGGCCAAGGCGGCGATGGCGGCGGCGGGTGTGTCGGTGAGGCCCGCATGAGTCAGCTGCTGCGCGACCCCTTCACCGTCATCGACGGCGGCCTGTCCACCGTGCTGGAGGAGATGGGCGAGCGGCCTGCCGGGCTGCTGTGGACGGCGGCCGCGCTGCTCGATCGGCCGCAGGTCATCACCGAGGCGCACCGCCGGTATGTGGCGGCCGGCGCCGATGTGATCATCACGTCCAGCTACCAGGCCAGCGAGGACGGCTTTGTCGCGGCCGGCGTGTCCCCGCCGGAGGCTCGCCGGCTGCTGGCGTCCACCACGGCCGTGGCCCGGGCGGCAGACGCGGCGGTCGTCGCCTGCTCCGTCGGTCCCTTCGGCGCCTGCTTGGGCGACGGCAGCGAGTACCACGGTCGCTACGAAGCCTCGTGGGCGGAGGTGCGCGCGTTCCACCGGGCGCGCCTGGAGGTGCTGGTGCCCACCGCGCCCGACGTGTTCGCGATCGAGACGATGCCGTCGCGGGCGGAGGCGGAGATCGTGGTCGAGGAGTTGCGTGCGCTCACCGACGCGCCCGCCTGGCTGACGTTCACCTGCGCGGACGGCGCCCGCACCTGCAGCGGCGACGTGTTCGCGACTGCGGCTGCCGCGGTGGCACCTGCGCTCACCGCCGTGGGGCTGAACTGCACCGCGCCCGGCCTCGTCGAGCCATTGCTGCGGTCGCTGTCGGTGCCGCTGCCGTTGGTGGTCTACCCCAACCACGGTGCCATCTGGGACGGTGAGCACAAGTGCTGGCTGGGCGAGACAGGTGGCGGCGAGATCCCCGGCCTGGTGCCCGCCTGGCTGGCGGTCGGGGCTCGCCTGATCGGCGGTTGCTGCGGCGTCGGCACGGCCGGCATCGCCGCGCTGGCGGCACTGCGCCGCTCGCTCGCCGCCTGACCAGCCCACCTGGCCAGCCCGGCGACCCCTGCGGATACAGTGCGGCCATGGCTACCAAGATGCAGTATCGCCGGCTCGGTCGCAGCGGCTTGCAAGTGTCCGTCCTGTCCTTCGGCAGCTGGGTGACGTTCGACAACCAGCTCGGCGACGCGATGGCGTTGGAGTGCATGCACGCCGCCTACGAGGCCGGGTGCAACTTCTTCGACAACGCGGAGGCCTACGCCGGCGGTGGCAGCGAGGGCCAGATGGGCCGCGCGATCAAGGAGCTCGGCTGGAAGCGGCAGTCGTACGTCGTCAGCACCAAGTTCTACTGGGGGCTCAACGGCAACATGCGCAACATGCGCAACACGCTGAATCGCAAGTACCTGGCACAGGCGATCGACGGTTCGCTCGAGCGCATGCAGCTCGACTTCATCGACCTCGTCTACTGCCACCGCCCCGACCCGAACACGCCCATCGAGGAGACCGTGTGGGCGATGAGCGACATGATCTCGCAGGGCAAGGCGCTGTACTGGGGCACCAGCGAGTGGAGTGCCGACGAGATCCGCGCCGCATGGGAGATCGCCGAGCGCCACCACCTGCACAAGCCGGTGATGGAGCAGCCGCAGTACAACCTGCTCACGCGCGACAAGGTGGAGGTCGAGTACGCCCGCCTGTACGACGACATCGGGCTGGGCACCACCATCTGGAGCCCCCTGGCCAGCGGGTTGCTCACCGGCAAGTACAAGGACGGTGTGCCGCAGGACAGCCGCGGCGCGCTGCCCGGCTACGAGTGGCTGGCCGAGCGGATGACCGACAGGGAGTCCATCGACAAGGTCGAGCGGCTGCGCCCGATCGCCGCCGACCTCGGCTGTTCGATGGCGCAGCTGGCCATCGCCTGGTGCGCCGCCAACCCGCGCGTCTCCACCGTGATCACGGGCGCCAGCCGCGCCAGCCAGGTGATCGAGAACTTCGAGGCACTCGACGTGCTCGCCGCGCTCACCCCCGAAGTCCTCGAGCGCGTCGCCCACGCCGTCGCCTGAGCACGCCGCTGGCGGGGGCCGGCCAGGGGTATCGTGGCACGCGATGCGCAGCTCACTCTCCGATCTCCTGGCCACCGGCCGCGTCCTGCTCGCCGACGGTGCGACGGGCACGAACTACATGAACGCCGGCCTCGGGCCAGGTGAGCCGCCGGAGTTCTGGACGGTCGACCGGCCCGACGCGGTGATGGGGCTGCACCAGCAGTTCGTCGACGCGGGCGCCGACATCATCCTCACCAACACGTTCGGGTGCAACCCGCACCGGCTCAAGCTGCACCAGGCGCAGGCGCGCACGTACGAGCTGGCCAAGGGTGCTGCCGAACTGGCCCGCAGGGTTGCCGATGGTGCAGATCGGCCGGTGGTCGTGGCCGGGTCGGTCGGGCCCACCGGCGAGCTGTTCGAGCCGATGGGCGCGCTCACCCACGCCGACGCCGTTGCGTCCTTCACCGAGGAGATCCGCGGCCTGCGCGACGGTGGTGCCGACGTGGCGTGGATCGAGACGATGTCGTCGCCCGAGGAGTTCCATGCTGCGGCCACCGCCGCCATCGAGTGCGGCATGCCGTACGTGGTCACCTGCTCCTTCGACACCGCCGGCCGCACGATGATGGGCCTGCTGCCCGGCGGCCTCGCCGACGCGCTGTCCATCGAGCCCGTGGCGCCGCTGGCGATGGGTGCCAACTGCGGCGTCGGTGCCTCCGACATCCTCGTCACCCTGCTGGCGATGGAGGGCGCACCGTACGCGCTGGTCAGCAAGGGCAACTGCGGGGTGCCGCACTTCGAGGGCACCGAGATCGTGTACTCGGGCACGCCGCAGCTGATGGGCGAGTACGCCAAGCTGGCGATCGACGGCGGCGCCCGTATCGTCGGTGGCTGCTGCGGCACCAGCCCGCAGCACCTGGCCGCGATGCGCGCCGCGATCGACGGTCACGAACGGGCCGAGCGGCCGAGTGTGGCCGCGATCGTCGAGCACATCGGGCCGCTCACCAACGCTGCGCCGGCGGAGACGGCCGAGCGTCGCACCCGCCGCTCGCGCGCCTGACGGGCGGTCCGCTTTCAGCGAGAGACCCCGACACCTCGTTAGATTGCCAGCCAGCGCTTCAGCACCGCCACGGACAGCGGCACCTGCTCGGCAGGTGTGCCGTCGGTGACTGAGGTGAGCACGCTGTAGAGCGCGCCGTTGGCGGTGACGAACACCGTCGAGTTGGCGGAGACCGAGGCGCCTGCCAGTTCCGGGTCGTCGAGCGGGGTGACCGCGCCGAGCGACGACTGCAGGTCGGTGAACGACGCCTGGTCGCCCGGGTCGGTGAGCATCGCCAGCACGACGGAGCGGCTCTGGTCGTTGAGGCCGAGGAACTCGCATGTCCCCGAGCCGGTGACGTGCCCGTCGTCGAGCGGCAGACCGACGATGGTGGAGAGATCGGCGGCGGTGGGCATCGCGGCACAGTCGGGCATGAACGTCGTCTGCGGCGCGAGCGTGTTGCCGGTGATGTCGGTGGCGTCGGGGGCGAGCGTGACGGCCGGCGCGGTGGTGGGGGTGGAGGGCGCTGCGTCGTCGTCGCTGCAGGCAGCGAGCGCAGTGAGGAGAAGGCACACGAGGACGGCTCGACGACGCACGATGGGGGTTCCCTTTCCGACCGTTGGGGTCATGTCGACCCCGACGGTACCCTGCCGGGCGTGGCCTTGGACGAACAGAAGCTGCCGATCAAGATGCTCAACGATCGGGTTCTCGTGCGCATCCCGGATCGCGACGGCGAGCGCCGCACCACCGGCGGCATCCTGATCCCGGCCACCGCCCAGATCTCGAAGCGCCTCGTGTGGGCCGAGGTCGTCGCCCTCGGGCAGAACGTGCGCACCGCCGAGGTGGGCGATCGCGTGCTGTTCAGCCCGGAGGACCGCTACGAGGTGGAGGTCGGCGGCACCGACTACATCATGCTGCGCGAGCGCGACATCCACGCCGTGGCCGCCAGCCGCATCGAAGCCAGCACCGGGCTGTACCTGTAGCGGTGCCGCCCCTGGTTTCGCACAGGGTCGCAGTGCTCGCCGACTCGTAGGCTGTCGCTCATGCCCGACGCCGTGTCGATCCTCGCCAGCCCCGAGCAGTTGGCCGCCGTCAAGTACGACGCCAGTGGCCTCGTCCCCGTCATCGCCCAGGACGTGCACACCCGGGCCGTGCTGATGATGGCCTGGATGAACGCGGCGACGCTGGCCACCACGCTGGCCGAGGGCCGGATGGTCTACTGGAGCCGCAGCCGCCAGGAGGTGTGGCGCAAGGGCGACACCAGTGGCGACCGCCAGTTCGTGCGCGAGGGCTACTACGACTGCGACGGCGACACCCTGCTGTTCCTCGTCGAGCAGGAGGGCAAGGGCGCCTGCCACACCGGTGAGTACACGTGCTTCTACCGCGCGTTCGGGGCGCAGTGATGCCCGAGCTGCGCATGCAACCCGGTCGCGAGGAGTTCCACGCGCTCGCCGCGCAGCACACCGTGGTGCCGGTGTGGGCCGAGCTGCTGGCCGACCTGGAGACGCCGGTGGCCGCGTACCTGAAGCTGGTGGGCGACGGCGAAGGCTTCCTGCTCGAGTCCGTCGAGCACGGCGAGCGCTGGGCGCGGTACAGCTTCGTCGGCCACGACCCGGTCGCCACGCTGGAGCTGCGCGACGGCCTGATCGACATCAAGGGCCAGCACCTCAGCGCGGACATCCCGCTCGACCGGGGCATGCTCGCTGCACTCGACGCGATCATCGCTGCGTACCGTGCGCCGATCATCCCCGACCTGCCGCCGCTGCAGGGCGGTGTGATGGGCTACCTCGGGTACGACATCGTCCGCGAGGTGGAGCACCTGCCCGACGTGCCGCTCGACGACCGGCACCTGCCCGACGCGGTGATGAGCATCATCGGCTCGATGGCCGCGTTCGACCACTGGCGCCAG
>CAYZFZ010000272.1:0-5072 GCA_964477795.1 uncultured Bifidobacterium sp.
GAGCCTCGGAGTGGGCCAGCAGCAGCTCGTCGAGATCGCCAAGGCCCTGTCCAAGGACGTCCGGCTGCTCATCCTCGACGAGCCCACTTCGGCCCTCAACGAAGCCGACTCAGCCAACCTGCTGGAGCTGATGCGCGGCCTCAAGGCCAAGGGCATCACCTGCATCATGATCTCGCACAAGCTCAACGAGATCGCCGAGGTCTCCGATGCGGTCACGGTCATCCGGGACGGCCGCACGGTCGAGACCTACCAGGTCGAGGCCGGCCACGTCGACGAGGACCGGATCATCCGCGCCATGGTCGGCCGTTCCATCGAGAACCGCTACCCGGAGCACACCCCGAAGATCGGCGCGACCATTTTCGAGGTGCGCGACTGGCGCGTCGAGCACCCGGCCGTCCCGGGCAGGATGATCTGCAAGGACTCCAGCTTCTTCGTGCGCAGCGGCGAGATCGTCGGGTTCGCGGGGCTCATGGGCGCCGGTCGCACCGAGCTCGCACGGTCGCTGTTCGGCCGGACGTACGGCATCTACCACTCCGGGCAGATCATCCTCAAGGGCCAGGAGATCGAGATCCACAGCGTGGCTGCGGCGATCCGTGCCGGTCTGGCCTACGTCCCCGAGGATCGCAAGAACCTGGGCCTGAACCTGCTCGACTCGATCAAGCGGACGATCGTCTCGGCCAACCTCCGCGCGATCATCCGCGGGGGCCTGCTGGACGCGCACCGCGAGCACGAGGTGGCCGAGGGCTACCGCAAGTCCCTGCGGATCAAGAGCCCCACCGCCGACGCCGGGGTCACCACCCTCTCAGGGGGCAACCAGCAGAAGGTCGTGCTGGCCAAGTGGATGTTCCCGGAACCGGACGTCCTCATCCTCGACGAGCCCACCCGCGGCATCGACGTGGGCGCCAAGTACGAGATCTACAAGCTGATCCACGCCCTTGCCGACGAGGGCAAGGCCGTGGTGGTCATCTCGTCCGAGCTCCCGGAGCTGCTCGGCATGAGCGACCGGATCTACACCATCTGCGAGGGCCGGATCACGGGCGTCCTCGACAGGGGCGAGGCCGACCAGGAGCGGCTGATGCGCCTGATGACCACGACCAAGGCCGGCGCGGCCAGCTGACCAGGAGGAAGCACACGACATGAACGCCCTCAAGAAGGTCCTCGGCGGCGACTTCCGCCAGTTCACCATGGTCTTCGCGCTCCTGGCGCTGGTCATCGCGTTCGACATCATGTCCGGCGGGCGCATGCTCACCCCGTCGAACTTCCAGAACCTGCTGTCCGGCAACGCCTACGTGCTCGTGCTGGCGATCGGCATGGTGATGGTCATCGTCATCGGCCAGATCGACCTGTCGGTCGGCTCGGTGGCAGGCTTCGTCGTCATGCTCATGGCCCTGTCGGCCGCGAACTGGGGCTTCCCCTGGTGGCTGGCCGTGCTGCTGGGGCTGGGGGTCGGCACCCTCATCGGCGCCTGGCAGGGCTTCTGGGTGGCCCGCCTCGGGATCCCCGGCTTCATCACGACGCTGGCCGGCATGATGATCTTCCGGGGCGGCGTGATCTGGGTCAGCAAGTCGATCAGCGTCCCCGTCCCCGAGGAGCTCAAGTGGTTCGGGGCCGGGTACCTGCCTGAATGGGGACCCTCCTTCACCCGGATGAACAACTCGACGCTGCTGCTGGGCATCCTCGCGATCGCGGCGTACGGCTGGGGCGAGTACCGCAAGCACAGCCGGCTAAGCGAGGTCAGTGACGAGCCCATCCCGGCGTGGCCCGCCGTCGTGAGGTTCGTGCTGGTCGCCGTCGTGATCGGCTACGTCACCTGGCTGTTCGGCAGCGGCCGGCCCGGAACGTCCTTCCCGGTCCCCGGCCTGATCCTCGTGGCCCTGGTCATCATCTACCACATCATCACGCAGCGCACGACGTTCGGCCGACACATCTACGCGGTCGGCGGAAACCGCTCCGCGGCGGCGCTGTCCGGCGTGAACACCCAGCGCACGTACTTCCTGGTCATGGTGAACATGTCGTTCCTGGCAGCCCTGGCCGGGATCCTGTTCGCCGGTCGCGCCACGGCAGCGGGCCCTGCGGACGGCACCGCGTGGGAGCTCGACGCGATCGCCGCGGTGTTCATCGGCGGCGCCGCGGTGTCCGGTGGCATCGGCACCGTCGTCGGGTCGATAGTCGGTGGCCTGGTGATGGCGGTGCTCAACAGCGGCCTGTCCCTCATGGGCGTCGGTGCGGACAAGACCCAGGTCATCAAGGGCCTGGTCCTGCTCGGAGCGGTCGCCTTCGACGTCTACAACAAGCAGCAGGGGCGGCCCTCGCTCATCGGCCGGCTCACACGCAAGCCCCCTGTCGGATCGGCGGAGACCTCGCAGCCCGAGGCTGCGGACACCTCGCCGGTCACGGCAGCCACGGAGCCGGGGCTCACCGATGTCCCAACCTCTGCCGACGCCCACGAGACCACCTGACCGTGGGGTCGGGCATCACAGCCCTGCCTGCCACCCGCATACCGGCAGTCAGCCAACCGAGCACTCGAGGTGGGTGCCCAGCCAGAAGGAGAACTGGATGAAGATCAAGAGAAGGACCCTCGGGCTGGTGGCCCTCGCCAGCGCCGGGACGCTGGCCCTCGGTGCCTGCTCGAGCTCGAGCGATCGTGGCAGCAGCGGCGAGTCGTCGGCGTCTGCCGCTGCCGGTTTCGCCGCCGACTCGACGATCGGCGTGGCGCTGCCGTGGCTGGGGACGCAGAACTGGAAGGAGGCCGAGGACTTCTTCAAGGCACAGCTGGGCGATGCCGGCTTCAAGCCGCTCATCCAGGCGGCCGACAACAAGGTGCCGCAGCAGCAGTCGCAGATCGAGGCCATGAGCGAGCAGGGCGCCAAGGTCATCGTCGTCGGGCCCATCGACGGCACGCAGCTGGGCAGCGTGCTCGAGAAGGCCAAGGCTGGCGGTGCCTCGGTGATCGGCTACGACCGAATGATCGAGAACACCGACGGGGTCGACGCCGTGGTGCAGTTCGGCAGCGTGCGTACTGGTGAGCTGCAGGGCCAGTCACTGCTCGACGGCCTCGCGGCGCGCAAGGGCAGCGGCCCCTACAACATCGAGTTGTTCGGCGGCGGCCCGGCCGACCCCAACGCCCCCAACTTCTTCAAGGGCGCCATGTCGGTCCTCCAGCCGAAGATCGACGACGGAACGGTCGTCGTCGTATCGGGTCAGAAGGACTTCACCCAGGTCGCCACGCCCGACTGGGACAACGCCAAGGCCCAGGCCCGGATGGACTCCCTGCTGTCCGGCTTCTACAGCGACAAGAAGATCGACGGCGCCCTGTCGCCCAACGACGGGATCGCCCGCGCGATCATGACGTCGGCTGACCAGGCCGGCCAGGACGTCCCGGTCGTGACCGGCCTCGACGCCGAGAACGAGTCCGTCAAGTCGGTGTGGGACGGCAAGCAGTGGTCGACGATCGCCAAGCCGACCGACCAGCTGGTGGCGAAGTCCGTCGCGCTGATCAAGCTGCTGCAGGCCGGCCAGGCCCTGCCCGCGCCGACCGCGACGGTGGACAATGGCAAGAAGATGGTGGCTGTCTACGAGCTCGACCCGGTCGTGGTCACCAAGGACAACGCGCAGGAGGTCTTCGCGAACGACCCGGCCCGCTTGGCGCTGCTCAAGTGACACCTGGCGTCAACGCGTAGCACCGAGGGGCTCAGCCGGTTCTGACCGGTTGGGCCCCTCGGCCCAACCGCACACTCGGGAGACTTGATGACCGATCAGGCCGAGCAGATCAGGGCCGCGCTGCGCTGACCGCCTCCGGGACGGTGCCCGTGGCGCGGCCCTCCGGAAGCATCAGCAGCGACGCGACGAGGAAGCACGCGGCGCCCAGGAACGTACCCCCGTTCGCCCAGCGGACGTTCAGGAGGTCGCCGCCGGGCAGGATGTACGCACCTATCGCCGAGATCCCGAAGAAGACCGATCCCCACAGGTTCAGCGCGGTGACGTGCCAGTCGCGCTTGCCTGGCCGCCAGGAGAACCACCGGTGGCCCGCCTCGGCGAACGCGATCGCGGAGGACACCAGGAAGCACACGGAGCCCAGTGCGTCGGGCCGCCAGATGACCCGGTCGGCCTCGGCCGTCGGCACGTCGAGCAGGCCGGCGAACGTCGTCGCGTTGAAGTAGAGCGTCCCGACGAACTGGATGAGCGTCGCCCAGAACCCCATAAGGGCCGGCGTCCAGCCGAACCACCGCCGTCCGGCCTGGCGGACGACCTGCGCGTAGCTCAGGTACGCCGCAGTGGTGAAGAAGATCGACCCGATGAAGTACGTCATCGCCGTGGTTCGGGCCCCGACGGCCGACTCGTACGCCGGCACCGGCCCGACCAGGAAGCACGTCGAGCCGATGGCGAACAGCGCGCCGATCCACCAGGTCAGTGTCCGCTCCCCCTGCTTGCGTGCCGGGCGCGCACGCCAGTGCACGCGGACCCCGTCGCGGTCCAGGTAGGACACGTGCGTCACGAACGGCCGCGGCCCCTCCGCGCGGACGTCGCCAGCCCCGTCCGGCAGCCGTATCGGCAGCCGTCGGTGGTGCTCGTGACTGCTCAATGCCGGAATGACTCCGTGTGGCTCGGATCGGCAGGCAGCGTCTCGGTCAACCCCTCAAGGAAGTCGGTGGCGCGGCGCAGGTCCTCGAGGAACAGGTCGGCGAGGTCGCGGCCGAACCCATTGCGGACGACCACCCGCAGGCCCGAGAGCCCCGTGAGGTTGTCGGGCAGCGAGTAGGCCGGGACCTGCCAGCCGCGCTCGCGCATCTTGGCCGAAACGTCGTAGACGGTGTAGTTGGTGACCTCGGCGCGCAGCCGGAAGAAGAACACGGGAAGCTGCGATCCGTCGGACAGCAGCGTGTATGGCCCGATCGCCGCGATCTGGTCGGCCATGTGCATCGCGGTGTCGCGGCAGGACTGCTGGATGGCCCGGTAGCCCTCGCGCCCGAGCCGGATGAGGTTGTAGTACTGACCGATGACCTGGGCGCCGGGCCGGGAGAAGTTCAGCGCGAACGTCGGCATGTCGCCGCCGAGGTAGTTCACGTGGAAGA
>CAYZFZ010000273.1:0-5040 GCA_964477795.1 uncultured Bifidobacterium sp.
GCCCGGCCCGAAGGTGCGCTCCGGCCAGTTCCCCGAGGGCGGCGGCCAGCTCCTCGGCGGGGCCCAGCTCGTGCTCACCCCGGCGGAGGGCCCCTCCACGATCGATCGCATCACCGTGGACTACCCCACGCTCCTGGTCGACCTGCAGCCGGCCGACCGGGTGGTGCTCGGCGACGGCGCCATCTCCCTGCAGGTGACGGCGGTCGACGGCGACGACGTGCACTGCGTGGTGCTCACCGGCGGCTGGGTGCAGGGCCGCCCCGGCGTGCATCTGCCCTCCGAGCGGCTGCGGCTCACCACACCCACCGACGACGACCTCGTGCTCGGCCGCGCCATGGCCGAGGCGGGTGCCGACTTCCTGGCGGTGTCGTTCGTGCGTGCCGCCCACGACCTGCGCGTGGTGCGCGAGGCGATCCTGCCGCACACCACCCGGCTGGTGGCCAAGATCGAGACGATGCCGGCCGTCATCGCGCTGGAAGCCATCGCCGCCGAGGCCGACGCCGTGATGGTGGCCCGCGGCGACCTGGGCATCGAGTGCCCGCTGGAGGACGTGCCCCACCTGCAGAAGCGGATCATCCGCCACTGCGTGGAGGTCGGCGTGCCCGTCATCACGGCCACGCAGATGATGGAGAGCATGATCACCTCCCCATCGCCCACCCGTGCCGAGGTCAGCGACATCGCCAACGCGGTGTTCGACGGCACGGACGCGCTGATGCTGTCGGCCGAGTCCGCGATCGGCGCCGACCCGCCGAACGTGATCCGCACGATGAGCCGCATCGCTGGGCGGGCGGAGGCCGAGGCCAGCTACGCGCACTGGGCCTCGCGGCTGGGCCGCACCCAGCGCGAGCAGTGGCCCGACGGGCCGGCGCGCATCACGATGGCCATCACCCACGCAGCCGGAATGGCCGCGGCCGATGCGGGTGCGGAAGCCATCCTGTGCTGCACCACCACCGGTCGCACGGCGCGGGCGATGGCCCGGTTCCGGCCCACGCCCACGCTGATCAGCCTGTCGCCCGACCCGGCGACGGTGAGGGCGATGGCGCTGTCGTGGGGTGTGCGCTCGCTCGCCGTGAGCACGTATCACAGCACCGACGAGCTGGTCTGGTTCGCGGTCGAGCGGGCCGTGCAGAGCGGCCTCGTGCAACCCGGCCAGACCGTGCTGGTGCTCGCCGGTGCACCCGACCGCCCCAGCGGCGCGAGCACCGACGTGCTGCGCCTCGTGCGCGTCTCGTGACGGCGATCTGGGCCGAGGAAGCCGGCCACGCCGAGCTCCCGCTGGTCGCGCTGGTGCACGGGGCGATGGACCGCAGCGCGGGCATGCTGCGGTTGAGCCGCCGGCTCGACCAGGACTACCGGGTGCTGCGCTACGACCGCCGTGGCTACGGAAGGTCCACCCCGCATGCCGGCCCGTTCGACATGACCGCCCAGGTAGCCGACCTCGTGGAGGTGCTCGCCGGCCGCCGCGCGGTCGTCGTCGGCCACAGCTATGGCGGCAACGTCGCGCTGGCCACGGCCGAGCAGCACTCCGAGCTCGTCGCCGGGGTGGTGATCTACGAGACGCCCCTGTCGTGGGAGCCGTGGTGGCCCGGCACGACAGCCGGTGCCAGCGCGATCAAGGCCGCGGGGCAACCGGAGGACGCAGCCGAGGCGTTCATGCGCCGGCTCATCGGCGCCGAGCGGTGGGAGGCGCTGCCCGAGCGCACGCGGGCCACCCGCCGGGCCGAAGGCGTCGCGCTGGTGGACGAGCTGGCCGACCTGCGCGAGCACCGGCCGTGGCACGCGGATCGCATCCATGTGCCGGTCGTCGTCGGTTACGGCACGCGGGGTGCGGCCCACCACCAGGAGGGCATGTCGCTGGCGGCCGGCGCGATCGCCGGTGCGGAGCTCGTGGTGCTCGACGGCTGCGGCCACGCCGCCCCCAACACCCACCCAGAGGTCTTCCGAGCAGACCTGATCGACCCCCTCCTCGCTGCCGTAGGGAACCCCTGGTGGGGTTGAGGGCGTCGACAGCGAGCGCTATCCGACAACCTCGACGTCCCTGCCGAAGAAGGTGCAGGTCAGGGGTGTGGTGGTGTCGAGTGCTTCGGCTTGCGCCTGCGCTTTGTCGGCGCAGTCCTGCAGGCTGCTGCGCTGCGTCCACACGGCGAACACCAGGCCGGCGCACAGCACCACCACGATCAGCTTGGTGACGACGTTCTTGATCAGCCACGCGGACAGCACCGAGAACACGACGAACGCGATGATCACCACGATGGCGATGCGCTTGGCGGACTCGAGCGTCAGTGCGATCATGGCGCGAACCATAGGCCGTAGGGTGGCGTCGTGAGTGATCAACCCATCCAGCTGACGCCGCAGGGCCCGCCGCGCACGGTGCTACCCGCCGAGCCCGCCGAGGTGCGGCACGCGGCGCAGCAGGCGCTCGCCGCACCGGCCACGGAGCAGCGTGGGCTCGCCGCCGCGATCGTCGCCGGCCACCCGCGCTCGCTGCTGGCCTGGTGCACGCTGGGCGATGTCGCCACCGACACGGTCGAGCGCTACGCCGCCTACCGGGTGGGCTACCACCGGGGGCTGGATGCGCTGCGGGCGAACGGCTGGCGCGGCTCGGGCTACGTGCGCTGGGCCGACGAGACGAACCGGCCCTTCCTGGGCTGCCTGCGCGGCCTGGGGGAGATGGCGGCCCGTATCGGTGAGGGCGACGAGGCCGAGCGGATCAGCCTGTTCCTCGCCCAGCTCGACCCCTCCGGCGGTGCCACCTGACCGGTCGATCGGCGGCGTGGCAGCACACGCCGGCGGTGGCCGGGGCCGTGTTGTGCGGCGGCGCCAGCCGGCGCATGGGGCGCGACAAGGCGCTGATCGAGGTCGACGGCACTTCCATGGTGCTGCGCGTCGTCGCCGCGCTGCGGGCGGGCGGCTGCGAGCCGGTGGTCGCCATCGGCGGCGACAGGGCAGCGCTCGAACAGCTGGGCATCGTGGTCGTCGACGACCTGTTCCCGGGGGAGGGCCCGCTGGGCGGGGTGATCACCGCGCTCGCCGGCTCGCCGGCCGACCTCGTGGTCGTCGCCTCCTGCGACCTGCCCCACCTCACCGGCGCCACCGTCGGGTCGCTGGTGGCGGCGATGGAGGGCGACCAGAGCACCACGACTCCGGAGGTGGCGGTCGCGGTCACCGACCGGCCGCACCCGACCTGCGCCGCCTGGCGCCCGGGCACCCTCCCCACGCTGCGGCGGGTGTTCGACGGCGGCGAGCGGCGCCTCACCGCGGCCATCGCCGAGCTGCGGGCGGCTGAGATCCAGGCGGATGCTCAAGATCTGGCCAACGTGAACACGCCTGGTGACCTGCCCCAGTAGCGTTCCGTCCCATGCCGATCAACGAAGTGAGCGTGGCCGACCTGGAGCAGGTGCTCGCCACCGGCGGCCGCGTGGTCGACGTCCGGGAAACCGACGAGTACGAAGCCGGGCACGTCCCGGGCGCCGTGCACGTCGCGCTCGGCACCGTCCCCGACCGTGTCGATGCGTTCGCGGGCGAGGGCCCCACGTACGTGATCTGCAAGTCGGGCGGGCGCAGCCTGCGGGCGTGCGAGTTCCTCGCCGGGCAGGGTGTGCAGGCGATCAACGTCGCCGGCGGCACCATGGCCTGGGTGGCAGCCGGTCGCCCCGTCGTCGAGGGAAGCCGGCCTTTGTGACGTATCGCTGGATCGATTCGTCCATCGAGCTCGCCGAGTACGTCGACCGGCTGCTGCTCGAGGAGCGCTACGCCCTCGACACCGAGTTCCATCGCGAGCGCACCTACTTCCCGAAGCTGGCGCTGCTGCAGATCAAGGGTGCCGGCGAGGTGGTGCTCGTCGACCCGCTGGCCTGCGACCTGTCGCCGCTGCGCCGCCTGTTCGACAGCGACTGCGTAGCCGTGCTGCACGCCGCGCAGCAGGATCTCGACGTGCTCACCCACGCGGTGGGCGCGGTGCCGCGGCACCTGTTCGACACCCAGCTGGCGGCCGGGTTCGTCGGCTACAGCACCCCGTCGCTGGTGTCGCTGCTGCAGTCCGAGCTGAGGGTCACCGCGGCGAAGGGCGACCGCCTCACCGACTGGTTGCGCCGCCCGCTCAGCGCCGACCAGCGCGACTACGCCGCCAGCGACGTCGATCACCTGCTCGAGCTGCAGGACACGCTCAACGCCAAGCTGGCCGCCGAAGGGCGCACCTCGTGGGCCGCCGACGCCTGCGAGGAGCTGCGCACCCGCCCGGTCAGCGGCACCGAGCCCGAGCAGGCCTGGACGCGGCTGAAGGACGTGCGCGTGCTCAAGCCACGAGCCCGCGGTGTGGCCCGTGCGGTCGCCGCCTGGCGCGAGCGGCGGGCGATGTCGATCGACTCGCCGGTGCGCCAGGTGCTGCCCGACCTCGCCATCCTCGGCATCGCCCAGAAGCAGCCATCCACCGTTGCCGAGCTGGCCCACTGTCGGGGGGTCGACGACCGCCACACGCGCGGCACGATCGCCAAGGAGATCCTGGCTGCGGTCGAGGCCGGCAAGTCCAGCGAGGCCAACCTGCCCGCCGCCGAGGGCGAAGAGCTCGATCGCAGCCTGCGGCCGGCGGTCACGCTCGTGTCCGCGTGGGTCAGCGAGGTGGCGCGGCAGCGCCGCATCGACACGGCTCTGCTCGCCACCCGCAACGACCTGGTGGCGTTCCTGCGTGGCGACGCGGATGCGCGCCTTGCCACCGGGTGGCGCGGCGAGTTCCTCGGTGAGGGCATCCGCCGGCTCGTCGCCGGCCAGGCCGCGCTCACCTTCGACGGTCGCGGCGGCCTCAGCCTCATCGACGTGGCCGCCCCCGCACCTCGCCACGCAGCCGGCAATGGCAACGGCGACGGCGCGCTGACCGTCGGCGCGACGGACTGATCAGGACCTGATCACCCGGCGCAACTTCGCCCACAGCTTGTCGAACGCCTCGGACACGTCGCCGCCGCGGACCCCGTAGGAATGGATGGGCCGGCGCTCGCCGATCGCCTGGTTGACGATCACCCGCTGGGGGATCACCGGCTGCCAGAC
>CAYZFZ010000274.1:0-5037 GCA_964477795.1 uncultured Bifidobacterium sp.
AAGTGCACGAGCGCGGTGTCGGGCTGGTCGTCGGTTGGCGTGGCGTGCAGCATCTCCAGCTCGACGGTGCCCGTGAAGCGGCCACCGTACGCCACGCTCCTGTCGCCCTCGTGCACGACGTCCACCGCAGGGCCTAGCGCTCGACGACCGGGTTGCGCATGGTGCCGATGCCTTCGATCTCGGTCTCCACCACGTCGCCGTCGTGCAGGAACCGGCCGCGAGCCTCGCCGACGCCGCCGGGGGTGCCGGTCCACACCAGATCGCCGGGCTGGAACGTGATGTACCGGCTGAGCCACACCACCAGCGCCGGCACGTCGAAGATGAGGTCGCTGGTGTTGCTGTGCTGCATCACCTCACCGCTGACGCGGCCCTCGATCTCCAGACCGTCGGGGTTGGGCAGCGAGTCGGCCGTCACCAGGTAGGGCCCGATCGGGCCGAACGTGTCGTACGTCTTGGCGATCGTGAACTGCTTCACCGGAGGGCGGAACTGCTCGCCGCGATCGGAGATGTCCTGCCCGGCCGTGACGCCGGCGAGGAAGCTCCATGCGTCGTCGCGGGTGGCACCCTTGCAGGTGCGGCCGAACACGATCACCAGCTCCGCCTCGTAGTCGATCTGGGTGAGGCCGGCCGGCACGACGATCTCGTCGAACGGGCCACACACGCAGTTCTCCGTCTTGCCGAACAGGTGCGGCTCGGTGGGCAGGTCGCGCCCGCTCTCCAGCGCATGCATCTTGTAGTTGAGGGCCACACCGAAGCCCTTCGGCGGCCGCGGCACCGGGGCCAGCAGCAGCGCTTCGTCGGCGAGCGGCCAGTCCGCTGCCACCGCCGCAGCCTCGATGGCGCGCAGCTCGTCGTGGTTGGCAAGGTCGGACAGCAGCATCGGGTCGCTGCCCAGCGAACCGCCGCTCGCCTGCTCGACGTCGACCGCGTGCCCGTCGACGATGATGGTTGCTCGACCTGCGGAGTTCGCCAGACGCATGTGGATTCCTGTCGGGTGAGGCCGGGATGCGGCGCTGGATCAGTGGGCGGCGGGGAACCACAGGTGGATCTGGCCGGTCCCTGCAGCGTTTTCATAGTCGCTGTAGGGCACCCCGGGCGAGTTCCACGCCGGCCCGCCCTGCGCGGTGGCCATGATCACGTAGTGGGCGAAGCGGCCCTCTGGCGAGTACTGGCGGAAGTCGGGGTAATCGGCGAGCACGGCCGCGTGGTCGCCGGCTTCCATCCACCCGATGAGCCGCTCGTCGGCGGCACGGTGCTCGGGGCTGATGACATCCACCGGGTCGGCCCCCTCGTGCTGGCGCAGCTGGCTCAGCGGCCAGAACTTGTGCGACAGCGCACCGCTGGCGATGACCACCACCCGCCGATCGGAGCGGCGGATCGCCTCGCCCAGCACCTCGCCGAAGGCCACCATGTCCGAGTACTCGGCAGTCTGGCAGGTGCTCACCGACATCCACCGCTCGCCCGGCCGCTGCAGGAACGGCGTGAGGTACACGGTGGCGTAGCGGATGGGCAGGTACGGGTCGTCGTTGGCGTGCACCCATGTGTCGCTGCGCTCGGCGGCAACCTCGGCGACGAGGTGCGCCAGCTGCGGGTCGCCGACGATGTCGTAGGGCATCTGCGGGTTGCCGCGGGGCAGCTCCTCGCTGGTGAACTTGCCGGTGCGCCGCTCGTGGGCGGACACCACCCACTCGAAGGTGGTGAACCAGTGGGTGTCGAGCACGACGATCGTGTCGGGCTGCAACGGATCGATGCACTCGCGGCGCATGCGGTGCAGGCCCTCGACGATCGAGAAGTCGCGACCGTTGTTCAGCTCGAGGCGCACATCCTGCGGCAGCACCAGCGGCGGGACGTGCGCGACCAGCGCCGAGCCGACGATCTCACCCATGTGACGGAACCCCCATCTGACACAGCCCCATCGGGCTTGGCGGAACACCCGGAATCCTTTGGACCCGAAGAACCTACACTACCCCGGATGGTCGTCGCGCTTGCCCTGATCGCGGCCCTCGTCTCGGGCACCGCCGACTACCTCGGAGGTCGCGCCACCGGCCGCGCGCCGGCGGTGCAGGTGGGCTTCGTCTCCCAGCTCACCAACCTCGTGGTGCTGCCCGTCGCGGCCGTGCTCATCGGGTGGCGGCAGCTGCACGGGGGCGACGTCGTGCTCGGCCTCGCCGGCGGCACCGCCGCGGGTGTCGCCTACCTGGTCTTCTTCCGGGCCCTCGCCGGCGGCCGGATGAGCGTCGTCGCGCCGTTGGCCGCGCTCACCACCGCGCTCGTGCCGGTGATCGTCGACCTCGCCACCGGCGTGTCGCTGTCGGGCGGGCGCTGGCTGGGCATCGCGCTCGCGCTGTGCGCGATCCCAGCGCTCACGTTCCGGCGCGACGAGGGCGCAGGCTCGCTGACCCTGCGCGACGAGCTGACGTCGGCCGTGGTCGCCGGCGCAGGGTTCGCCGTCTTCTTCGTCGCCGTCGGGCATACCAGCACCGACAGCGGCCAGTGGCCGGTGGTGTTCGCCGGTGTCGGCGGCACGCTCACGGTCGGCGCGCTCGGCGTCGCGCGCCATGTGCCGTTGCTCACCCGGCCGCCGACGTTGGCGGTGCTCAGCGGCCTGCTGATGGCGGGCGCCGGCCTGGCCATCAACCACGCGCTGCAATTGGGGCCGATCGCGGTGGCCACCGTGCTCGGCTCGCTGTACCCGCTCGCTACCACCGCGCTGGCCAACCGCTTCGACCACGAACCGGTCAGCCGCGTGAACCTCGCCGGAGTCCTGCTCGCCGTCGCCGGCGCCTCCCTGATCGCCGTCAACGGCTGACAGCTCGCCGTCAACGGCTGACGGCTCGCCGGCTACTGCGCGAGCAGCGCGGCGACGGACTCCTGCAGCGGTTCGCGGAAGTCGCGCATCGGGGCGAAACCGGCCATGCGCAACACCGCGTTGTCGAGCACGCTGTTGACCGGGCGCGGGGCCGGGCGCGGCGGCTGCAGCTCGATGGTGGCGATCGGGTGCACCATCGCGGGGTCCTTGCCCATGGCCGCCACCACCTGCCGGGCGAAGTCGAACCACGAGCACGGCGTCTGGTTCGTCACGTGGACGATGCCGCTGAGGCGATCGAGCGCCAACCGGCGCAGGTACGGAGCCAGATCATGGGTGAACGTCGGGTGGCCGAACTGGTCCGCCACGAACGCCAGCTGATCGCGCTCGTCGGCCAGGCGCATGATCGTCTTCACCATGTTGCTGCCGTGGCGGCCGCACACCCACGAGGTGCGCACCACCGTCGCCGCCGGGCCGATCGCCAGCGCCTCACGCTCGCCGATCAGCTTGGTGAGGCCGTACACGCTCTGCGGGTCCGGCTCGTCCCATTCGTGGTACGGGCGGTCGAGCGTGCCGTCGAAGACGTAGTCGGTGCTCACCTGCACGAGGTGCGAGCCGGCACGATCGGCGGCCTCGGCCAGCCAGCGCACCGACATCCCGTTGGCCAGGAGCGCGTAGTCGGGGTTGCTCTCGCAGTCGTCGACGGCCGTCCACGCCGCGCAGTTGAACACCGCGTCGGGCTGCAGCGAGGTGAGCGCGCCGTGCACCTCCGAGCGCGACGTGATGTCGAGACCGGCGCGGTCGAACGCGTGCACCTCGTCGCCCGCGGCGTTGCACACGGCAACGAGATCGGTGCCGAGCTGGCCGCCCGCACCGGTGATCAGCACACGCATCTAGAGACCTGCCTTGGCCTTCAACGGCTCCCACCACCAGCGGTTGTCGCGGTACCAGGCAACCGTGTCGGCGAGGCCCTGCTCGAAGGACTTTTCCACCTTCCAGCCCAGCGCGGTGATCTTGTCGATGTTCACCGAGTAGCGGCGGTCGTGACCGAGGCGGTCCTCCACCGGCTGGATGTAGCTCTCGTCGCGACCGCACAGCTCGAGTAGCTTGTAGGTGAGATCGCGGTTGGTGAGCTCCTCGTGGGCGCCGATGTTGTACACCTCGCCGACCTCGCCCTGCAGCAGCACGAGATGCGCCGCCCGGTTGTGATCCTCCACATGGATCCAGTCGCGCACATTGCCGCCGTCACCGTAGAGCGGCACCTTCTTGCCGTCGAGCAGGTTGCTGGTGAACAGCGGGATGACCTTCTCCGGGACCTGGTAGGGCCCGTAGTTGTTGCTGCAGCGGGTGACCACCACCGGCAGCCCGTGGGTGGTGACGTAGCTGAGCGCGATGAGGTCGCTGCCCGCCTTCGCCGCGCTGTACGGCGACCGCGGCGTGAGCTTGTCGGTTTCGCTGAACGAGCCGGCGTCGATGGTGCCGTACACCTCGTCGGTGCTGATGTGCAGGAACCGCTGCACCCCCACCCGGCGGGCGACGTCGCACACCACGTTGGTGCCGAAGCAGTTGGTACGCACGAACGCGTACGGGTCTTGGATGCTGCGATCGACATGGCTCTCGGCGGCGAAGTGCACCACCATGTCGTGCCCGCCCATGCTGACGACGACCTTGTCCTCGTCGCAGATGTCGCCGTGGACGAAGCTGGTGCGCGGGTCGTCGAGCACGTCGCGGATGCTCTCCATGTTGCCGGCGTAGGTGAGCGCGTCGTAGATCGTGATCTCGTCGTCGCTGTTGGCCAGCAGCCAGCGCACATAGTTCGAGCCGATGAACCCGGCGGCGCCGGTGACGAACAGTTTCATGGTGGGCCTTTCAGGTCCTCATCGGCCAGTACGGGCGATGGCCCTCCGGCAGGTCGGCGCGCAGCGGGTTGCCCTCGTCCCGGGCCGACAGGATCGGGGTGGTGACACCCCAGTCGGCGCCGATCGCGGGATCGTTCCAGAGCACGCCCAGCTCGTCGGCCGGGTTGTAGTAGTTGTCCACCAGGTACGTCATCACGACATCGGTGAGTGCGGCGAAGCCGTGGGCCACGCCGGGCGGGATGTACACACCGAGGTGGTTCTCGCCGGAGATGTCGAATGCCATCGTGGCACCGTCGGTGGGGCCGCCGGCGCGCAGATCGTGCAGCACGACGCGGATGGTGCCCACCGGGCAGTACCAGTAGTCGGCCTGGT
>CAYZFZ010000275.1:0-4952 GCA_964477795.1 uncultured Bifidobacterium sp.
CGTCGCGGTCGCGCATGGTGGCGAAGATGAGCTTGCCCGAGTCGCGCATGAGCATGATGCGGCCGGCCACCGCGACCTCGACCTCCGTCTCGGTGCCGGCCTCGAGCGCACCGTGGCGAGCGCGCAGCTCGCTGAGCGTGCAGGTGCGGTCGAAGCGGTACGGGTACGGGTTGGCGCCGGCGGCACGCATGCCGTCCAGCTTCTGCAGCCGCTTGGCCTTCTCCGCGACCAGCCCACTGCCGGTGAGCTCGCTCGCCGGTGCCTCGTCGGGGGTTGCGTCGGGAAGGGTGTCGTCGCTGCTCACAGTCCCGTGACGGTAGTGGCTCCACCCCCCGTTCCCCTCCCCGTTTGCCCCTCCCCGAGCTTTACGTAAAGGCTGTCGGGCGCTGACCTGGGGCTGTGAATCCGGGTTCTTGACACAAAGCGGGGAGGATGGGGCGGCCGAACCGGCGGCGAATGCCGGTGGTAGGGTGCCGCGCCGGGCGGAGTGGTCGGAGGAGGAGTGTTGGGAATGCCGCGTCGCCGAACTGGAACGGGTGCCGTCGTCATGGTCGCAGTGCTGCTCGGACAGGCGCTGGCCGGTGCCGCCGATGCGCCGGTGCTGCAGATCAGCGGTTCCGCCGACGCTGTCGCGACGGCCGCCTACGTCACGGCCCTGGGCGACGCCGTCTCCGTCTACCAGACGGGCGAGCTGACAGCACCCGTGCGCGACGCGGCCCTCGCGGCCGCGCTCGACGCCGGCGCGCCGGCGATCACGGGCCGCGGGTTCAGCGCCGGGCTGATCTCGGTGCGCCGGGGTGACGCGGTTGTCCAGCAGTCCAGCGGGCCCGGCTGGGCGTTCCCGATGGGCGTCACGGCCTTGCCGCTCGAATCGCTCGGTGGCGTGTTCGGACGCGCCATCGCGGCGCCCATCAGCCAGGGGCAGATCGTGATGGGGCAGACGTCGGCGGGGCTGCGCGGCGCGCAGGTCGGCGACGTGATCGACCTGATGCGGGCCGACATGTCGCCGCTCAGCTTCACGATCGGGATGATCGCGGCGGACAGCGACGTGGGTGGCACGGAGATCCTGATGAGCACCCAGCAGGCCGAGTTGCTGGGCGCCACGCTCGACACGCGGGTGCTCATCTACGGCACCTTCGACCGTGCGGCGGTCGACGCCGCGCTCGCCCAGCGCGGCCTGTCCGGCAACAGCAAGGTGCGCATCCGCCGGTCGTGGGACGCTCCCGATCCGGACGGCACGCTCGGCATGGCGCACACGAAGGCGCTGATGGGTGAGTTCGACCTCGACTATGCCCACCTCACCGATCTCGGCTGGACCGCGATCGGCAGCGCCTGGCGTGGCGCCTACCTGCCGGCCACGCGCGAGCTGTACCCCACGGGCATCCGGGCGATGTGCAACAGGGTGATCAAGGACGATCTCACCGCCGCGCTGCAGGAGGTGGTCGACTCCGGTCTCGCCGGTGGCATCGACGCCGCCAACGCCAACACCTACGGCGGGTGCTCCAGCGGGCAGGCCCGCCTCGCCCGCATCACGCAGAGCCTGGGCTCGGTGTCGCGCCACTCGTGGGGCCAGCCGATCGACACCAACACCACCACGAACTGCCAGGGCTGCGTGCCGAAGATGGACTGCCGCATCGTGCGCATCTTCCGCAAGCACAACTTCGCGTGGGGCGGCAACTTCCTCACCCCCGACGGGATGCACTTCGAGTGGGTGGGCGAGGCGCGCAACACGCTGCAGTACCCGTCGAAGTACTGCCCCAACGTGGCTAGCGGGCAGATGGAGGCGACCGGCGAGTCGCCTCCGGCACAGACCGGGCGCGACACGCTGTTCGCCGGCGATGGTCTCGCCGAGGCCTGACGCCGCCCAACGCGCGAGATCGCCGGAGGACCCGCTGCCGCGGCGTTGGGTGGCGCTCGCCGTCCTGCTCGCGGTCGCCTCAGCGTGCGCCGGGGACGGTCACGGCGGCGACGACGTGACGGGCACGGGCGGATCGACGGTGACGGCGACGATGCCGGTGACGGTGCTGGGAACGACGCGGGTGCCGGCGCCCTCCACCACCGCGGCATCTTCCAGCGTGGTATCGCTCGCAGCGGAGTTGTCGGCGGTGGAAGCCGGCATCCGCGTGGCCGGCGTGACGGACGCAGAACTCGCCACGCTCGGCCGCCGCCAGCAGCTCGCGTACCGGGCCGTCAACCAGCACCCCGAGTGGTGGCCGCGGCTGGCCGATTTGGTCGAACCGGTCGCGGCCACGCCGCTGGCCTTCCATGTGGCGGCCCGCCAGGCACAGATCGACCACGACCTGGCAGCGACGACCGCCGACACGACCGCGCCTGACACGACCGCGCTTGGCGCGAATGCCGTGCCCGACGCCACCGGCCCGCCGACGACGGTCCCCGCGCCGACGCTGCCGGCGTGGACGATCGTCGAGCCGCTGCCCATCGACGTCCTGCGCGGCTACTACGCCGAGGCCGAGGCTGCCACGGGCGTGCCCTGGCAGTACCTCGCCGCGATCAACTTCCAGGAGACTCGAATGGGTCGGGTCGTCGGCGTCTCGACGGCGGGCGCCGTGGGGCCGATGCAGTTCCTGCCCGCCACCTGGGCGGCGTGCTGCACGGGCGACCCCACCGTTCCCCGCGACGCGATCATGGGCGCCGCGCGCTACCTGGCCCAGCTCGGCGCCCCCGGCGACATGCAGGCCGCGCTGTACGGCTACAACCCGAACTCGGCGTACGTGGGCGCCGTGACGGCGTACGCCCAGAACATGATCGCCGACGAGCGCGCCTACGACGGCTATCACGGCTGGGAGGTGTTCTACAGCACCCCGATGGGCACGGTGCGGCTGCCTGTGGGCTACTCGGCGACGACCCCGATCGACCTCGCCTCCTACGTGCGTGATCGTCCGGAGGATCTGTTGCCCCCGGGGTAGCCTCACCGGCGTGGCGACTCGTTTCGTGATCATCGGCGGCGGGCCTGCGGGCAACACCGCGGCAACGCATGCGGCCCGGCTCGGCGCGGAGGTCACCCTCATCGAGCGCGACGTCATCGGTGGTGCGGCGCACCTGTGGGACTGCATCCCGTCGAAGACGATGATCGCCACGGGTGGGGCGATCGCGTTCACCCGCCGGCTGGAGGGCATGGGCCTCGAGCAGCAGGCACCGGAGGTGGACGTCGACGCACTCACCGAGCGCATCGAGAGCATCAAGATGCGCCTGCAGCGCAGCACCACCAACCTGCTCAGCAGCCAGGGTGTCGAGCTCGTGCACGGCTCGGCGCGGTTCCTGTCGCCCAACGACGTGGAGATCACATCGGTCGACGCGGCCGGGGCAACCACGGTGCGGGTCGTCCAGGCCGACGCGGTGCTGATCGCCACGGGCACGCGGCCGCGCATCCCCGAGTGGTGCCTGCCCGACGGCGAGCGCATCCTCGTCACCCGCGACTGCTACCCGCCGAAGGTCTTCCCGGAGAGCGTCACGATCGTCGGCTCAGGCGTCACGGGTGTGGAGTTCGTGCACATGTTCAGCTCCTTCGGCGCGAAGGTGAACCTGGTCGTCAGCCGCCAGCAGGTGTTGCCGGGGAAGGATCCGGAGGTCGCTGCTGTGCTGGAGGACGACTTCCTCAAGCGCGGCGTGAAGCTGCTGAAGGGCGCGCGGGCGACGGCGATCGAGCGCGCCGTCGACGACGCCGGTGTCGAGGAGGTCGTCGTCCGTTGCGACGACGGTCGCGTCGTGCGCAGCAGCCATGCCGTGCTCGCGATCGGCTCGGTGCCGAACACCGGCGACCTCGGCCTGGAGGCTGCGGGTGTGGAGACCGACGCCGGCGGCTACGTCACCATCAACCGGCACTGCCAGAGCAACGTCTCGCACATCTACGCGGCGGGCGACATGAGCGGCAAGCTGCCGCTGTCGTCGGTGGCCAGCATGCAGGGGCGCAAGGTGGCCGAGCACGTGATGGGCCTGCAGAAGGTGGCCCATCGCCACCTCGACTACGACAAGGCGGCGAACGCGATCTTCACCGAGCCGGAGATCGCCGACGTGGGCCTGGCCGAGGCCGATGCGTTCGCGGTCGGCCGCAAGATCCGCGTCACGAAGGTGCCGTTCAGCAGCACCCCCAAGGCGCTCATCAACAACGACTGGCGTGGCTTCGTGAAGATCATCAGCGACCCGGCCACGGGCGTCGTGCTCGGCGGCAGCATCGTCGGCCGGCACGCGGCGGAGCTGATCAGCGTCATCGCGCTCGCCGTCACGGCCAACCTGAAGGTCACCGACATCGTGGAGAGCCTGCTCGTGCACCCGGCACTGGCGGAGGCGCTGGCCGAAGCGGCCGAGTGATGTTCACCCGCACCGACGAGGAGTCGGCGGATCGGATCGTCCCTGCCGGCCTCCATCTCGCCTCGTTCGGTCGCCGCATCGGTGGGCTGTTCATCGACCAGGCGGTGGTGACGCTGCCCGTGTTCCTCGCGTTCTACGCGGCCGGGTACCTGCCCAGGGACGCAGTGACCGAGGGCAGGGCGGTGTGGTTCACGGTCGCGAACACGGCGGCGGGCCTGCTCTACGAGACGGTGGGTGTGTGGCGCTGGGGTCGCACGCTGGGCAAGCTGCTGATGCGCACGCGGGTGGTCAACGTGATCGACGGTGGCCCGCTCAGCCTCACCCGGGCGTTCCAGCGGTCGCTGGTGCCCACCTCGCTGAGCGCGGTGCCCACCGTCGGCGTGCTGCTCGGGATGGGCATCTACGTGTGGGCCTTCTTCGACCCGCTACGCCAGGGTGTGCACGACAAGGCCGCCGGCAGCATCGTCGTGCGCAGCCACCGCGTCGACTCCGTCGTCGACCCCGGCTGACGAGCCAACCCACCCCCGCGTGTGTGCGCGAGCGACCGGTCGGCGAACGCCCGCGCACAGACGCGGGGTTGGGTGGTGGGGCCTGGCGGCGAGGACTCAGCCGATGATGACGAC
>CAYZFZ010000276.1:0-4879 GCA_964477795.1 uncultured Bifidobacterium sp.
CCGTAGGCGAGCACGCCGGCGGCGACGACGATGAGCACGAGTGCGGTCCAGGTGAAGAACTTGGCGAGGTCGAGCTTCACCGCGCCCTTGGTGATGAGCACGCCCAGCACCACGGCTGTGAGCAGGCCCAGGAGGGCACCGATCAGCGGGTTGGTGGTGTCGCCGGTGGCCTTCACGCCCGCCCACAGGAACAGCGCGGTCTCCAGCCCTTCGCGGCCCACGGACAGCAGGGCCAGCACGAAGACGGAGGCAGGTCCGGTACCCGCCGCCACGTCGAGCCGCTGCTGCAGGTCGCCGCGCAGCGACGAGCTGGTACGCGCCATCCAGAAGATCATCCAGGTGATGAGGCCGACGGCGACGATGGACAGGGTGCCCCCGATCAGCTCCTGCGCCTCGAAGCTGAGCCCGCGCGGCCCATAGGTGAGCAGTGCTCCGAACCCGATCGAGATGAGCACGGCGGTGCCGACGCCGAGCCAGACCCAGCGCAGCAGCTCGCGCCGATCGGTGCGGATCAGGTAGGCGACCAGGATGCCCACGACCAACGACGCCTCCAGCCCTTCACGCAGGCCGATGAGGAAGTTGGCGAACATGGCGCAGGAGCCTAGGTCGTTAGGCCAGCCTTACACAACTCGGGAAGCAAACCCTCACGGACGACCGCCGCCGCCGCCTCCGCCACCTCCGGGGCCGCCCATCCCGCCGCCGCCCATCCCGCCGCCGCCCATGCCGGTGGAGACCGCGTCGGCGGACGTCATCGTCGCGACGACCTCACCGCCCTCGTAGGCGCCGGCGTCGTAGAGCCCGAAGAGATCGTCACCGCTCGTGGACCCGCCGAGGCTGACCTCGTACTCGACGCCCTCGGCGATGTCGGCACTGGACACGACGACCGCCTGGAAGGCTTTCGTCGGCACGAACGTCAGCAGCGGGGTGCCGTCGGCAGCTGCGATGTGCACCGCCGTCCCACCCTGCTGGGTGTCGAACGTCGCCATCAGCGACAGCTGGCTGGAGCCCTGCGTCGGTGCCTGCAGCATGCCCGAGCTGCCCACGGCCACGAGCAGCCCACCCGAGATGTCGAAGGTGCCGTCGTAGTCGATCGCACCGTTCATCTGCTCCGTCGGCCCGTTCACCAGCACGGTGCCACCGGTCATCGTGATCGAACCGTTGACGTCGAGCCCGTCGCCGGCGGCGTCCACCAGCAGGGTGCCACCGGTGATCGTCAGCGTCGCATCGCCACCGGAGCCGTTCACCCCGTCGTCGCTGGCGACGACCGAGCTGTTGCCACCCGCGATCGTGATCGCGAGTGCCTCCAGGCCCTCGTACGACTCGGTGATGTCCAGCGTGCCGCCGCTGACGAGCAACGAGTCGTCGGCGTGCACGGCGTCGTCGCCGGTGGAGATGGTGATCGAGCCACCGGCGAGCACCACGTCGTTGTCGGAGTGGATCGCGTCGCCCTCCGCGGTGATGGCGACGGACCCGTCCGTGACGACGACCGCGCCCTTCGTGTCGTCCTCGTCGAAATCGGACTTGAGGCCCTGGCCGCCCGCATCGACCGTGATCGTGCCGCCCTCGACCAGGAGGTAGTCCTTGCCGCGGATGCCGTCGTCGACGGCGGTGACGGTGATCACGCCGCTCGTGATGACGACACCGTCCTTGCCGCCGATGCCGTCGTTGTAGTTGCCGTCGACGACGAGCGTGCCGTCGCCGGCGGCCTCGCCGGTGATCGTCAGGTCGGCGGCGCTGTAGAGCGCCGCGTTCGGCTCGTCGGTGTCCGCGTCGGGGAAGACGTAGGTGGCCGCGTCGGTGAGCGTGTTCGTACTCCCGTCGGCGAGCACGATCATCGCCTCGTCGGCGGCCAGGATCGCGATGGCAGCGCCCGTCGAGCTGGTGATGTCGACGCCGTCGAGGATCAGGCGGACCATCCCGTCGACCTGCGAGTCGACGATCACCTGGCCGTCGGTGAGCGTGCCGGACAACCGGTACGTGCCGGGCTCGGTGATGGTGACCGACTCACCGGTGAGCTCGATCGCGATCTCGGAGGCGGCATCCCACTCGTGGTCCTCCGCGTCGTCGTGGTCATCGAGGGCCTCGACGAACGCGGCGGTCTCGACGGTCACCGCGGTCTCGGTTGCCGCCTGCGACGCGTCGTCGGTAGTTGCTGCCTGCGACGCGTCGTCGGTGGTGGCGGCGACGCTGTCGCCACCGGCGACGCTGGTCGTCGTGTCGTCGGCGCAGGCGGGCAAGAGCAGCGCTCCGGCCGCGCAGGCCAGCAGGAAGGGGCGGATGGGTCGCATCAGTGTGTCCTTTCGATCGTTCGCGGCCCGTTGCCGCATTCGCCGCGCCCGAGATGGCGGCGCAGCACCTGATTCCACTTGTTGGCCGGCAGCGACGGGTCCAGCGCCGCCATCCCGACCGCGTACTTGCTGAACGTCACCGGCCGGCTGCCCAGCGCCCACAGCAGGCGGTCGGCGATCGTGGCCGGCCCCGCCGACTTCGTCTCGACGATCAGGGCTCCGGGCATGCCGGTGCGGGCGCCATCGGCGCGGACGCACTCGAAGTCGGCATCGACCGTCAACCGGACCGCCTCACCCACCAGAGTGGTGCGCCGGTAGCTCGTGGTCAGCGCCGGTTGCAGCTCACGGCCGGCGAGCGGCAGGTCCAGCAGTTCGGCCACGAACGCCCGCCCGTTGTCGGTCAGTCGTGCACCGTCGGCCACGGCGTAGTCGATGCGGTGCTTCACCGTCTGGCCACGCCCGCTCTTCACCTTCACCTCGAGCACGCAGTGGCCGCTGTCGAGGTAGGTGCGGGTGCGCACCTTCCAGCGGTTCCGGCGGGACCGCGCGGCACCGAGGTAGGACTGCAGGTCGGGGCTGTCGAAGTAGACGGACTGGTAGCCGAAGCGGCGAACCCCGTCGATGTCGAGCACCTGCACGGTGTCGCCGAGTTCGTGCACGAGCGCCCCCAGCACGGCCTCGTCGACGACGTACTTGCGGTCGGTCCTGGTCTGCAGGTCGGCCGCCTCGATCGCGTCGGCGAGCGTGATCGGCTGCAGGCGTTCGCAGATCGACATGGCGGTCATCGCCCCACCCCGATCCGCTCGACGGCGCGGGCTGCGTCGCGCGCCGCACGCTCCTCGCTCGTCAGCAGGCGGTAGCGAACATCCAACGTGGTGGTATCGCGCACCAGGTCCACCTTGGCGACCTCCACGCGCTTCACCTCTGCCACCAGCAGGTCGCTCAGCCGGTTCACCAGCTCGGCCTCGTCGGTGAACGCGGTGTCGAGCGTGAGGACCTGATGGCGGTAGCCGGCGAACAGACGGGGGTGATCGGCCACGTAGACGACAGCCACGAGCACACCGATCAACAGCGGCCCGGCCCACCTGGGGTCGAGCGACAGCCCGCCCAGCAGGCCCATGGCAAGGGCGACGAAGTAGTACGCGACCTCGGCCTGGGTCAGCTCCGAGCTGCGCAGGCGGATGATGGACAGCACGCCGAACAGGCCGAGGCCGAGACCGGCGCCGACGGTGGCCGTATCGAGCGCCGTGGTGACGGCGAGCACGCCGATGTTCAGCCCGATGTAGGCGAACACCATGTCTCGGCGGCGGTGGCGGGGGAAGTACACCGCGCACGCCATCACCACGATGGCCACCAGATCCGTTGCCAACTCCACACCTCTGAACATCACTGCACTCCTTGCTCGTACGCCGCTGCGCGCCGTTCTCTGACGAGTTGCAGCGTGACGGACGCTCCTGGGAACACGCTGGGCAACTGGTGAGAACCAGGTATGAAGCGGGCGCCGATAGCCTCGACGGGCCATGGACGTGACCTCCGAGACCCTTCAACGACGCACGTTCGCGATCATCAGCCACCCCGACGCGGGCAAGACCACGCTCACCGAGAAGTTCCTGCTGTACTCCGGTGCGGTGCAGGTGGCCGGTGCGGTGCACGCCCGCGAGGGCCGTCGCAGCGCGCGCAGCGACTGGATGGAGCTCGAGCAGCAGCGCGGCATCTCCATCAGCTCCACCGTGCTGCAGTTCCCCTACGCGGTCGGTCGCGGTGGCACGTACACGATGAACCTGCTGGATACGCCGGGCCACCGCGACTTCAGCGAGGACACCTACCGCGTGCTGTCCGCCGTCGATGCGGTGGTGATGGTGCTGGACGCGGCGAAGGGCATCGAGAGCCAGACGCTCAAGTTGTTCCAGGTGTGCCGCGCCCGCAACCTGCCGGTGATCACGTTCCTCAACAAGTACGACCGGCCGGGCCGCGACCCGCTCGAGCTGCTCGACGAGATCGAGACGCAGATCCAGCTGCGCCCCACGCCGGTCACCTGGCCGGTGGGCAGCGGCGACGAGTTCCACGGGCTGATCAACCGGCAGACCCAGCGGTACACCGCGTACACGCGCACCGCCCGCGGCGCCTCCGAGGCGTTGGAGGTGGAATCCGATCTGCAGGAAGCGCTCGCCGGCGCGGGCACCGGCACCCGCCGCGTCTGGCAGGCCGCCATGGACGAGATCGGCCTGCTGGATGCGGTGGGCGCGGATCTCGACCTGCCCTCGTTCCTCGCCGGCGAGTCCACGCCGCTGTTCATCGGCTCAGCGCTCACCAACTTCGGCGTGCGCACCCTGCTCGACGCGGTGGTCGAGCTCGCCCCCGCCCCGTCGCCGCGGGTGGACCGCGACGACGCCCCGCGCCCGCTCGACTCGCCGTTCAGCGCGTTCGTGTTCAAGGTGCAGGCCAACATGGATCCGTCGCACCGCGACCGCATCGCGTTCGCCCGCATCTGCTCGGGCCACTTCGAGCGCGGCATGTCGGTCACCAACTCGCGCACCGGCCGCGACATGACCACGAAGTACGCCACCACGGCCTTCGGCCCCGACCGCGAG
>CAYZFZ010000277.1:0-4868 GCA_964477795.1 uncultured Bifidobacterium sp.
CGTGCGCACGCGGCGCAGCCGTGGCGTGCACGTCGTCGAGCCCGACACCGGTCGCCTCGCCGGCGGCGACGTCGGCGCCGGCCGGCTGGCCGACCCCGAGCGCATCGTCGCCGCGGTGGAGGCCGTGCTCGCCGGCGGCGACCTCGCCGGCCTGCACGTGGTGGTGTCCGCCGGTGGCACCCGCGAGCCCATCGACGCGGTGCGCGTCATCGCCAACCGCAGCAGTGGCAAGCAGGGCTACGCGGTCGCCGCCGAGGCGGCCGCACGCGGGGCACGCGTCACGATCGTCTCCACCGTCGAGCTGCCGGTGCCCGCGGGGGCCACGGTGGTGGCAGTCGAGACCGCCGCGCAGATGCAGGCCGCGCTCTCGTCGCTGGCCCCCGGCGCCGACGTGATCGTCATGGCGGCCGCCGTCGCCGACTTCCGGCCGGTCGTCGCGGCCGCCGGCAAGATCAAGAAGGACAAGGGCGTGCCGGAGATCGTGCTCGAACCCACCCCCGACATCCTTGCCGGCCTCGGCGCCGCCAAGCCTGCGGGGCAGGTGCTGGTCGGCTTCGCCGCCGAGACCGACGACCTGCTCGCCAACGCCCAGTCGAAGCTGCAGCGCAAGCGGCTCGACCTCATCGTCGCCAACGACGTCGGCGCCCCCGGCGTGGGCTTCCAGCACGACACGAACGCGGTCACGCTCGTGCGCGCCGACGGCCGCCTGCAGGTCGTCGCGCTCACCGACAAGAGGGCGGTTGCGCAGGCCGTTCTCGATACTGTGGTCGAGATCCGCGGCGGCGTCACCCAGTCCACCGAAGTTCCACCAGCATGAGGAGCCATACCCCGTGAGCAGCTTTACGTTCACATCCGAGAGCGTGACGGAAGGTCACCCCGACAAGATGGCCGACCAGGTCAGCGACGCCGTCCTCGACGCGATCCTCGCCGAAGACCCGCACGGCCGTGTTGCCTGCGAGACGCTGCTCACCACTGGCCTGTGCGTGGTGGCGGGTGAGATCACCACCTTTGCCTACGTCGACATCCCGAAGCTGGCTCGCGAGGTCATCAACGGCATCGGCTACGACAACGCGCTGTACGGCTTCGACGGCAACACCTGCGGCGTGATCGTCAGCATCGACGAGCAGAGCCCCGACATCGCGCAGGGTGTCGACAAGAGCGAAGAGGTGCGCATGACCGGCCACGCCGAGGATCAGCTCGAGCTGCAGGGTGCCGGCGATCAGGGCATGATGTTCGGCTACGCCTGCGACGAGACGCCGGATCTCATGCCCATGCCGATCTGGATGGCGCACCGCCTCGCCGAGCGCCTCAGCGAGGTGCGCAAGGCCGGTGCCGTGCCGTACCTGCGGCCCGACGGCAAGACCCAGGTGACGGTGGAGTACGAGAACGGCAAGCCCGTGCGGTTGTCGCACGTGCTCATCAGCACCCAGCACCAGGACGGCATCGACCGCGACACGGTCATCCGCCCCGATCTCATCGAGCAGGTCATCAACCCCATCATCCCCGAGCAGTTCGCGGGCGACGGCTACGACGTGCACATCAACCCCACCGGCAAGTTCGTCATCGGTGGCCCCCACGGCGACACCGGCCTCACCGGCCGCAAGATCATCGTCGACACCTATGGCGGCATGGGCCGTCACGGCGGCGGCGCGTTCAGCGGCAAGGATCCCAGCAAGGTCGACCGTTCGGCGGCATACGCCGCCCGCTGGGTGGCCAAGCACGTGGTCGCCTCCGGCGCCGCCAGCCGCTGCGAGGTGCAGGTGGCCTACGCCATCGGCATGGCGCACCCGGTCAGCATCCTGGTGGAGACGTTCGGCACCGAGAAGGTGGACAACTCACGGATCGTGCAGGCCGTGCGCGACGTGTTCGATCTGCGCCCCGGCGCGATCGTGCGCGACCTGGATCTGAAGCGCCCGATCTACCGCAAGACCGCCGCCTACGGTCACTTCGGACGCGAACTCCCCGAGTTCACCTGGGAGCAGGTCAGCCGTCTCGAGGACTTCATGCACGCGGTTGGCATCTGAGCCCGGCGGGCAGCGTGTGACCATGTCGGCGGCACTCCCGCCGGCCGGCGCGCCGCTCGTCGCTCGGGTCGTCCCGAACGTCACCGGCCTGGACAAGCAGTTCGACTACCTCGTCCCGGCGACCCTGCGCGACCACGTCGCCGTCGGGTCGCTGGTGCGCGTGCCGCTGCACGGCCGGCGCATCGGTGGCTGGGTCGTCGCGCTTGGCGGGCCCGGCGACGTGCCGGTGGAGAAGCTGGCCGAGATCCTGAAGGTGTCGTCCGCGGGCCCGGCGGCGGAGTTGATCGAGCTGGGGGAGTGGGCCGCGACGAGGTGGGGTGCGAGCCGGCTGCGCCCCCTGCTCGTCGCCGCCTCCCCCGGCACGATGGTGAGATCGCTACCGGCGATGCGCCGCACGCCCACCAGCGGCGAACCCGTCGCCACCGGTGTGCGCCGCATCACGCCGCTCACCGACCCACTGCCGATGCTCGCGGAGATCGCTCGCTGCGGGCCGACGATCGTCGTCCATCCGGCGCCGGCCGCGGCACGGGCGATCGCGAGCCGGCTGCGCAAGGCAGGGCTGAGTGTCGCGCTCGTGCCGGGGGACTGGGCGCAGGCCGCCGCCGGCGCCGACGTCGTCGTCGGTGGCCGCAGCGCCGTGTGGGCGCCGTGCCCGGGCCTGCACAGCATCGTGGTGCTCGACGAGCACGACGAGGCGTTGCAGGAGGAGCGCACCCCGACATGGCATGCGCGCGACGTCGCGATCGAGCGGGCCGCCCGCGCCGGCGCCGCCTGCGTGCTGGTGTCGCCGATCCCCACCGCCACAGCCGTGCACTGGACGGGCGGCCGGGTGCACGAGCCATCGCGCTCGGAGCTGGTGGCGGGCTGGCCGTTCCTCGAGATCGTGGACCGCACGGACGAGGAGCCGTGGAAGCGCTCGCTGCTCACCTCGCCGCTCATCGCCCACCTGCGCGTGCCGGGTCGACGGGTGGTGTGCGTGCTCAACACCACCGGCCGAGCCCGTCTGCTGGCGTGCCGTGCGTGCCGGTCGTTGCAGCGCTGCGTGCACTGCGGCGCGGCGGTGGCCCAGCGCGCGGACGGGTTGCTCACCTGCGCCCGCTGCGACACCACCCGGCCCGCGGTGTGCCAGGAGTGCGGGTCGAGCGCGATGGCGCTGGTGCGCCCGGGCGTCGCCCGGCTGCGCGAGGAGCTGCAGGCGGCGGCCGGCCGGCCCGTGGTCGCGGTCACGGGCAACGACACCGTCAACGACACGGGTGAGTTGCCGGAAGGCGACCTGTTCGTGGGCACCGAGGCCGTGCTGCACCGTGTGCGCGGCGTCGACGTGGTCGCGTTCTTGGACTTCGACGCGGAGCTGCTCGCGCCGCGGTACCGGGCTACCGAGCAGGCGATGGCGCTGCTCGTGCGGGCGGGCCGCCTGGTGGGGCCGCGCCGCGGTGGCGGGCGTGTGCTGGTGCAGACGTTCGTGCCGCACCACGAGGTGCTGCGCGCGGCCCAGCTCGCCGGGCCCTCGCGGCTGGCGGAGACCGAGCTCGCCCGCCGGAGGCTGCTGGGCCTGCCGCCCTTCCGCGCCCTGGCCGCGGTGGAGGGTGCGCAGGCGGAGGAGTTCGCTGCCGCGACCGGCTTGGAGTTCGCCACCACTGCGAAGGGCGCCATGCTACGCGCCGATTCGTGGGAGCTGCTCGGCCGCGCGCTCACGCACACTCCACGCCCCAAGGGCTCGCGTCTGCGAGTCGCCGTCGACCCCCCACGCCAGTGAGCCTGCCTCCCTCGCGCTCCCCTCGACGTCCGTCCCGTTCCCCCCTCGTTTTACGTAAAGGCTGTCGGGTCGTGACCAGGGGCTGTGAGTCCGAGTTCTTGACACAGCACTGCTTCCATGGTTCTGCGTCAAGAACTGGCACCTGCTTGCCCTGGTGGTAGCCCGACAGCCTTTACGTAAAGCGGAAGGGGTGTGGGGTGTCAGGGGTGGGGTGAGACGTGGAGGATGCGGTAGCCGGCGCTGGAGGCGAGGCGGTTCGTGGGGTGGCCCTGGCCGGTGAGCCACGCCTGCAGCGAGTCGCTACCGAGGTGCTTGTGCACCACCAGCACCGCCTCACCCGCCGGTGCGAGGCGGCCCAGCCAGTGCAGCAGCATCGCGTGCAGTGCCGGCTTGCCGATGCGGATCGCCGGGTTGCTCCAGATCGTCGAGAAGCGCACCGCGTCGGGCACGTCGTCGGGCGCGCACACGCGCACATTGCCCAAGCCGTTGCGCTCGGCGTTGGTGGCGCACAGGGTGCGCGCCCGCTCGTTGACGTCCACCGCCCACACGGTGGCGGCGGGCGAGCGCCGTGCCATCGTGAGCGCGATGGCCCCGGTGCCGCAGCCCAGGTCGAGCAGGTCGCCGGTTGCCGCCGGCGGGGGAGCCTTCAGCAGCAGCAGCTTCGTGCCGCCGTCGATGCGGTCGTAGCCGAAGACACCGCGGTCGGTGGTGAGCGTGAGCTGCAGGTCGGGCAGCAGGAGATGCACGTCGCGCGGGGCCGACTCGGTGGCCGGTTCCTCGTCGAAGTAGTGCGAACCGGGCCCGCTCATCGGTCGATAGCCTTGCAGCTCATGGCGCATCACATCCGCACCTTCGGCGATCCGGTCCTGAAGTCGCAGGCATCGGCGGTCACCGAGATCAACGGCAAGGTGGCGCGCCTGGTTGACGACATGTTCGACACCCTGTACGACAGCGAGTCCGGTCTCGCGCTCGCCGCCCCCCAGATCGGCGTGCAGAAGCAGATCGTCGTGTGGGACATCGACGACAAGCCGATGGCGCTGATCAACCCGGTGGTCGTGGAGAGCGATGGCGAGTGGGTGTACAGCGAG
>CAYZFZ010000278.1:0-4801 GCA_964477795.1 uncultured Bifidobacterium sp.
GAGACCACGCCAGGCGGCCGGGCGCTGAAGTTCTACTCGTCGGTGCGCCTCGACATCCGGCGCGTCGAGTCCATCAAGGACGGCACGGAGGTCGTCGGCAACCGCACCCGCGTGAAGGTCGTCAAGAACAAGGTGGCCCCGCCCTTCCGACAGGCCGAGTTCGACATCATGTACGGCAAGGGCATCAGCCGCGAGGGCTCCCTGCTCGACATGGCGGTCGACATGGGCATCGTCAAGAAGTCGGGTGCCTGGTTCACCTACGACGGCGAGCAGCTCGGCCAGGGTCGCGAGAACGCGAAGAACTTCCTGTCCGCCAACCCCGAGATCATGGTCGAGGTGTCCGAGAAGGTGCGGGTCCAGGCCGGCATCGGCGTCGACGCCAACGCAGCGGAGGCGGCGCCGGCGTTCGGCGCCGACGACGACCAGCCGATCGAGCTCTGATCCGATGGCGGCGCATGCGACGATCGTCACGCTGGGTGTCGCCGACGTCGCCGCGTCCACGGCGTTCTACGAGGGGCTGGGCTTCCACCGGTCCAGCACCTCGCAGGACAGCGTGTCGTTCTTCCGGGCCGGCGCGCTCGTGCTGGCGGTGTTCGGTCGCGACGACCTGGCACACGACGCGGCGGTGCCCGCCGAAGGGTCCGGCTTCCGCGGCATCTCGCTGGTGATGAACCTGTCGTCCGCCGATGAGGTCGATGCCGAGTACGCCCGCTGGGTCAGCCTCGGCGCCACGCCCGTCAAGGCTCCCGAGTCGGTGTTCTGGGGCGGCTACTCCAGCTATCTCGCAGATCCCGACGGCCATCTGTGGGAGCTGGCGCACAACCCCTACCTTCCGCTGCGGGCCGACGGGTCGGCGGAACTGCCGGATTGAGCATTCGGGCGCGCCGCTAGCCTTCGTGCGCATGGCCCGCAGCTACGTGGTGCACACCTTCGGGTGTCAGATGAACGAGCACGACTCCGAGCGCATCTCGGGTCTGCTGGAAGCCGACGGGCTCACCCCGGTCACCGACCAGGCGGATGCCGACGTGGTCGTGCTCAACACCTGCTGCATCCGCGAGAACGCGGACAACAAGCTCTATGGCGGCCTCGGCTGGCTGCGCAACTGGAAGCACGAGCGCGAGGGTCGTCAGATCGTCGTCTCCGGCTGCCTCGCACAGAAAGACCGTGAGCTGGTGGCGCAGAAGGCGCCGTGGGTCGATGTCGTGCTCGGCACGCACAACGTGCACCGCGCCGCGGAGCTGGTGCACCACGCCCGCCAGCACGGGCAGGTCACCGAGATCCTCGACGCGGCGGTGATCGACGACCACGCGTTGTTCCCCAGCGCGCTGCCGGCCCGGCGCGACACGTCCTACAACGCGTGGGTCACCATCCAGATCGGCTGCGACAACCGGTGCGCGTTCTGCATCGTGCCCGCAGTGCGCGGGGTGGAGATCAGCCGCCCGTTCGACGACATCGTCGCCGAGGTGCGCGCCCTCGTCGCCGACGGGGTCACCGAGGTCACCTTGCTGGGTCAGAACGTCAACAGCTACGGGCGCGACCTGCAGTTGGCCGCCCGCCAGGCGGGCGATGCCGATGCGCGCCTGCGCCCGCTCTTCGCCGACCTGCTCACCGAGGTGGGCACTGTGCCCGGGTTGCGCCGCGTGCGCTTCACCAGCCCGCACCCGAAGGACATGCGGCCGGAGACGTTCGCAGCGATGTCCGCCTCGCCCGCGATGTGCGAGCACCTGCACTACCCGCTGCAGTCCGGCAGCGATCGTGTGCTGTCGCTGATGCACCGCGGCTACACCGCCGAGCGCTACCTCGAGCGGCTGGTGCAGGCGCGTGCCGCCGTCGCCGACCTGGCGGTGAGCACCGACATCATCGTCGGCTTCCCGGGGGAGACCGAGGCCGATCACCAGCGCACGCTGGAGGTGGCCGCGGCCGCCGAGTACGACTACGCGTATACGTTCGTCTTCTCCCCGCGAGAGGGCACCGAGGCAGCCGAGATGGTCGACCGGTTCGTCGATCCGGCGGTCGTCGCCGAGCGCTTCCAGCGCCTGCGGATCGTGGTCGAGCACAGCGCCCTGCGCAAGCACCAGGATCGCGTCGGTCGCATCGAAGAGGTCGTCGTCGAGGGGCCGAGCAAGAAGGATCCGTCGGTGGTGTCGGGTCGTACCCGCCAGAACAAGCTGGTGCACTTCACGCCCACGCAGCCGCTGCGGCCGGGCTCGTACGCGATGGTGGAGGTCACGTCGGCGGCGCCGCACCACCTGATGGGGCGCTTCGTCGAGCTCGTCGCCGAGCCGCTGCACAAGCGGCGCATCCCCGTGCTCGCCGGGTGAGCCTGCCGGTCGTCATCCTGGGCCCCACGGCCTCGGGTAAGAGCGACGTGGCGATGGCGTACGCGCGAGCGTGCCCGGGCGCGGAGATCGTCGCCGTCGACGCCATGCAGGTGTACCGGCGGATGGACATCGGCACGGCCAAGCCCACGGCCGCCGACCGAGCCGCGGTGGCGCACCACTGCCTCGACCTCGCCGAGCCCAGCGACGACTTCGCGGTCACCGACTTCGAGGTTGCGGCCCGCGTGGCGCTCGACGGCGTCGCCGCCCGCGGCGGGCAGGCCGTGCTCGTCGGTGGGACCGGCCTGTACCTGCGCAGCGTCACCGACCCGATGGAGATCCCCGGCCGCTGGCCGGAGGTGCGCGCGACGCTGGAGGCGCGCCTCGCCCATGAGGGCTCCGCGGCGCTGCACGGCGAGCTGCTCGCGCTGGATCCCGTCGCCGCCGGCCGGATGGAGCCCTCCAACGAGCGCAGGGTCGTGCGCGCGCTGGAGGTGACGCTCGGCAGCGGCCGGCCGTTCAGCTCGTACGGGCCGGGCCTCGGGCACTACCCACCGATCCAGTACCGCCAGATCGGTCTGCAGTGGGCGCGCCCGGCGCTCACCGCCCGCATCGCCGAGCGGGTGCAGCGGATGATGTCGGCGGGCCTGCTGCAGGAGGTGCAGTCGCTGCTCGCCGAGCCGGCGCCGCTGTCGCGCACCGCCCGCCAGGCACTGGGCTACAAGGAGCTCATCGATCACCTCCAGGGCGGCGTCTCGCTAGACGAGGCGGTGCACACCATCGTGTTGCGCACCCGCCAGTTCGCGGTCCGCCAGGAGCGATGGTTCCGCCGCGACCCTCGCATACGCTGGGTGCGCATCGTCGACGATCCGGTCGCCGAAGTGCTCCCCGTGCTCCTCCACCCATGACGCAACTCACCCTCACCAAGCACCACGGTCTCGGCAACGACTTCCTCGTCGTGTTCCACCCGCACGTGGCCGACCTGGCGGCGCTCGCTCGCCGGCTGTGCGACCGCCGTCGCGGCATCGGCGCCGACGGGCTGCTGGTGGGCGAGTCGGCAGCGGGCTACGCGGCGCAGATGGTGCTGTACAACGCGGACGGGTCGCGGGCCGAGATGAGTGGCAACGGCATCCGCTGCTTCGCGCAGGCGTTGGCGATGCGCCGCGGCGACCACGACGACCAGCGCATCCTCACGGACGCGGGGGAGCGCACGATCACGTTCACACCCACCGAGGATCCGTCGCTGGTGCTCGCCGCGGTCGACATGGGCGAGGTGCTGCCGATCGACGAGCCCGCTGCGTGGCACGCGCTCGGTGCCGACCCGTTGCGGCCCGTGCGGCACCTCAGCCTGGGCAACCCGCACAGCGTCGTGGGAGTCGACGACGTGCGCGCGGTCGACCTGCTCGCGCTGGGCAGCATCGTGCCGATGGTGAACCTGGAGGTCGTGGAGCCTGGCCCCGAGCCGTACGCGATCACCATGCGCGTGCACGAGCGCGGCGCCGGCATCACCGAAGCGTGCGGCACTGGCGCCTGCGCGAGCGCCTGGGCCGCGCTCGATTGGGGCCTGGTGCCGGCCGCCGCGCGAGAAATCGTGGTGCACATGGACGGCGGCGATGCAACAGTGCGGGTGCACCACCCGTCGCAGGGTCGTGTCACGCTCGTCGGCCCGGCGCAGTTCGTCGGCACCGTCACGGTCGAGATCGACGAGCACGAGTGACACACCCGGGGGCCCGGTCGGTGCGGAAAGGCACGGTATGAACTCCCCGTACAACGAGGCGCTCGGCGCCACCCTGATCGAGCGCACCAAGCGCGAGCGCATCGTGCTCGTCGGCGTCACGATGCCCGGCCACGACGACGAGGCGACGGAGGCCGGCCTCGACGAGCTGTCGCTGCTCGTCGACACGGCGGGTGCCGACGAGGCCGGTCGTGTCGTGCAGCGCCGCGACTCGCCGGATCACACCTGGTACATCGGCAAGGGCAAGGCGGAGGAGCTGCGCGACCTGTGCCTGGCGGTCGACGCCGACACGGTGGTGTTCGACAACGAGCTCAGCCCGGCGCAGCAGTACAACCTGGAGAAGCTGCTCGGCCGCACCGCGCTCGATCGCACCGCCGTGATCCTCGACATCTTCGCCCAGAACGCACACACGCTGGAGGGCAAGGCGCAAGTCGAGCTCGCCCTACTGCGCTACCGGCTGCCCCGCCTGCGCCGCGGCGCCGGGGCCAAGATGTCCCAGCAGCGCGGCGGTGTCGGCAGCCGCTTCGGTGGTGGCGAGACCAAGCTGGAGGTCGATCGCCGGCGCATCATGCGGCGCATCACGAAGCTGGAGGCCGACCTGCGCGAGCTGCAGCACACGCGTCAGCTGCAACGCAAGAGCCGCGGGCGCAGCGGGCTGGCCGCGGTCGCGATCGTCGGCTACACGAACGCCGGCAAGTCCACGCTGCTCAACCGGCTCACCCAGGCGGGCGTGCTCGTGGAGGATCGC
>CAYZFZ010000279.1:0-3254 GCA_964477795.1 uncultured Bifidobacterium sp.
CGGTCGTGGCTGACCATCAGGATCGTGCTCTTGCACGCCTTGATCTGCTCCTCCAGCCACAGGCGGGTGGGGATGTCGAGGTAGTTGTCGGGCTCGTCGAGCAGCAGGATGTCGGCGTTGCTGGTGAGCAGCAGATCGAGCACCAGCCGCTTGCGCTCGCCACCGGACAGCTCGCTCACCAGCCGGGTGTGGAAGTCCTCCACCGGCGTCTTCACGCTGCGCCGGGCCGCGGCGGCCCACTGGGCCTCCAGCTCGTAGCCGCCCATGTCGCCCCAGTGGGTGATCGCCTCGGCGAAGCGCATGCCGTCGTCGCTGCCGTCGTACATCGCCTTCTCGGCGGCCACCATCGCCCGGCCCGCATCGCGCAGCGCGGGTGGAGCCACCTCGATGAGCATGTCGCGCAGGGTGTCGGTGGGGCGCGACATGCCCACGTCCTGCGTCATCGTCAGCACGGTGCCGCCGAGCGCGAACTCGCCCTCGTCGGCATCCAGCTCGCCGGACAGGATGCGCAGGATGGTGCTCTTGCCGACGCCGTTGGCGCCCACGAGCGCGGCGTGCTCGCCGGGCGCGACACCGAAGCCGACGTCGAAGAAGAGCGAGTCGGCCCCGGGTGGTGCGTATTCGAGTTCGGAGACGACGATGCTGCTCACGGCCGACCATCCTGCCGGGAACCACGCCCGACCCCTCCGCCCATTTCCCTCAAGGGGAGGAGGTGCGCTCTACGCTCGGGGTGTGGCCGCCACCTCGCCCGACCGCCGCAATGGCTGACTTGCCGTTGATCGGGCGCGGGCGGGCGGCGGACGTGTTCGACGCGGGCGACGGGCGGGTGCTGCGGCGCTATCGCATACCGCAGCGACCGGGCGCGGTCGAGCGCGAGGCGGCGGCGATGCGGCACCTGCGCGCCCACGGGGCACCGGTGCCCGAGGTGTTCTCCGCGAGCGGCGACGAGATGGTGATGGAGCGGCTCACCGGCCGATCGATGCTCGACGTGTTGAAGGCCCGCCCGTGGCGCGCCGCCGCGATCGGTCGCCAGCTCGCCGAACTGCACGCTCGCATCCACTCCATCCCCGCGGGCAACCTCGCCGCCGGTGGCCTGCTGCCCCGCTTCAGCGACGGCGATTCGATCCTGCACCTCGACCTGCACCCGGACAACGTGATGCTCACCGACCGCGGCCCCGTGATCATCGACTGGAGCAATGTCGCCGTCGGCGAGCCGCTGGCCGACGTGCTGAACAGCTGGATGATCATGGTCACCAGTTCCGTCGACGACGTGCCGTTGCCCCTGCGCCCCATCCTGCGCCGCATCCGCCGTGGCCTCACCGACGGCTTCCTCGAGGGCACACCGATGACCGCCGAAGCCCGCCAGTGGCTCGTGCACGTGTGCGAGCGACGCCTGCTGGATCGCAACGTCACCCCCGCGGAACGTGAGCGGGTGCGAGCCCTCGCCACCGCGCAAGGCGTCTGACCGGCGCGGTCAGACCTTGGGCTGCTGCTGGGTGATGCAGTGGATGCCGCCGCCGCAGGCGAAGATGTCGCGGGCATCGTGGAGCACGATCTCGCGGCCGGGGTAGATGCCCTCCAGGATCGAGGCAGCGACCTCGTCGTTGGGGTCGTCGAACGAGCACAGGATCACCGCCCCGTTGCAGACGTAGTGGTTGAGGTAGCTCCAGTCGACGATCTCGCCGTCCGCGTGCGTCTGCCTCGGGGCGGGCACCTCGACCACCTCGAACTGGCGGCCGGTCGCGTCGGTGGAGCGGCGTAGCAGCTCGATGTACTCGGCAGTGACCGCATGGTCGGGGTGCGCCGGGTCGGTCTGGCTGTGCGCGAGCAGCACCCCGGGCAGCGGCGTGAAGCAGGCGCAGATGTCGACGTGCCCGCGGGTGCCGAAGCGGTCGTAGTCCTTGGTGAGCCCACGCGGCAACCACACGGCCTTGCTGACGCCCAGGTACGCCTTCAGCTCGGTCTCCACGCCCTCCGCGCTCATGCTCGGGTTGCGGCCCGGGTCGAGCTGCACGGTGGTGGTGCACAGCACGGTGCCCTCGCCGTCGACGTGGATGCCGCCGCCCTCGTTGACCATCGAGGAGCTGAACAGCTCGGCACCGGCGAGCCCGGCGATGAACGCGCCCACGTGCTGCTCGTCGGTCCAGTCGCTGAAGCCGGCGTCGCCCCACGCGTTGAACCTCCAGTGGGTGGCGCCGAGCCGGCCGTCGGGGTGGGTGAGGAACGTCGGCCCGCTGTCGCGCGCCCACGAGTCGCCGATCGGCGTCTCGTGGATCTCGATCGAGCCGTCGACCATCGTGCGGGCGATCTCGCCGTCGCCGAGGTTGCACACCAGCGACACCGGCTCGAAGCGGTTGATCGTGTTGGCGACGCTGGCCCACACGCGCCGGTAGTGGCCGAGGTCGCCGCCGGCGTCGTGGCCGAAGCCCTCGTTCGCGGGCGGGAACTCCATCCAGGTGCGCTCGTGCGGCGCCCATTCGGGCGGCATCGAGAAGCCGGAGAGGCGGGGCGTGGACACGGGGGCTCCTTGCGATCAGAGGAAGTAGAGGCGGCTGAGCGGCACCTCGTCGGCGGGGTCGACGTACACGCCCTCACCGTCGAGGCTCACCGTGCCGGTGGCCGGGTCGACATCCACCGTGCCCAGCCGGTTGTTGTGGATCAGATCCTGAGGGCCGATGCCGCGCGTGTTGCGCACCGCGACGCGCCGGCGGCGGGTGGTCATGTGGTCGTCGCCGGCGTCGACCGCGGCCTGGCTGACGAACGCGACGGACAGGTCGGCGGCGGTGGACCCGAACGCACCGAACTGGGGGCCGAGCACGAGCGGCTCGCTGGAATCGACAGTGGCGTTGGGGTCGCCCGTCACGCCGTACGCCGGGAAGCCGCTCTTCAGCACGAGCTGCGGTTTGGCGCCGAAGTGATCCGGCCGCCAGAGCACGATGTCGGCCAGCTTGCCCACGTCGAGCGAGCCGATCTCGTGCGACAACCCGTGGGCGATCGCGGGGTTGATCGTGAGCTTGGCGACGTACTGGCGCACCCGGTCGTTGTCGTTGGATGTGGGCCCCTGATCGGCCGACTGCTTCATCCGCGCGGCGAGCTGGAACGTGCGCCGCACGGTCTCGCCGGCGCGGCCCATGCCCTGCGCGTCGCTGGACGTGATGCCGATGACGCCGAGGTCGTGCAGCACGCCCTCGGCGCCCATCGTGCCGCCGCGGATGCGGTCGCTGACCATCGCGTGGTCGCTGTGGCTGTGGTGG
>CAYZFZ010000279.1:3264-4801 GCA_964477795.1 uncultured Bifidobacterium sp.
GTTCAGGCCGTGGCAGGCGAAGATCATCTCGTAGTGCTCGTCGAGCGCGTCGCGGCCGAACGGCAGCGTCGGGTTGGTGGACGAGCCGAGCACGTTGGCCACGCCGGCCAGCTTCAGCACGTTCGGTACGTGCCCGCCACCGCAGCCCTCGATGTGGAACGCGTGGATCGTGCGACCGGCCAGCACGGCCAGCGTGTCGTCCACGCTGAGGCACTCGTTGAGCCCGTCGGTGTGCAGCGCGACCTGCACGTCGTACTCCTCGGCGACGTTCAGCGCGGTGTCGAGCGCACGCGTGTGCGCGCCCATGTCCTCGTGCACCTTGAAGCCGCACGCGCCGCCTTCGACGAGCGCCTCGATCAGCGGGGCCGGATGCGACGACGAGCCGCGACCGAGGAAGCCGATGTTCACCGGCCACTGGTCGAAGCTGTTGAACGCGTGCCGCAGCGCCCACGGCGAGTTGACACCGACGCCCCACACCGGGCCGAACTCCTGCCCGAGGATGGTGGTGACGCCCGAGGCGAGCGAGGCCTCCATGATGCGCGGCGAGAGCAGGTGCACATGGGTGTCGATCGCGCCCGCCGTTGCGATGAGCCCCTCGCCGCTGATGATGGTGGTGCCGGTGCCGACCACCACGTCGACGCCATCGAGCACATCGGGGTTGCCGGCCCGGCCGACGGCGCTGATGCGGCCTTCGCGGATGCCGATGCTGACCTTGCCGATGCGCCGAGTCGCGTCGATGACGACGACGTTGGAGATGACGATGTCGCACGTCTCGCGCACCGGCGCACCCTTGAGCAGCAGGCCGTCGCGGGCGGTCTTGCCGAAGCCGGCGAGGAACTCGTTGCCGCGCTCTTGCGCGTCGTACTCGATCTCGATGACGAGCCCCGTGTCGCCGAGGCGCACGCGGTCGCCGACGGTGGGGCCGTGGATGGCCGCGTAGTCGTCGGGCAGGATCTCGTCGGGGTGCAGGTGGCTGTGCGGTGCTTCCCCGCCGTCGTGCGAGTGCTCGAACTCGCCGTGCGAGTGGCGGTACTTGTGGTGGTTCGTGCCGGTCATGCCCCGAGGTACCCCTGTTCGACGGCTCGTGCCAGCGCAGTCTCGCGGACACCGGGTGCGTCGAGCGGCCCGTCGACCAGCCCGGCGAACCCGATCGCGATGCGGTCGCCGCCGATGGGCACCAGCGGCACCTCGACGGTGTCGCCGGGGCCGAACCGGACGGCCGACCCCGCGGGCACGCCGAGGCGCATGCCGTAGGCGGCGGCACGGTCGAACGACAGCCGCGGGTTGACCTCGAAGAAGTGGAAGTGCGACGTGATGCTGACCGGCACCGACGACGTGTTGTGCACCGCGATGCGCACGAGGCCGGCGGGTGTGACGGGTTCGTGCGCCGCGGCCAGCACCGCGCCTGGGCCGCCGGCACCGAGGCCGGCACCCTCACCGAACGGGTTGCGCACCACCACCATGCGCGTGCCGTCGTCGAACACGGCCTCCACCTTCACCTCGCGCACGATGTCGGGCACGCCGGGCAGCACGTCGT
>CAYZFZ010000280.1:0-4798 GCA_964477795.1 uncultured Bifidobacterium sp.
TCACACAAAATTCCTGACAGACACAGCAACGGCATCCCGTGCGTCGCACCGTACGCCTTCGACATTCGTGAATCAACGGAATCTTCAGGTTTGCGTCATCAGTGCTTCTGGATCACCAGGCTGCCGATGCTGTAGCCGGCGCCGAAGCTGCACAGCACGCCGATGTCGCCGCTCGACATGTCCGCGCGGCAGAGGTGGAAGGCGATCACGGAGCCGGCCGACGACGTGTTGGCGTAGCGGTCGAGGATCACCGGCGCCTCGTCCTCGGTGGGCACCCGGCCCAGCACGCCCTTGGCGATCAGCTGGTTCATCTTCAGGTTCGCCTGGTGCAGCCAGAAGCGGCGGATCTGCGCGGCGTCGAGCGACAGCGCGCCGAGCTGCTCGTTGATGTGGCCCACCACCATCGGGCAGACCTCCTTGAACACCTGCTGGCCGCGCTGGCGGAACACCAGCTCCTGCGAGTCGCGCTCGGTGTCCTCCGACGGGTTGAGGAAGCCGAAGTCGTTGCGGATGCTGTTGGAGAACTGGGTCACCAGCCGGCCGCGCAGCACCTCCCACTGCTCGGAGGCGACCGCGTCGTCGCCACGCTCGAGCACCACCGCGGTGCACGCGTCGCCGAAGATGAAGTGGTGGTCGCGGGCGCCGAAGTTGTTATGACCCGACGTGATCTCCGGGTGCACCACCACCACGCAGTCGGCCGAGCCGTTGCGCAGCGCATCGACACCGGCCTGCATGGAGAACGTCGCCGACGAGCAGGCCACGTTCATGTCGTAGGCCCAACCGCCCGCGCCGAGCGCGTGCTGGATCTCGATGGCCACCGCCGGGTAGGCGCGCTGCAGGTTCGAGCAGCCGACGATCACGCAGTCCACCTCGTCGGGCCGGCGGCCCGCCTGGGCGAGCGCCTCGTGGATCGCGGGCAGCGCCATCTCCGCCTGCAGGCCCAGTTCGTCCTCGCCACGCGTGGGCAGCGTGGGCCGCAGGCGATCAGGGTCGAGCACGCCCGACTTCTCCATCACGTACCGGCTCTTGATGCCCGAGGCGCGCTCGATGAACTCGGCGTCGGGCACCGGGCGGGCGGCCAGCGTGCCCGCCGCGATCTCCTCGGCGTGCTCCTCGTTCCACCGGTTCACCGCGATCGTCAGCGACGCCACCAGCTCGTCGTTGGAGATGGAGTGCGGCGGGGTGAACAACCCGGTACCGGTGATGACGACGCTGGAACCCACTGACCCTCCTGGAACGGATGGTCGACACTACCCGGGCAGCAACGAGATGGGCGGCAACGAGATGGGCGGCAACGACGTTCACTAGGGTCGCAGCTGCATGCGCCACACCGTCTTCGACTCTCCCAAGCCTGCGCTCGGTGCTGCCGAGGTGCAGTGGATGGCCGCCGATCTGTTCGGCATCGAGGGCCCTATGACAGAGCTGGCCAGCGAGCGCGACCAGAACGTGCGCGTCGGCGACCATGTCGTGAAGATCGCCAACCCGGCGGAGGACCGCGCCGCGCTGGAGCTGCAGCACGCCGCGCTGCGCCACCTCGCCACCGTCGACCCCACGCTGCCCGTGCCGCGCATCGCGGAGCCGGGCATCGCCCACTACCAGGGCCTGCTGGTGCGCGCCGTCGGCTACCTGCCGGGCGCGCCCTACGCGACGGTGCCGCACACGCCGGCGTTGCGCCACGAGCTGGGCCGCTGCATGGGCCGGCTGTCGCGGGGGCTGCAGGGCTTCGGCCACCCGGGCGCGCACAAGGCCGACTTCCTGTGGAACCTCGACAACGCCGCCGCCGTGAAGCCGTGGCTGGCCGACGTGGACCGCGACGACGACAGGGCGGTGGTGGCCGCGGCCTTCCGCCGCCACGAGCAGCGCGTCGCGCCGCTGCTGCCCCTCCTGCGCCGAGGCGTGCTGCACCACGATGCGAACGACTACAACGTGCTCGTCGACGGCGGCCGCATCAGCGGGCTGATCGACTTCGGCGACATGGTGTTCGCCGCCCAGGTGAACGAGCTGGCCGTCACGCTCGCCTACGCGCTGCTCGACGAGGCCGACCTCGTCGCCGCCGGCCGCGACGTGATCAGCGGTTACGTGGCCGAGTTCCCGCTCACCGACGACGAGCTGCGCATCGTGTACGACCTGACTGCCACCCGGCTGGCGATGAGCATCGTCATCTCGGCGCACCGCAGCCGCGAGTTCCCCGACAACGAGTACCTGCTGCTCTCCCAGGCAGCGTCGCTGCGCCTCCTGCGCCGCCTGATGAGCATGCGCGCCGAGTTCCTGCACTTCGCCGCCCGCGAGGCTGCCGGGCTCACGCCGGTGCCGCAGCACGATCGCATCGTCGAGTGGATCAACTCGCCCGAGTGCCGGCCCGCCTCCGTGCTGCCGATCGACCTGCGCCGCGCCGGCCGCGTGGTGGTCAGCCTCGCTGACGGTGCACCCGCCACCGCCCTGCCCGGCCCGGTGGAGTCGTGGGAGTGGATGCAGGCGCAGATGGACGCGGCCGGCGCGCAGGCGGTGGTCGGCCGCTACGACGAAGATCGTTCGTGCTACGCGGGCGAGCAGTTCCGCACCGACGCGCCCGAGCCGCGCTCGGTGCACACCGGCATCGACCTGTTCATCGCCGACGGCACCACCGTGCACGCGATGCTCCCCGGCGTCGTCGAGAGCGTCGTCGACAACGCGTTCGCCTACGACTACGGCCCCACCGTCGTCCTGCGCCACACCATCGCCGACGGCACCCCGTTCTGGGTGCTCTACGGGCACCTGTCCCGGCGCACGCTCACCCATGTGCGGCCCGGCCAGCAGGTCGCGGCCGGCGACGTGGTCGGCTTCGTCGGCGACCACACCGTCAACGGTGGCTGGGCGCCACACGCCCACGTGCAGATCATGACCGACCTGATGGCCGACCCGGAGACGGGCTTCGACGGCAACTTCGAGGGTGCCGGCGAGCCCAGCCGGATGGCGATCTGGAAGTCGATCGTGCCCGACGCGAACCTGCTGATCCGCCTGGCACCGGAGACGTTCGCCGACCACTCGGCCGACGAGCCGGCGGCGCTCGAGCCGCGACGGGCGAACGACCTCGGCCCCTCGCTGAGCACCAGCTACCGCCGCCACCTGTCCATCGTGCGCGGCGAGGGCGCCTGGCTCTTCGACCACAACGGCCGCGGCTACCTCGACTGCGTCAACAACGTTGCCCACGTCGGCCACGCCCACCCGCACGTGGTGCAGGCGATCGCCCGCCAGGCGGCGCTGCTCAACACGAACACCCGCTACCTGCACCGCACGATCCTCGACTATGCGGAGCGGCTCGCTGCCACGTTCCCGGATCCGCTGCGCGTCGTGTACTTCACGAACTCGGGCAGCGAGGCCAACGAGCTGGCGCTGCGGATCGCCCGCACCGCCACCGGCCGCTACGACGTGATCGCGCTCGACTGGGGCTACCACGGCAACACGAACGCGCTCGTGGAGATCAGCGCCTACAAGTTCAAGCGCAAGGGCGGCAGCGGCGCGCCGCCGCACACCCACATCGCCGAGCTGCCCGACCCGTACCGCGGCCGCCTCGGCAACGACGGCCCGGCCTACGCCGCGTCGGTGGCCGAGTGCGCCGCGGCAGCACGCGCCCGCAACGGCGCCGGCCCGGCCGCGTTCATCGCCGAGAGCATCAGCGGCTGCGGTGGCCAGGTGGTGCTCGCCGACGGCTACCTCGCCGCCGCGTTCGCGCACGCCCGCGCTGCCGGCGCGGTGTGCATCGCCGACGAGGTGCAGGTGGGCTTCGGTCGCGTGGGCAATGCGATGTGGGGCTTCGAGGAGCAGGGCGTCGTGCCCGACATCGTCACGCTCGGCAAGCCGATCGGCAACGGCCACCCGCTCGGCGCGGTCGTCACCACCACCGAGTTGGCGGCCCGCTTCGCGAACGGGATGGAATGGTTCAGCACGTTCGGCGGCAACCCCGTCGCCTGCGCGGCCGGCATGGCCGTGCTCGACGTGATCGAGGGCGAAGGGCTGCAGGCACGGGCGCTCGACACCGGCACCTACCTGTTGCAGCGCTTGGACGAGCTGGCGACGAGGCATTCGTCGATAGGCGACATCCGCGGGCGCGGCCTGTACCTGGGCGTCGATCTCGTCGACGACCGTGCCACGAAGGCGCCAGCCACCGCACTCGCCGCCGACATCGCCAACGCCCTGCGCGAGCGGGGCGTGCTGATCTCCACCGACGGCCCGCACGACAACGTGCTCAAGATCAAGCCGCCGATCGTGTTCACCCGCGACGACGCCGACGTCCTGTGCGCCGAGCTCGACGCTGCGCTCTCCCACTTCGAGGTACGACGATGACGACCCATCCCAACCTGATCGCCGGCGAGTGGATCACCACCGATGGCACGATCGACGACGTCAACCCGTCGGATCTCACCGATGTCGTCGGCCACTTCAGCCGCGGCACCGCCGCTGACGTCGATCGTGCGGTCGATGCCGCCGCCGCAGCCCAACGCGCGTGGGCCGCAGTGCCGCTCGACGACCGCGCCCGCACCCTGGAGCGCATCGGCAACGAGGTCTTCGAGCGCCGCGACGAGCTCGGCCGGCTGCTCTCGCGCGAGGAGGGCAAGACGCTCGTCGAGGGTGTGGGCGAGGCCGCCCGCGCGGCCAGCATCTTCCGCTTCTTCGCCGGCGAGGTGCTGCGCCCGGACGGCCAGCTGGTGCCGTCGGTGCGCGCCGGCATCGACGTGATGGTGCAGCGCGAGCCGCTCGGCGTCGTCGGCATCATCACGCCGTGGAACTTCCCGATCGCGATACCGGCGTGGAAGATCGC
>CAYZFZ010000281.1:0-4790 GCA_964477795.1 uncultured Bifidobacterium sp.
CGTCGTCGAAGGACGCGAGCGCCCACGAGCCGCCGTCGAGCGCGTTGTCGTTGGCGACGCTGGTGCGGTCGCCCAGCGTGAGCTTCGTGTCGCCCTGCTGCAGCGTCAGCGTGTCGCCGTCGAGCGCCACGTCGGCACCGGCCAGCAGCGCGGCAACCCACGCGTCCTGCGCCATCGCGGCGTCGTCGCACGCCATCAGCGTCTGGGCCAGCGCCGGCGCGGCGAGCTTGCCGTCGGTGATGGTGTAGCCGCCCGTCATCGTGTTGCAGCCGGCGACCGCGGCGAGCGTGTCGGCGGTGAACACCAGTGAGATCTCCGACCCTTCCACCAGCGTCTCGCCTTCCACCGCGGTGGAGAGGAACGTGCGCCCGTCGAGATCGGCCGCCGCCGGCGCCGAACCGCCGTCGGAGGACGATTCCTTGGAGTCGTCGCCGCAGGCGGCGAGCACGAGCGCACCGACGGCTGCGGCAGCGAGCAGCAGGCGGGTGGCGGTGGTGGGTCGATGTGTGCGGAACATGGCGGCGAGCCTACTGGTGGCCCTGCGGAGCACGGCGTCAGGCGGCCGTCGCCACAACCGCCGGTCAGAACGGCGGTGCTTCCAGCAACCCGGCCTTGGCGGCAAGGTCGACGGCCTCCGCGCGGGTCGTGGCACCCAGCTTGCGATAGAGCGTCTTGAGGTTCGTCTTCACCGTGTTCACCGAGATGAACAAGCGCTCGCCGATCTCCGCGTACGACAGGTGCGTCGGCAGGAAGTGCAGCAAGCGCAGCTCGCGCGGGGTGAGGTCGCGCGAGGCCCGGGCCACGTGCTGGGCGTCGGTCGCGCTGGCGGACAGCGAGGAGGCGAGAGCGGGGTGCAGCGTGGCGAGCGGCAGGGTCTGCAGTAGCGCATCGACCACTGGGCCGTGGCCGAGGAACGGCAGCACCCATCCCGACGCCTCGCCCTCCTCCAGCGACGCGACCAGGCGGGCCGCGCGCAGCGGTGCAACCCCCGCGGCTTCGGCGGCGGCGAGCAGCACCTCCGCCTCCAGCCGGTGCTGCCGGCTCCAGCTGCCGCTGCGCCGATGGCCGATCGCGGCTGCCACCGCGGCAGCGGAGGCGCCACGGCCGAGCAGCACACGGGCGGACAGCAGCTGGCGCTCCGGCCCGTCGCTGAGCCCGTCGACGAGCGTGGCCGCGGCCTCGACATCTCCCGCGTCGAGCAGCGAGCGAGCCTCCGCGGCACCGATCTCGTCGGCGAGCCGGCCGACGTGACCCACGGCGCGTGCCTGCGCGGCGATGTCCTCGCGCAGATCGCGCAGCACCACCAGGGCCGCCCGCGGTTGGCCGCTGAGGCGACGGACCTCTGCCGACAGCAGGCCGCTGCGGATCCGGTTCCAGGGCACGCCGAGGACCTCCGCGTCGATGCAGGCCGCGTCCGCCTTCGCCGACGCGCCGACCAGATCACCGGCGGCGAGCCGGCACCAGCCGGCGACGACCAGCGCCTCGGACGAGCCGTGGTGAGGCCGCACTGATTGCTCCTCGGCTCGGGTGCAGGCGGTGTCGGCGAGCGCTCGTGCGCGGCTGAGGCGACCACGCTCGTACGCGAGCCAGCCGGCGAGCGCCGGCGCGTTCACATCGATCACCACCGGCGGGCCGGCGAGCTGCAGGACCCGCTCCACCCAGCGCGCCGCGTCGTCCAGCCGGCCGGCAGCGAGCATCACGCGCGCCGCGGTGGTGGCGAAGCGCTCTTCCAGCGGGCCCATGTCGACCACACCCTCGATGCGCTCGTACTCCGCCACGCAGGCCTCCGCGAGGGCGATCTCTCCGCGCAGCAGTGCCGACATGCCGCGCACGGTGGCCCGCCGCAGGCGCAACGAGTCGTCGAAGCGAGGCATCAGGTCGTCGGCCCGACTGCACCAGAAGTCGGCCTCGTCGAGGTTGCCGAGGAAGATCCAGGCGCAGGCCACGTCGAAGGCGAAGGCGGCGTCGGTGGCGCGCATGGTGCGCGGCAGCAGTCGCTTGAGCTGTGCCAGGCCGTGACGATCACCGAGGTTGACGAGCGACAGCACGGGCTGGACGACGAGATCGAACGCGCCACCCGGATCGCCGGCGCGCTGCAGGTGCAGGTGGGCGCCACCGAGGTCGTGGCGCGCGCGGCAGATCTCGGCCGCCTTGTGGTGCAGCGCGCGCCGCTGTTCGGGATGCCAGCGCAGCTCGTGCTCCATCATCTCGCGCAGCAGCGGGTGCCAGCGCAGGAGCCCGGTGCCCGGCTGGGGCACCACCGGCAGGCCGCGCCGCATCAGGTCGTGCACCACGGGAACGGCCTCGCCGCCGAGCAACTCGAAGCACAGCTCGGCATCGAACTCGTCGAGTACCGAGAGCTGGAGCGCGGTGTGCAGTTCGGTGGGGGTGAGCCGGTCGAGCAGCTCGGAGCGGAAGTACTCGGCGATCAGGCGATCGGCGCCGGTGAGGTGCTGCGCGGCGGCGACGGGGTTCGCCGCACCGGCGACCGCGTTGGCGCCGACGACCAGCCCGGTGGGCCAACCCTCCACACGCCGGTTGACGACGACTGCCACGTCGGCGCCGAGGCCCAGCTCGGGCAACGCCGCGACCGCGGCGACGGCCTCGTCGTCGTCGAAGCACAGGTCGTCGGCGGTGAGCTCGCTGACCCACCCGTTCGCACGCCACCGCCCAACGGGCAGCTCGGGCAGATCGCGCCCGACGAGCAGGAAGCGGACGATGTCGCCGATGCGTTCGATCAGCAGGGTGAGCCCGGCGAGCAGGGTGCTGTCCACGAGCCGGGAGACGCCGTCGACGACCAGCACCGCAGGCGTGCCGCCCTGCTCGAGCTCGGTGATCAGCTTGACCAGGAAGCCGGGGTCGCCGGCCCCGTACGAGGCCAGCAGCTGCTCGGGCTGATCGCTGATGCACGGTTGCCCCCAGCGCAGCGCGGTGATCAGGTGCAACCAGAACGTGCTCGGGTCGTCGTCGAGCAGGTCGAGGTTGAGCCACACGAACGGGCGCGGGCCTGCGACGGCGATCTGCTTGGCCGCGATCGTCTTGCCGTACCCGGCGGGTGCCACGATCGACAGCACGCGGGTGTCGTCGGTGCAGGGACGCAGCAGCCGGTCGCGAACGATGACACCCGACGGAGCCGCCGGCGGCATCAGCTTGCCGACGACGACCTGGGACTCGTGGCGCGCATCGGTGGATCGGTGCGAGGCCTCGGCGGGTTGCTCGTGTTCGCTCAGCGGCGATGGCACCGCACGAGCCTACTGGGGCGACGGGAACCCAGGCCTTGGGGCCCGGAGCGGGCACCGATCCGTGTCCCGGCGCGGCCGGTTCCGTGTCCCGCGCGCGGCCGACGAGGTTCGTACGCTGTCGCCATGCCGGATCTGCCCGAGTCGTCGCCGCCGGATTCGCGCACGCTCATCCGCTTCCTCGTGCAGCTCGGTGCCGCGCTGGTGCTGTCCGGCGAAGCGGTCGACCAGGTGCACGGCGAGTTGCTGGCGGTAGCTCGCCGCTGCGGTCACCCGGACGTCAGCATCGTCGTGCTGCCGACCGTGCTGATGATCCAGGCCGACGGCGCGGCCGACTCGCGCATCCAGCTCCACTCGGTTGCGTCGTCCAGGTCGCTGCGCCTCGACCAGGTGAGCGCGGTGTACGAGCTGGTTCGCCGGGCCACCGCCGGCGAGCTGGACCCGGCGGACGGCCTCGTGGAGCTGGAGCGCATCCGCACCGCACCGGCACCGTACGGCCCGGTGATCCGCACGATCGGGCTCGGTGTCCTGTCCGCCGGGTTCGCGCTCGCGCTGCAACCGACGCCCATGGGCGTTGCCGGCGCGTTCGTGCTCGGCATGCTGGTGGGCCTGGTGCTGCTCGCGCGGATCCCAGGCCTGGCCCCGGTGTTGCCCGTGGTCGTGTCGTTCGCGGTGGCGGCGATCGTGTTCGTCGTCGCCCACCACTACAGCGGCGACAACCCGATCCGCAGCCTGATCCCGCCGCTGGTCGTGTTCCTCCCCGGCGCGGCCATCACCACCGGCACGATGGAGCTGGCCGCGGGGCAGACGATCAGCGGGGCGAGCCGGCTGGTGGAGGGGCTCGTCGACCTGATGCTGTTGTCCTTCGGCATCGTCGCCGCCGCCGCGCTGGTGGGCGCGCCGACGTCCGATCTACTCGATCGCCCGGTCGACCGCCTGGGGCCGTGGACGGTGCCGCTGTCGCTGCTCGCGATCGCGCTCGGCAACCACCTGCACCACTGCGCGCCGCGCCGAGCGGTGCCGTGGATCCTGCTCGTGCTCGCCGCCGCGCTGGGTGGGCAGGCGGCCGGTGCGGCGCTGTTCTCGCCGGAGCTGTCGGCGTTCTTCGGGGCGCTGGCGATGACGCCGCTCGTGCTGCTGATCGGCCGCCACCCGAAGGGCCCGCCGACGATGGTGCTGTTCCTGCCCGCGTTCTGGCTGCTGGTGCCCGGCGCCGCCGGTCTGATCGGCGTGACCGCGATCGTGGGCACCGACTCGCGGCTGGGCCCGGCCGACTTCACCGACACGATGGTCACCGTCCTCGCGATAGCGCTCGGTGTGTTGCTGGGCACCGCGGCGGTGAGAGCCGCCGGCCAAGTGCGCACGCGCACCCTGTCCGGCCTAGCCAGCGTCGGATGGATCCGCGAAGACTGAGCAGCGCGAGGAGGGGCAGAGGCCCCGCCGGAGCCCCCCCCACCAACGCAGCGAGCGCAGCGAGCGAGAGACCCCGACACCAGGGCGGGGGTGTGGGGGCAGAGGCTCCGCCGGAGCCCCCACCAACGATCGATCCGG
>CAYZFZ010000282.1:0-4789 GCA_964477795.1 uncultured Bifidobacterium sp.
GCTCCTTCTCGGCCTGGTACTTCCAGTAGGCGTCCATCGTGAGACGGAACGGGTCTTCCCACTTGTCCCAGTCGTGCACCTTGATGCCCTCGTACGTGGCGTACGGGAACACCGCGTCCATCGGCTGGTACGAGGTCTCCCAGTCGAGGCCGCGGGTCATCAGCGCGTAGCGCTCCTTGAGACCCAGCTTCTTCTTGGCGTGGTTGGCGATGTCGGTCATGGCTCGTTCCTCACTGCTTCCAGCTCAGGTTGAATTCGTCGTCGGACTCGTCGATGTGGCCCGACAGGGTGATCAGGTGGACGTGCATCTCCTGGAGGTCGAAGCGGCGCCCCAACTTCTCCTCGATGCTCTCGCGGCGGATGGTCATCGAGTCGGGGACGTCGATCTTCACCATCGCCGGCTGCTCGGTGATGACGGCGGTGGGGTTGTCGTCGGTGATCGCTTCCACGATCCCTCTCGTCGTCTCGTTGGTCTGGAAGGCGATGAACACGGTGGACATGTGCGGTTCCTCTCAGGAGGCCAGGCCGCACTTGGCGGTCCGGGCGTCGAAGGCGGCGACGGCATCGGCCATCGCAGCGGGGGCCTCGGCCCCGAGGGCCATGTCCATCACCGGGGCGAGTGCCGCCACGGCACGGTCGCGCCAGGCGCCGGCCCAGCCGCTGAGCAGCGCCGCGTTGTCGGCCGACTCGGCGGCAGCGGTCTTGATCGTGGCGTCGACCCAACGGCTCGTCTCGGCGAACCAGTCGGCCTGGAAGCGCAGCAGCATCGACACGGTGGGGCCGGCGGACACCGACAGCGCGGCGTCGAACTGGCCGTACACCAGCGGGTAGAGCAGCCCGTCGAGCGCCAGGTTCTGGGCGACGAACAGCTCGATGGGGTCCTGCAGCACGAACATGTCCTCGACGTAGCGGCGCAGGGGCTGCCAGGCGGCGTCCTCCAGCCAGGCGCGCTTGCCCTCGTCCAGGCTCTCCGGGCCGCCGAAGAGCAGCCCGAGGCGGGTGAGGTACTGGGCGACGCCCAGCTGGTCCATCGCCTGGAAGATGCACGGCGCAGTCAGGGCGGTGCCGTAGCCGTACGCGCAGATCGACGAGTTGTTCATGTTCGAGCCCCACGCCACGTGGCGCAGCGGCACCAGCACATCGAGCGCCTTGCCCTTGGCGGCGGGCGAGTAGGTGTCGGCGAGGCCGCGGCGCTCGACGAACTCGAAGTCCGCCTCGGTCGTCTCCTGCATGCGGGCGCGAGCGATCGTGTAGGTCGCGTAGTAGTACTGCCGCGGGTCCTTGAAGGCGTACCAGTCCGCCATCACGAGCTTCGAGCGCGAGGGGTCGAAGATCTCGTGATCCGGGTCCCAGGTGGGTCGGTAGTGGAAGTTCGCATCCGCCTGGACGTTGAGCACGCCCTCCTGGTAGCGGGATGCGGGCTTGTCCGGCCCGATCCGTTCGGCGACGTGCGTGAACGTCTGCCGGATCGGTTTGATGCTCACTGTGCGCAGGTCGATCTGCATCGTGACTCCTTCCATCGTCGGGTTCGCGGGGCGAACCGGCTACCTGAAACGACGCTGCGCGGCGTCGCGCAGCGTCCAGTCCCAATCGTCGACCTCGTGGTCGACGTCGGGCTCGTGCTCGTGGGCCGAATGCACGACGGGGTCGAGCAGTTCGGCATGCTGCAACGTGCAGAACTCGGCGAAGTCCGCCGCGTTCAGGAACATCTCCACGAACAGCGACGGGTCGCCGACCGCGAAGTGGAACTCGACGAACCCGTCCGGGCGGCGCTCGACGACACGCACGAACCGGCGCGACGTGTCGAAGCCGGCCGGCTGCGGTACCTCGGTTGTCCCCTCGACGTTCCCCACCCCTGCAGCCTGCGCCCGCGAGGTGTGACGCGTAAATGAAGCTGTTCCGATATCCGGAACGCGGCGGCTGGGGGTCGGCCTGGCCGGCTGGGCTGGGCCGGGTCGGGCCGGGTCGGGCCTGGGGCGTGGTGTGCTCTGTTCCTACCGATGACAGGTTTCCCTGCGCGGCGTGCAGGGAAACCTGTCATCTCTGGAACCAAACATCTGTGTGCCACCATGGGCGCCGGTGGAGGTCATCGCGGAGTTCGGATTGCTACTCGTCTCGGTGGTGGTTGGCTTCGCCCTCGGTTCGCTCGTGTACCTCGTCGTGCTCGGGGCTCGCTGGCTGCTGCTGCGCACCGAGCGCTCAGCGGCGATCACGGATCCGCAAGGCCGCCGGTGGACGGTGCAGGTGCCATTCGCACGCCGGCTAGCGCCGGGAAGGGCTAGCGCGGCGTGATGGGGAACGCGACGAAGCGCGTCTCGGTGAAGAACTCGCGGCTGTAGGCGCCGCCCTCACGACCCAGGCCGCTCTGCTTGACGCCGCCGAAGGGCTGGCGCAGGTCGCGCTCGAAGAAGCAGTTCACCCAGATCATGCCGGTGTGCAGGCGGGCGGCGACATAGTGCGCGGTGGTCTGGCTCTCGGTCCAGATGTAGCCGGCGAGGCCGTAGTCGCTGTCGTTGGCGATGGCCAGGCCCTCCTCCACCGTGTCGAACGGAACGACGACGGCGACAGGCCCGAAGATCTCCTCCTGGCACACACGGGCAGTCGGTGGGGCGTCGACGATGATCGTCGGCTCCACGAAGTAGCCCGTGTCGAGGCCCTCCGGTCGCTGGCCACCTGACAGCACGCGGCCCTCGCTGCGGGCAAGCTCGATGTAGCCCATCACCTTGTCGTACTGGGCCTTCGACACGATCGGGCCGAGCCGGGTACCGGCAGCCAACGGGTCGCCCACCACCCACTTCTTCGACTCCGCGACGAACGCCTCGACGAACTGGTCGTAGACCTTGCGTTCCACCAGGATGCGTGAGCCGGCGATGCACAGCTGGCCCGAGTTGGAGAAGATGCCGGCCGCGACGGTTGACACGCACTTGGCCATGTCGGCGTCGGCGAAGACGAAGACCGCCGACTTGCCGCCCAGCTCGAACGAGGTGCGCTTCAGCTGCGGCGCCACGCGCGACGCGATGTCGCGCGCGGTCGCGGGCGAACCGGTGAACGAGACGCCCACCACATCGGGGTGCTCCACCAGCGGGGCACCGGCCTCCTTGCCGTAGCCGAGCACGGTGTTGTACGCACCCGCGGGCAGGCCGGCCTCGGCGAAGATCTCGCCGAGCACGCCGATCGACAGCGGCGACATCTCGCTGGGCTTGTGCACCACCGAGTTGCCGTACGCGATCGCGGGGCCCAGCTTCCACGTGCTCAGCATGAACGGCGCGTTCCACGGGCTGATGAGCGCGAACGTGCCGACGGGGTCGCACATCGTGTATGTGAGCAGGTTGTCGTCGCGATTGAACGAGTGGTTGCCTGCGAGCTCTTGCTCCATCGCGAAGAAGCGCAGGTTCCAGGCGGAACGGCTGGGGCCCTGCACGGGGGCGCCGATCGGGTGCCCCATCTCCAGCGCCTCCAGCCGGTTGATCTCCGGGTAGCGGGCGTCGATCAGGTCGGCAGCCTTCATCAGCACCTGGCGGCGGAACGACGGCTTCGCCCGCGACCACTCGCCACCGGCGAACGCGTCGCGGGCGGCGGCCACGGCGGCGGCCACGTCGTCGGCGTCGCCGCGTGCCGCGGTGGTGACCACCTGCTCGGTGACCGGGCTGACGACGTCGAACGTCTGCCCGGAGACCGAGTCGCGGAACTCGCCGCCGATGAAGTGCCGTGCGGGTGAGACGGTCATGAGGTGCCTTCCTCGTTGAACTCGGTCGCTTGGTCGTTGCCCGTCGCGGCGCCGTCCGCCTCCGCCGCGAGACGGGTGCGCTTGTCGGCGAGGATCTCGCCGCCGGCGATGAAGTCAGTCGGCGCGAACTCGCTGATCCACACGCGGATCGAGTCGACCGGCGCCCCGACCGTCTCGTGCACCACCTGCGTGATGCGTTGCAGCAGCAGCCGCTTGTTCTCCTCGGTGCGGCCGGCGGCCATGTGTACCTGTACGAGCGGCATGGTCAGATCCCCCTGACGGTGACGGAGCCGAGGTGGCCGAACGTGGCTGTGACGTGCGAGCCGACCGCGAGCGGCACGGCGGCGGTGAGCCCGCCGCTGAACACGCACCAACCGGCCTCCAGCGCCTCACCGCGGCTGCCCAGCCAGTTGGCCAGCATCGCCACCGCCTCGGCCGGATGGCCCATCGTGGCGGCGCCAGACGCGGTGGCCACCTGCTCGCCGTCGACCTCCAGCAGCAGCCCGACAAGGGCGAGATCCAGATCCGTGGGCTTGATCATCACCGGGCCGAACACGATCTTCGCCTCGGACGTGTTGTCGGCCACCACGTCGGCGGCGGTGAAGGAGAAGTTGTCGTAGCGGCTGTCGATGATCTCCAGCCCGCAGCACGCGTACTTCGTGGCAGCGATCACGTCGCCGACGGTGACACCCGGCCCGGCGAGGCGGCTTTTCATCACGAACACGATCTCCGGCTCCACCCGTGGGTGGATCAGCGACGACACCACGAAGGGCTCGTTCGACGGGTGCGGGCCGGTGGAGAACAGGCGGCCGTACATGGGCTCGGCCACGCTCATCTGCACCTGCTTGGCCCGCGAGGTGAGGCCGAGCTTGGCGCCGATCAGGTGCTCGCCGCGCTCCAGGCGGCGGGCGGTGATCGTGTCCTGCACCGCGTAACCGTCGGCGAGCGTGAGGTCGGGGAAGCGCTCGGTGAGCCGGCCGATGACGGTGCGGCCGTGCACCGCAGCCTCGATGATGTCGGCGCACTGGGTGATGACGGACGTGTCGCTCACGCGGCGACTCC
>CAYZFZ010000283.1:0-4786 GCA_964477795.1 uncultured Bifidobacterium sp.
GCTGCGCCCGATCCACCTGTCGATCCTCAGCTGGTTCACGATCGGCGTGCCCGCGTTCTTCCTCGCGCTGGAGCCGAACGACCAGCGCGTCAGTGGCGGCTTCCTGCGGCGGGTCCTCGGCAGGGCGGTGCCCGCTGGCATCGTCATCGCCGGCGCCACCATGGCTGTGTTCGCGATCGCCCAGCTCGACGACAAGATCGACTCCGACCATGCGCGCAGCGTCGCCGTGCTCGTCGCCGGCTCGGTGGCGCTGATGAACCTCTACCGGGTCGCCCGCCCGCTGAACCCGCTGCGCACCACGCTCGTCGCCGCCATGATCGGCCTGTTCGCCCTCGCGTTCGTCGTGCCCTGGACGCGCCGCCTGTTCGAGCTGCCCACCACGGAGCCGTGGGCGTACGGGCTGGCCGCCGGGTTCATCGCCGCCTCGTGGCCGCTGCTCGAGCTGGGCAGCAGGGTCGCGACGCGCTGGCACCACCGCGAGGACTGACGCCGCACGGGAAACTTGGCCACCGTCGGCGCGACTGCTCTGACGAGCCGATACTCTCGGCCGCAACGGCTTCCCCCCGGAACTCACGCTCCTCGTTCTCGGAGGAAACCATGCCGTTCACCCCGCGCTCGCGCGTGCCCCATGTGCGCCGCCAGCCACCGCTTGCCCTGCTCTCGGACGATCACCGCTGGAGCATCTTCTTCCCCGATCCGGACGAGCCGATCGTCATCGGCGGCTTCGGTGAAGCCGCGATGTTCGCCACCGACGTGCTGGAGCTGCCCGTGCAACACGAGGTGGTCGTGCTGCTCGACGAGCGGCGGGCCGTCACCGCGATGCTGCTCGACGCGCCGCCGGAGGTGGGCCTGCTCGTCGGCATGGCCGCGCTGCCCGGCCTGGAGGCCGCGTTCTGCCAGACGATGTGCATCGTCATCCAGCAGCACGTGCCCACCGGCCCGCCGGCCGAGGCCGACCGGCGCGGCTACCAAGCACTGCGCCGGGCACACATGGCGCAGGGCCTGCTGCTGCTCGACGTGATCCTCACCGACGGCGACACCGTGCGCAGCCTGGCCATCGGCTGCGACCCCGATCCGGTGTGGTTCGACGAGTTCCTCCCGGCCCCCGATCACGACCAGGTGGCCTGACCATGCACCGCCGCTGCAGCCCGCGGGCACCGCCTACGATCGCCGCTCATGACTGCAACGCCCGCTCCCGGCACCCCATCCACCGGCACGCCATCCACCGGCATCGCCGTCGTCACCGGCGCGAACAGCGGCATCGGTCGCGCCACCGCCATCCACCTCGCCGGGCAGGGCTTCGCCGTGTACGGCACGGTGCGCAGCCGCGACAAGGCGGGCAAGCTGCGCGCGATGGCGGCCGACGCGGGCGTGGATGTCACGCTCGTGGAGCTCGATGTCGCCGACGACGACTCCGTGCGCAACGGCTTCGCCGAGATCCTCGCGGCCACCGGTGGCGTGGTCGACGTGCTCGTCAACAACGCCGGGGTCGGCGGCAACGCGGTCGCCGAGGAGTGCCCGCCCAGCGAGCACCTGGCGGTGATGAACGTGAACCTGTGCGGCGCCGTCCGCTGCCTGCAGGCGGTGCTGCCCGGCATGCGCGAGCGCGGGCACGGCACGATCGTCAACGTCACATCCGTCGTGGGGCGCATCGCCGCGCTCGCACAGAGCCCGTACGTCACGTCGAAGTGGGCCCTGGAAGGGCTCAGCGAGGAGCTCGCCCAAGAGGTCGCCCCGTTCGGGGTGCGCGTCGCGATCGTCGAGCCGGGTGTGACGAAGAGTGCGATCTTCGCCAAGAACCTCGACATGCCGAATCTGACCGGCGCCTACGACGCGGCCTACCGGCGCATGTTCCAGATGTACGCGGCCGGGATCGCCCACGCCACCGACCCCTTCGAGGTGGCGCGGCTGATCCACCACGCGGTCACCACCGACGAGCCGCAGCTGCGCTACGCGGTGAGCTGGGGTGCGAACGAGCTGATCGGCGGTCGAGCAGCTATGACCGACCGCGAGTGGGTCGCCCTCGGCGCGCACGAGGACGACGGCGCGTACTACGACGCGTTCCAGGCCGCGTTCGGTCTCGACCTGCGCGACGTCTGAGCAGCACGCAGCGGCGGGGTCAGCCCGGCAGCGCCGGCCGGTGCAGGATCGCGTGGCTGGGTGTGAACACGAGCAGCGACCCACCCGACTCGTCGGGGTGCTCGGCGGCGCGCCCGTCGAGGATCAGGCTGTACTCCCCCGCCTGCGGGTGCGGGAACACCATCGTCACGTCCGGGCGGGCAGCGACGTTGGCCCGCGTGGAGCGGCCGGCGGCCATGACCAGCGAGCCGTCGCGCCAGTCGGTGGGCACGGCGAGCGAGTGCGCCCGCAGATCGTCGCCGACGGTGACCAGATAGCCCCACGGGTAGCCGGCCAGCGTCGCCGGCAGCTCCTCCAGGGGAACGGGGATGCTCATCCGTAGACCTTGCAGGCGGCCGGCACGGGCTGCAGCAGCGGCAACGGGTCGACGGCGGCGCCCCCGTTGGGGTGGATCTCGAAGTGCAGGTGGTAGTTGCCCGCCCCCGGGTTCCCCGTGTCGCCGACGTACCCGAGCAGCTGGCCCTTGACGACCCTGCTGCCCTTGGACAGCCCGGGGGCGAACGCCGACAGGTGGGCGTAGACGTAGTAGGTGCCGCCCGTGGTGGAGGTGAGCTGCCACAGGTTGCCCGACAGGCTGGCGCCCGACTGGCTGCTGCCGGCGAAGACCTGCACGGTGAGCGTGCCGTCCGCCATCGCGTAGACCTCTTGGCCGAGCGTGGCCAGGATGTCGACGGCCTGGTGCGAGCGGCCACCGCTGCGGGCGTCACCGAAGTTGTTCAGGATGTCGCAGCGGGGCGACGTCTCCATCGGGAAGTTGTCGGGCGGCAACGTGCGCAGCCGTTCGGCGGGTGCGCCGGCCGACGCGGACTCCTGATTCGCCGGCTCGGTGTCGGCAGGGTCGTCCGCAGGGACCGTGTCGGACGGCACGGTGTCCGACGGGGTCGTGTCGGCCGGAGCCGTGGTGTCGGGCGGGGCGACGGCGGCGGTGGAGCCCCAGGTGGCCAACGTCGCCAGCACGGTGACCGCCAGCACCGCAGCGCGAACAGAACGGGGGAACAGCACACGAGTCATCAGGGATTGGATCTCCAGAAACCGGAACAAGGTCGACGGTCCGCCAGCCCCAGGAGCCTACCCGGGCACTCCCGAGGCCACCCGTCGGCCCCCTGTCACACCAGCTCAGGGTGCGTCGGCGAAGTCGCCGTCGACGATCGCCTGGTCCTCCGCGTCCGCGATCGGCACGGATCGCGCCACCGCCCACTCCTCCAACCCCTCGGCCTCGCGCCCCACCGCGCGCAGCGCCCGCGCCCGTGCCTCGTGGGCGTAGGCGAGATCGAAGTCGGCGAGGCCGTGCTGCGTGCACTGCCCGAGGCAGGCGTCGGCGTAGTGCAGCGAGCGCTCCGCCAACCCCGCCAGCAGGTGCACCTTGGCGAGCATGTACAGGGCGCGGGCCTCGTTCGCCGGGCCCGCGCCGCGGGCGCGCTGCCAGTGGTACGCGGCCGAGTACGCCCGCCGCAGCAGCTCCTCGTCGTTGGCGGCCGTGCGCGACGGCTGCTCGATCAGGTTCCAGCAGGAGTTGTTGCACTCGATGGCCTGCGCCCGGTGCCACTCCGCGGACGGATCTGCAGCAGCCACCTCGGCGGCATCGGCAGGCGGTGCCAGATCGGGCAGCGGCTCGCCCGTCTCCAGCAGGGTCTTGAGCCCGTCGAGGATCCACACCCAGCCGTGCTGCACGTTGGCCCACGTGAGCGGGCTGCGGGCGAGGTCGCCGTGCACCAGGTCCACCTGCGTGAGCCCGTCGCCGGCGGCGGTGAGCAACCACTCCACCCGCGACAGCGGCTCGGCGGCGAGCGCCGCGTCGTACAGCGTGTGCCACGTCATCACCAGCCGGTGGGGCGGCTCGGCAACCTCGATGATGCCGTCCACCGCGCCGTCGCCGTCGGCCGACACGTAGCGGTAGCCCTCGCCCTCGGCCAGCGACGACTGGAACTCCGTGTGGTGGAAGTACTGGCGCGTGTAGGCGGGGTCGGTGATCGCCTGCCACACGGCCTCCGGCGTGGCCTTCACGTAGATGCGGTAGCGGTGGGGGGTCATGCGATCTCCTCGCGTGATGGGCGCTCGAGGCCGGCCTGCAGGCCGACGAGGGCGCGGGTGAACGGTTGCGCGTACTTGCCGACCCAGCGGTCGGCGACCTGCTGGATGGGCACGGGGTTGAGGAAGTGCAGCTTCGTACGGCCTTCGCGATGGCTGATGACGAGGTTGGCCTGCTCGAGCACGGTGAGGTGCTTCATCACACCGAAGCGGGTCATCTCCGGGAAACGCTCGCACAGCGACGTCAGGGTCTGCCCGTCGCCGGCGAAGAGCGCGTCGAGGATCGCCCGCCGCGTCGGGTCGGCCAGTGCCCGGAACACCGCGTCCAACTCGTCGTGAGACTCGTCGTGGGGCTCGTCGTGCACGGGCGCACAATATGTGACTGTCTGGTCACCTGTCAACCCTCCGCGCCATCCCCGGCAGGCCCCGCCGAGCGGAACTCGTTTCCCGACCGGAATAGTCGGGATTAGGGTCTGGTTGCACACACCGCATGCACCCGCCCTTCGGGGCCGACCCAAGGAGACCCCAATGTCCGTCCGTCTCGGCGACATCGCACCCGACTTCACCGCCCCCACCACCCAGGGCGAGATCCACTTCCACGAGTGGCTCGGCGACTCGT
>CAYZFZ010000284.1:0-4771 GCA_964477795.1 uncultured Bifidobacterium sp.
GCGAGCAGCGGACGTGCCGGGGCACGACGGGGCTCGCAAGGGCCGAGGGGCAATGCTACCGCCCGGCGAACACAACGCCAAGCCCCGGGCGCGTGAATACGCGAAGTTCACCGTAGCCGCGACGCGGGCGCCGAACGCGGCATCTGCACCCGCCGCACGCTGGGCGTCAGCTGCGCAACTGCTGGGCGAGGTAGTTCTGCTCGCCGACCTGGCGGATCAGCTCCAATTGCGCCTCCAGCCAGTCGGCGTGCTCCTCCTCGGACACGAGGATGCCCTCCAGCAGGGCACGCGAGGCGTTGTCGCCGGCCGCCACCGCGACGACGATGCCGTCGTTGAGACGCTTGACCGCGGCGTACTCCAACTGCAGGTCGACGGCGAGCTGCTCGGCCACCGTCTCGCCCACCTTCACCGGGTACAGGCGCTGCATGTTGGGCACACCCTCGAGGAACAGGATGCGATCGATGACGATGTCGGCGTGCTTCATCTCGTCGATCGACTCGTGGCGGATGTACTCGGCGAGGTGCTCGTAGCCCCAGTTCTCGCACATCTTGGCGTGGATGAAGTACTGGTTGATGGCCGTCAGCTCGGCGGTCAGTACATCGTTGAGGACTTCCAGGACGTTCGCATCTCCACGCATGCCGACAGCTTAGGCCGTCGACTCGGCCCAACGCAGCGGGCGCTGCTCGTCGGCCACGCGGACATCGTGGGCGACCAGCAGATCGAGGATCGCGGGGATGCAGCCGCCGCAGCGGGTGCCGGCACCACAGGCCTCGTGCACGTCGGCGAGCGTGGTCGCGCCGCGATGGATCGCCTTCACGATCGTGCGCTCGCGCACCCCCTCGCAATGACACACGATGGCCATGAGTCGTAAGGGTAGCCTAACTTCTGCTGTCATGCCACATCGGACCAGTGGGTATCGCGGCACCGCGGCATCGCCGCCACCGCCTCCCTCGCCGCGCCGATAATCGGGCGCTCCGCCGGCACCCCGTCGGGGAGACTGGCGGGCGTGTCGACCGCGACTTCCCGCTGGCGCGCGCTGGGCGCGCTGTTACGGCCCGACGCCCGCCGCTGGCTGGGCCTCGGGCTGCTCGTCGCGCTCGCATCCGCGGCGTCGCTGGCCGGACCGCTCGTCATCCGCAGGATCGTCGATCAGGCCGGGCACGGAGCACCCGCGTCGCGGCTCACCTCGCTGGCCCTCCTCTTCCTCGGCCTCGCCGTGACGGCGCAGCTGATCAGCGTGGCCGTGTCGTGGTTCGCCACCGTCACGGCATGGCACACCACCAACCAGATCCGGCTGCGCCTGGCGCACCATGTGCTCGGCCTCGACCACGAGTTCCACCGCCGGCACACGCCGGGCGAGCTCATCCAGCGCGTCGACGGCGACGTCACCTCGGTGAGCGACTTCCTCGGCCGAGTCGTGCCCCGTGTGGCCGGCGCGGCGGCGATGGTGTTGGGCATGGCGGCCGTGCTGGCTGTCGTCGACTGGCGGCTCGCGCTGGGCGCGCTCGCCTACGTCGTCGCCTCCGCGGGGCTGGTGGTGCGCGGCCGGCACCGCGCGGTCGGCGAGGCGAGCGAGGAGATGGGCGCGTACGCCCACCTCTACGGCGGCATCGAGGAGCGGCTCACCGCCGCCGAGGACCTGCGCGCGAACGGCGCCGGCGCGCACGCGATGTGGCGCTTCGTGGACGAGAGCGCGGCCACCATGCGCACCTCGATGCGCCGCGAGTCGGCGTTCCTACGGCTGTGGTGGGCGGTCCAGGGGTCGGTGGCCGTCGGCTCGGCGCTGTCGCTCGTCGCCGGCGCGCTGCTGGTGTCCAGCGGCGCGATCACGCTCGGCACGGCCTTCCTCATGTTCCAGTACGTGCTCCTGCTCGAGCGCCCGCTGGAGGACATCGTCCAGCAGTTGGAGACCGTGCAGAAGGCGAACGGTGCGATGGTGCGGGTGATCGATCTGCTCGCGGTGGAGGCGTCGATCCTCGACGAGGGCACCACGTCTCCCCCGCCAGGCCCGCTCGGCATCGAGTTCGACCATGTGTCGTTCGAGTACGCCGCGTCGTTCGACTACTCCACCACCGGCGACGACAACCGCGACAACGACAGCGACGACGACAACGACGGCGACGGCGGCGAGCGTGTGCTGCACGACGTGTCGCTCTCCATCGCCGCCGGCCGGTCGGTCGGCGTGGTCGGGCGCACGGGCAGCGGCAAGACCACGCTCTCGCGACTAGTACTGCGCCTCGTCGAGGCGACGCACGGCGAGGTGCGCCTCGGCGGCGTGCCCATCGCAGGCATCCCGCTCGCCGAGCTGCGCCGGCGGGTGGCGATGATTCCCCAGGAGGTCGAGCTCTTCAGCGGCACCGTGCGCGACAACGTGACGCTGTTCGACGACGCCCCCACGGATGTGCAGGTCGCACACGCCTTGCAGCGGGTGGGGCTGTCAGCCCTCGCCGAGGGCGGGGTCCGTCGCGAGCTCGGCGCCGCCGGCGCGGGGCTCTCCGCCGGAGAAGCCCAGCTGCTGGCGCTCGCCCGCGTGTGGCTGCGCGAACCCGACCTCGTCGTGCTCGACGAGGCAACCGCGCGCGTCGACCCGATCACCGAGGCGCGACTCGAGGCCGCGATCGCCGAGCTGCTGCAGGGGCGCACTGCAGTGGTGATCGCCCACCGCCTCAGCACGCTGCGCCACGTCGACGAGATCGTCGTGCTCGACCACGGCGCCGTCGTCGAGCACGGCACCCACGCCGCGCTGGCGGCCGACCCGCACAGCCGCTTCCATCACCTGCTCCAGCTCGCGCTGGAGGATGCACCATGAACCGGCCGCCGAGCGTCTGGGCGCTGGGCTGGCGCGTCGCGCAGCACCGGCCGAAGGTGTTCTGGCCGGGATGGGCCATGTTCGTGCTGTTCTTCACCTTCCCGGTGCTGGGCGGGTGGCTGCTCGGACGCGGGTTCCATGCGCTGGAGGCAGGCGACCATGCTCGCGTGTACTGGTTCGCAGCCGCGGCGCTGGCAGTCGACGCGCTGCGGATGGGCACCATCCATGTCGGGGCGCTGCTGTGGACCCAGGTGTGGGTGCACATGCAGACGTTCCTGCGCGCCAACATGCTGACCGCGCAACTGGCCAGCGGTGGGCCGGAAGCCGGCCAGCCGGTGGGGTCCGCCGGCGAGGCGATCACCCACTTCCGCGACGACGTCGAGGACGTCACGATGTTCATCGACGGCCTCGTCGACGTCAGCGCAGGGTTGGTCTTCACGGTGTTCGCCGCGATCGTGCTCGGCAGCATCGACGCCGGTGCCGCGGCGATCCTGCTGGTGCCACTGGCCGGCGTCGCCGTCGCCACCCGGACGCTCGACAACCGGATCAAGCGCTACCGCGCGACCGATCGCGCGGCAGCGGCGGCGGTCAGCGGCTTCCTCGGCGACGTCATGTCGGCAGCCACCACCGTCAAGGTCAACGGCGCCACCGGCGCCGCGATGGGCCGGCTGCGCACGCTCGTCGATGCCCGCCGGCACACCGCCGTACGCGACCGCGTGCTCGACGACGGGGTGCAGGCCTTCGCGCAGGGTGCCGCCGACGTCGGGCTGGGTTTCGTGCTGCTCGTCACCGCCGGCGCGATGGCCGCCGGCACCTTCGACGTCGGCAAGCTCGCCGTCTTCACCGCCTACCTGGGCTGGCTCAGCTTCCTGCCCCGCATGGTGGGCCGCGTGCTGGCCCGGCGCAAGCAGGCCGGCGTCGCCTTCGATCGCATGCGCGGGCTGGTAGCGGATCGCGACGTGACCAACACGGTGCGACCGCGGCATCTGCCCGTCGCCCGCGGCGAGGCCCGCCCGCGCATCGCCCCGGCACGCCCGCAGCGGGTGCCGCTGGACGTGCTGGAGGTGCGCGACCTCACCGCCGAGCACGACACCGGGGGCGGTGTGCGCGACGTCTCGTTCGTGCTCCGCCGCGGCAGCTTCACGGTGCTCACCGGGCCGATCGGTTCCGGCAAGAGCGCCCTGCTGCGCGCCCTGCTGGGGCTCGGCGGCAGCCGGGTGGCGACGAGCGGCAGCGTCCGCTGGAACGGCGAGGAGGTGGCCGATCGCGCCGCGTTCTTCGTGCCGCCCAACGCGGCCTACCTGCCGCAGGTACCGCAGCTGATCAGCGACTCCGTCGCCGACAACATCACGCTCGGCGAGGCGCCGCCGGAAGCGTTGCGGCGCGCGCTCGACGTCGCCGCCGTGCGCGCCGACATCGACGAGATGCCGGCGGGTACCGCCACCCTGATCGGCCCACGCGGTCTGCGGCTCTCCGGAGGGCAGCGCCAGCGGGTGGCCGCCGCGCGGGCGATCGTCCACCTGCCCGAGCTCGTCGTGCTCGACGACCTGTCCAGCGCGCTGGACGTGGAGACCGAGCTGGAGCTGTGGGAGAACCTTGCCGCCGCCGGTCTGACGGTGCTGGCCGTGTCGCACCGCGCCGTCGCGTTCGACCGCGCCGACCAGGTGCTGTGGCTGGAAGCCGGCCGACTCATCACCGAGCCCGCCACCCTCGAGCCGAGGTTCACCGCCCCGCGAGGGTGAGCCGGGCGGGGGTGTTCGTGGTTGGCGGCGCGCCGCGACGTCCCGGCTACGCTGGCAGCGCACGTGAAATGGGTCCTGTGAGGCCCATACGTGAGGGAGCACACCATGAGTTCCAGCGATCCGCAGCCCTCCCGGGTCGTGCTGAACGCGGACGACGTTCGCCGTGCCGTCACCCGCATCGCCCAATAGATCGCCGAGCGCAACCACGGCCTCGACGAGC
>CAYZFZ010000285.1:0-4753 GCA_964477795.1 uncultured Bifidobacterium sp.
GTCAACTTCGAGATCGGCGACGATTTCATCGAGATCGAGGTGCAGGTCGACACGGTCGACCGCACCGGCGTCGAGATGGAGGCGTTGCACGCGTGCGCCGTCGCCGGCCTCACGATCTACGACATGTGCAAGTCCGCGGATCGGGGGATGGTGATCGGCGAAATCGCGCTCTGGGAGAAAACCGGCGGGAGGTCGGGTACGTACCGTCGGCCCGCTACCATTGCGTCAGTTGTTACGAATGTAGTAGAACCGTAATGAATCGGACGTCGACGGTTTCCCCGCAAGTCGGTTGCCAGACATCCGGAGAGTTCTCGTGAACACCATGCACACACCTCATCTCACCACTCCTCGCAGCGTCAGCAGCGCGAGCACCACCCAGCGTCGCTCGTTCAGCGCCACCTCGATCAGTGGAGGTCTCCTCTGATGCAGCCCATCGTCCTGCTCGCCGTCGCCGCCGTCTGGGCCGCGGTCATCGTCCCACCGCTGCTGCGGTCGCGCGTCGAGAACCGGCCCAACTCGTCGGTCACCGACTTCCGCCGCCAGCTCTCCACCCTGCAGCGCGCCGTGCCCACCCGCACGATGGTGCCCATGCGCAGCATGGCCCGCCCGCTCACCCAGGCGCCCCACCAGCGCCAGGCGATGCACGGCCAGCCCGGCCAGGTGCGCCGTTCGCCGGCCCAACCCGGGTCGCGCTCGGCGATGCAGTCGGCCTCGCTCAGCGGCCAGCAGCGCAGCCACGCCAACCACGACCACACCGCCGGGCACCGCCAGATGCACCTGCACCGGGTCAGCCAGCGCGAGGTCGTGCGCCGCCGCCGGGCCAACGTGCTGTTCGTGCTCGTCATCACGGTGGGCATCAGCGGCTTCCTCGCCGCCACCACCCATGCCAACGCGATGGTCTACGCCTTTGCCCTGTCGTTCGTGTCGCTGTGCGGCTACTGCTACAAGCTGGTGCAGATCCGCAACTACGAGCTCGATCGCACCTACGGCGAACAGACCTGGTTCAACGCCGCCTAGGCCCGGTACACTTCCAGCCGCCGCGGGGGTGTAGCTCAGTTGGCAGAGCGCAACAATCGCACTGTTGAGGCCAGGGGTTCAATTCCCCTCACCTCCACCCGCCAGTCACAGAGGCCCTTCCCGCACGGGAGGGGCCTCGTGCGTTGTGGGCGGTCGTGAGTACCAGCCGAGAGCCGGTCAGCGGCCAGCGGCGACCGAGCGGCTGACGTCGCGGCTGCTGACGATCTTCTTGCCGAAGGGAGCCAGCGACAAACCGGCGAACTTGAAGCCCTGCATGCCGAAGGGGATACCGATGATCGTGAGGCAGAGCAGGGCCCCGCTGACGACGTAGCCGATCGCGAGCAGCACACCGGGGATGAACCAGACGACCGCGCCGATGGCGCCGAGCTTCGTCGCCGACGGGTCGGGCACCGCGACCCGACCGAAGGGCCACAACGTGAACCGTGCCAGCTTGAGGCACTGGCGGGCGAAGGGCAGCCCCACCACGGTGACTGCCAGCAGCAGGGCGAGGCACAGCCAGCTGAGCGCCGACCACCAGCCTCCGAACAGCACCCACAGGATGTTTCCCAGCGTCTTCATGGCGGCGCACGGTACACGACGGATCGGTCGACATCCCGGCCGGTGCGGGCTCCCACGCACGGCTCCGGCACGGCTACGTTCGCGACCGATGCGCGTGCCCCGAACCTGTGCGGTCGTCTCCCTCGCCGTCGTGTTCGTGCTCGTGTCGTGTGGCGCCGACCCGAACGACGCGCTGGTGACCGTGCCGGCCACGACCGTGCCGGCCACGACCGTGCCGGCCACGACCGTGCCGGCGACGGTGCCGGCGACCACCACGATCGCGGTCACGGCGACGACACTGCCGGCCGAGCCGGAGATCACGATCCCACCGGGGATCCTGGCTGCGATGCCGTTCCAGAACCGGCTCGACGTGCCCGCCGGCATCTTCCAGGTGAAGCTCTACAACGGCACCGACCAGCGCTTCGACATCGTCGGCGTGCAGCTGCTGTGGGACGGGCTCACCACCCCGGTGTCCCCTCGGGCGAACCCGCTGATCGCCGGTGATCGGCTGGACTACCCCGTGCCCCTCGCCCCGGCCACGTGCGCCGGCGACGGCACCGTCGCCGACATGCCCGACCCGAACAAGGCGGTCGTGCGGGTGCTGCTCGCCGACGGCAGCGAGGTGCAGGCGCCGGTGTTCGACGTGCTCCACTTCGCCCGCACGCTGTACCTGCAGGACTGCGAGCGGCAGATGATCGACTCGCAGGTGGCCATCGAGTGGGTCGGTCTCCACGCGCAGGAGCTGGACGGCCGTGAGGTCACCGACGGCACGCTGCGCCTGACGCGTCGCGACGGCACCGGCGAGATCACGATCCTGCGGCTCGGCAACAACATCCTGTTCACGTTCGGCACCGTGGAAGGCGGCGACGGGCCCGTCGCCGTCCTGCCCGCCGGCGAGCACGAGGTGAGCGTGCCGATCCGCTTCACCGAGGGCCGCTGCGACGCGCACGCGATGTCCGAGTCCAGCCAGCCGTTCCAGTTCTCCGCGACGCTCACCCTCGGCGACGGCGTGGAGCGCGGCTACGCGATGCCCATCCCGCTCGACGACCAGCTGCCCATGCGCGCCCGCCTGGAAGCCGCCTGCGAGTACCTCGGCGAGACCGGCACGTTCAACGACGGCTGAGCCGCGGCTGTCGCTCGAGCCGGACGGGCCTGCGGTGAGGGGACCGGGTCTGGATCGTCTCGGAAGCCGGGACTGCCGAGCCCCAGAAGCCCGTTTGGGACGGGTCAGCCCCAGAAGCCAGGCCCGGCTACTCGCTGGTGGGGCCGGTGAACTCGGGGGCGCGCTTCTCGCGGTGGCTCATCAGGCCCTCGCGGGCGTCGGGGCCGCCGAAGCCGTAGAACTCGTAGGCCAGCGAGGCATCGAAGATCGGGCCCGCCTGGCGATACCAGTGGTTCAGCGTGTGCTTCGTCCAGCGGATCGCGGCCTGCGCCATCCCGGCCAGCTGCACGGCCACCTCCAGAGCGCGGGCCTGCACCTGGTCGTCGTCGACGCACAGCGACACCAGCCCGATGCGCTCGGCCTCCTCGCCGGTGAGCGTGTCGCAGGTGAGCAGGTAGAACTTGGCCTTCGCCATCCCGCACAGCAGCGGCCAGCAGATCGCGGCGTGGTCGCCGGCCGCCACGCCCAGCCGGGTGTGGCCGTCGATGATGCGAGCCGTGCGCCCGGCGATGGACACATCGGCGAGCAGGGCGCACACGAGGCCGGCGCCCACCGCCGGGCCGTGGATCGCGGAGACGATCGGCTTCGAGCAGTTGATCACGTTGTCGACGATGTCGCGGGCCTCGCGCAGCGCACGCGTGCGGGCCGCGTAGTCGGTGGTGAGTTCGTCGAGCAGCTCGAAGCTGCCACCCGCGCTGAACCCCTTGCCGGCACCCTGGATGACCGCGACGCGCACGCTGGGGTCGCGGTCGATCACCCGCCACACGTCGGCCAGGTGGGCGTGACCGGCGGGGGAGACCGCGTTGAGGCCGGGCCCGTCGAGCGTGATGCGCAGCACCCCGCCGGCCGGGCGATCGAAGGTGAGCGTGGGGAACTGGGCTGCGTACTCGTCGATCGTGGGGTCGGCCATGGCCCGACTCTAGAAGGCCGCTGCGCAGGAGGTCGCTGCCGCCCGAGGCGACACGGGGAAGGTGGCCGGATAGCGTGACCGCACTTCGAAGGGAGGTCCCGCCCCATGGACCGAATCTTGATCGACGATCTGCGCGTCCTCACGGTGATCGGCGCCCTGCCGCACGAGCGTGAGACGGCGCAACCCATCCGCATCGACCTCTCCATCGGCGTCGACCTGCACGAGGCCGGCCGCAGCGACGATCTCGCCGCCACCGTCCACTACGGCCTCGTGTGCGAGCGGGTCTCGGAGATGGCCCGCGACAGCAAGGACATCCTGCTCGAGCGTCTCGCCGCCAAGGTGGCCGACGTCGTGCTCGAGTTCGACCTCGTCGCCGAGGTGGAGGTCACCCTCACCAAGCTGCGCCCGCCCATCGGCGAGGAGGTGCGCACCACCGCCGTGCGCATCGTGCGCACCCGCGCCGAAGCCGCTGCCCCGCCGCTGGTGAACCACACGGCCCTCATCGCGCTGGGCAGCAACCTGGGCGACCGCGAGGGCTACCTGCGCTTTGCTGTCGACGAGCTCACCAACGTCGTCGCCATGTCGCAGGTCTACGAGACGGCCCCCGTGGGCGGCCCCGAGGACCAGGGCGCGTTCCTCAACATGGTGGTGCAGATCGAGACCCCGCTCGACCCGTACGCGCTCATCCGCCGCTGCCAGCGCATCGAGGCCAACGCGCTGCGCCAGCGCATCGTGCACTGGGGGCCGCGCACGCTCGACGTCGACCTGCTGTTCTACGACGACATCACCATCACCAGCGAGGCACTCACGGTGCCGCACCCGCGCATCTTCGAGCGCCGCTTCGTGCTCGCACCGCTCAGCGAGATCGCACCCGAGCGGTGCCCACCCGATTGGGATGCCACCCTGCCCCCCAGCGAGATCCACGCCCGCGGCCCGCTGCGCGCCTGACCGGGCCGAGCCGATGACCGAACGCGCAGCCGCCGGCCGTTGCCTACTCCGCCGCGATGCGGCGCTCGAACTCGCGCACCTTCGCGGGGTAGTGCACGCGGCCGAACTCGGGCCGGTTGCGGATGACGATCTCCAGCAGCTCGTCGTGCTGCACGGTC
>CAYZFZ010000286.1:0-4709 GCA_964477795.1 uncultured Bifidobacterium sp.
GTCATCAGCGTCAGCGAGGAGATGAGCGTCATCAACGTGTACGCCGGCGGGATGCGCCGGCAGCTCAACGACATCGGCCGCCTGCTCGACCGGGCGAACCAGGCGCTGCAGACGCTGGAGCGCTACAAGACGAAGCTCGACGACGCCACCAGCGCGCTCACCACGCTGGAGATCGAGGATGTCGTCACGGTGCGCGATGTCGCCGCCGTCGTGCGCAGCGGCGAGATGGTGCGCCAGATCGCCGCCGAGATCCAGACCATGATCGTCGAGCTCGGCGTGGATGCCCGCCTGTTGCGCCTGCAGCTGGAGGAGGTGTTCACCTCGCTCGACGACGAGCTCGAGCTAGTGCTGGCCGACTACCCCACGCTCACCCAGGGCACCGTCGGCGCTGCAGCCGGCGAGGTGGCGGCCTCGCCGAAGGGCCTGCGCATGCTGGCGCGAGTGCCTCGCCTGCCCGCGGATCAGGCCCGCGCGATCACCGATCACTTCGGCGAACTGGCCAAGCTGCTGCGGGCTACCGCCGACGACATCGCCGAGGTGCCCGGCATCAGCCGCAAGACGGCGCACGCGGTGAAGGAGACGCTCGAGCGGCTCACCGAGAGCACCATTCTCGACCAGTACATCTGACACCGATTCGGGGTCTCTCGCTCGCTGCGCTCGCTCCGCTTCCCCGGGCAGGGTCAGATCGGGCGGTAGGGGGTGGTGACGCCGGGCTGGGTTCCGTCGCACGACACCAGGCCGTCGGCGAGCAGCTTGATCAGGTGGGCGAGCACACTGCGCCCGGCGGCCCTGTGCAGCTTCTGGTCGACGCTCACATAGAGACGGGCGACGATGTCGGGCACCAGCGCGACCCCCTCGCGCACGGCGGCGAGCACGGCGGCCTCGCGCTCCAGGCGGTGCTGCACGAACGCGTCGACGAACGGGCGAACCTCGGTGACCGGGGCGCCGTGGGTGGGCCACAGCACGGCCGGGTCGAGCATGCGCACCCGCTGCAGCGAGGCGAAGTAGTCGCGCATGTCGCCGTCGGGCGGGGCGATCACGGTCGTGCTCCAGCCCATGATGTGGTCGCCGCTGAACAGTGCCCGCTGCTCGTCCATCCAGAAGCACAGGTGGTTGCTGGTGTGGCCGGGCGTGTGCAGCGCCCGCAGCGTCCAGCCCTCGCCCGCGGCGGCCACCTCACCGTCGGCCACGCGCACGTCCGGGTCGAAGGCGAGGTCGAGCGCCTCCTCGACCTTCGCCGCGCCATCAGCCGCGTCGGCGTCATCGGGCTCCTCCGGCGGAGCGTCGTCCACCCAATTCGGATCGACGCGGTGCGGGCCGAAGGCGAGGGTGGGCGCGCCGGTGAACTCGCGCAGCCAGGCGGCGAGCGGCGAATGGTCGTTGTGGCAATGGGTGACGAGAATCGCGGTCACCCGCGAGCCGGTGAGGGCAGCGGTGAGCGCGTCGCGATGGGAGTCGAGCGCCGGGCCCGGGTCGACGACGGCGACGTCGCCCTCGCCGACGATGTAGGTGCCCGTGCCGTGGTACGTGAACTTCGACGGGTTGTTCGCAACGACGCGGCGGATGAGCGGGGCGACCTGCACCACCTCGCCGTAGTGCGGGTCGGCCAGGGTGACGAACGGGATGCTCATGGTGCGATCGCTCGCACCGAGCCCACCCGCTGGCCATGCCCGAGGATGCGCTCCTCCACCAGCGCGGCGACGGCGGTGGTGTCGACGCCCAGCGCCTTCAGCGCGGCCACCATCACGGGCGGGCGGGCGCGGTCGCCGCCGTCGGCGATCTTCAACGCGATGGCGCGACCGTCGGGCAACGCAGCCGCGAACACCCCGTCGGCACCGTCCTTCGCCATCAGCCCCGGCACGTGGCGCATGAAGGTGGTGACGTCGCGGCGCTCGCCACCGACCATCTCGGGGTGGACGGTCATCGCCTCGTAGACCTGGCGGCCGGCGTCGCCGGCGCTGCCGTTGGCGATGCAGCGGAACGCCCGGGCGAGCCCCACCAGCGACATCGCGTGCGCGGGCGCGCCGCACCCATCGACGCCGATGTGCGCGTGCGGCTCGTCGCACAGCTCGTCGATCACGTCCGTGATGGCCAGCTGCAGCGGGTGATCCACCGCGAGGTAGCCGTGGTCGTGGGCCCAACCGTTGAGCACGCACGTCGCCAGCATTCCGCTGTGCTTGCCACTGCAGTTCATCAGCAGCGGTGTGCGCTGCCCGCCGGCGCGCAGGACCGCCTCCGCGGACGCCTGGTCGAGCGGCAGCGAGGCGACGTTGCCGAGCGCAGTGGCGTCGAGGCCGGCACCGGCGAGAATCCGCTCGGCCGCGGCAGTGTGCACGGGCGTGCCGTCGTGGCTGGCGCACACCAGCGCCAGCAGCTCCGGCGGCAGCGCCAGGCCGGCGCGCACCATCGCCACGGCCTGCATCGGCTTGTTCGACGACCGCGGGTAGACGATCGCGTTGGCGTCGCCCACTGCGAACTCGACGCTGCCGTCCGGGCCCAGGCCGACGACGGCACCGAAGTGCACGGATTCGTCGAGCCCGCTGCGGGTGGTGATGGCAACCGGAGCGAAGGAATCAGGTGTCGGCATTTGGCTCCGCAGTCGGGTGGGCCGCGCGGGCGGCGCGGCGTTGCTGTCGCCTCAGCTTGGGGCGCACGATGGTGAGGGTGCTGTCGATCACCTCGTGGCGCTCGCCGGTGTTGCTGAGGAGTGCCTGGATCATCGCGGCACCGGGGATCGCAAGGATCGCGCCGACACCACCCAGTACGGCCGCGCCCGCGATCGCGGAGCCGAACGCCACCGCTGGGTGCAGATCCATCGTGCGGGCGGTGATGCGCGGGAGGAACAGGTAGTTCTCGATCTGCTGGTAGATCACCACGAAGATCAGCACTACCAGCGCCTTCGTGGGCGAGTCGATGAACTGCACCAGCACGGGCAGCGCGCCGGCGACATACGTGCCGATCACCGGAAGGAACTGGCTGACGACACCCACCCACAGGGCGAGCGCCACCGGCGCCTTCGTGCCCAGCGCCTGCAGCACCACCCAGTGGAACAGGGCGGACAGGCCAGCGAGCAGGGCCCGCGAGTAGAGGTAGCCGCCGGTCTTGTCGATCGCCAGCTCCCACGTGTCCAGCACCGACCGCTGCCGCTCGGGGCGCAGGCGGCTGCAGATCACGCGGCGCAGCTTCGGGCCGTCGGCGACGAGGTAGAACGTGAACAGCAGCACCGACAGGCCCTGCACCAGCAGGCCCAGCGCGGTGACCGACAGATCGACCACCTTGTTCTGCTGGCTGTCGATGAACTTCTGGACTGCGCCATCGGGCTTGTTGATGTCCTCGATCACCTGCGACGCGTCGATGTGGGCACCGAACGTGTCGTTCAGGAAGTTGACGGTGCGGGTGACGTACTTCTCCGAGTTGCCCAGCAGCTCGGCGATCTGCTGGCCGACCAGTGCCCCGATCGCGACGACGAACACGAGGAACGCGACGAGCACTCCCACGAGGATCACCGTGGTGGCCGTGCCGCGCCGCCAGCCGCGAGCGGCGAGCCGGTTGACGCCCGGCTCGACCGCGAGCGACAGGAACAGCGACACCAGCAGCAGGATGAACAGCCCGTACAGGCTGGCCCACACCGAGCGCACCGCCAGCGCGAGGACGGCCCCACCCCAGAACACCGCGACCGCCTTCCACACCCAGCGCGGCATGCGATCCGGGGCGGAGAAGGGGCTGATGTCGGACATCAGTCCCGAGCGTACTGAACCGGCACCCGCTGCAGCGGGGAGGCCAGGTCGCCGCGATCGGCGATCTCGACCGTGTCCAGCCCGAGCCAGCCGGCCATCGCGTGCAGCTCGCGCACCACATCCGGCGCGAGCTCGTCGACCGGGACGCCTGGCTCCGCGTACGAACCCTGCACGAGCAGCGCCCGCCGCTGGCGGTCGGCCTTGAGATCGAGCCGGCCGACGAGCGAGTCGCCCCACAGGATCGGCAGCACGTAGTAGCCGTACACGCGCTTGGGGGCGGGTGTGTAGATCTCGATGCGGTAGTGGAAGCCGAACAGCCGCTCGCTGCGCTCCCGGTTCCAGCACACCGGGTCGAACGGGCTGAGGAACGCGCAGGCAGCGATCCGCCGTGGCAGCTTGGCCTGTGGATGGAGATAGGCCGGCTTGTCCCAGCCCTGCACCTGCACCCGCTGCAATGCACCGTCCTCCACGAGCTCGTCGAGCAGTGGCTTGCACGGCGCGTTCTTCTGGCGGTGGTAGTCGGTGAGGTCCTGCAGCGTGCCCACCCCGTGGTGCCGCGCGGCGAGCAGCAGCAGCGCCTTGCGGGCGTCGCGCTCGTCGGGCGTCGGGGTGGCGAGCACGTGGTGCGGAAGCACCCGTTCGGCCAGGTCGTACATGCGGGCGAAGTCGTTGGGCCGGCGCACGGCGGTGACCTTTCCGCTCCAGAACAGGTGCTCGAGCGCGACCTTGCCGTCGTCCCAGTCCCACCAGCTGCCCTTCTTGCCCACCCGCTCGGCGAGGTCGCCGCTGGCCAGCGGCCCATCGGCCTCGATGCGGCGCAGCACCTCGTCGAGGAAGCCGGGGCGACGCTTGGTCATCGTCCAGTAGCGCTCCCACTTGTGCAGCTGCGCCATCCGCCAGCGGTGGAGGTGGTGGTGCTCGGTGGGGACATGGCTGGCCTCGTGCACCCAGTACTCGAACAGCTCGCCGTCC
>CAYZFZ010000287.1:0-4648 GCA_964477795.1 uncultured Bifidobacterium sp.
CCCACGTACGGGCCCTCGGTGTTCTCGCGGATCACCACGAAGTCGTGCGGCACGCTGCCACCGGGCGCGGTGCCGACGAACGGTCGCTGGTTGACGTACAGGTCGAGCGCGAAGCGCATCTTCAGCAGCAGCCCTCGCTCGATCACACCCGGCGGCACCTCCGGCGTGCCGACCGCGCCGAGCAGGATGCAGTCGAAGTCGCGCAGCTGGTCGAGCACCTCGTCGCTGAGGATCTCGCCGTCGCGCAGGTAGCGCGCCCCACCGAGATCGAAGTCGGTGGTGTCGATCTCGACGCCCGCCGCGCGGACGACCGTGAGGGCTTCGTTGGTGACTTCGGGACCGATCCCGTCGCCACCGATGACTGCGATGCGATGTGCCATGGGGCGAGACGGTACCGCTTGGGGCCCGGCCGATCCGAATGCCTGGCCGGCGCGGGCTCCTCAGTCGAGCAGGCGTCCGTGACGATGACGCGTCCAGCTGATCGACTGCTCGCGCACCCAGCGCCGCAGCTCCACCATCGGATCGGCGACGGGCTGCACGAGGTCGAGCTCCACCCCGACCGCGTTGCACGCAGCGAGCTGCTCGTCGCTCAGCGATCCGACCACGCGCACCCGATCCACCGTCCGTGTCGCGGGGTCCACGACGTGCGTCGCAGGCCGGCCGATGACGCGGAGGGCGAGTTCTGCAATCGCAACCGCAGTCGGGTCGGCGTCGGGAGCCACGAACAGACCGATGCTCGGCAGCGGTCGGTAGCGCAGCACGTTGCGCTCGGACGCAAGGTGAGAGGGGTCGTGGTCGCTGCAGAAGTGGTCGCGCCACACACGGTTGAACTCGGCCTCGGATGGGGCTGCCGCGGTCGACCAGGTGCCGAACGCCTCCACGTAGAACGGCCCGCCCGCCTTCGGGCCGCAGCCGACGCCCGAGCGCTTCCACCCGCCGAAGGGCTGGCGCTGCACGACTGCACCCGTGAGATGACGGTTGACGTAGGCGTTGCCCACCTCGACATGGTCCAGCCAGTGCTGGATCTCGTGCTCGTCGAGCGAGTGGATGCCTCCCGTGAGCCCGAACTCGCCGGCGTTCTGCAGCCGGATCGCGTGGTCCAGGTCGTCGGCGCGCATGATGCCGAGCACTGGGCCGAAGCACTCGGTGCGGTGGAACCACGACCCCGGCCGCACCCCGACACGGACGCCGGGCGCCCACAGGTGCCGCGCCGCGTCGAGGCACACCGGCTCCACGAGCCAGCGCTCACCCGGCTCCAGCGTCGTCAACGCGCGCCGCAGCTTCGAGGACGGCTCGCCGATCAGCGGCCCCGTCATGCTGGCGAGGTCGTCCGCTGGGCCGACGCGCACGCTACGCACTGCGTCGGCCAGCCGGCGCATGAACGACGGGTCGTCGTGCACCGATGCCTCGACGATGGCGAGGCTGGCCGCCGAGCACTTCTGCCCGGCGTGGCCGAACGCGGACCGCACGAGATCGCGAATCGCGGCATCTTCGTCGGCCGCGGCAGTGATCACCATCGCGTTCTTGCCGCTGGTCTCGGCCAGCACCCGGATCGACGGCTTCCACGAGCGGAACAGTTGGGCCGTCTCGAACGCGCCCGTCAGCACCACCGTGTGCACGCCGTCGTGGGTGACCAGCCGCCGGCCCACCTCGTCGTCGGGGCAGGCGACGAACTGCAGCAGGTCGCGCGGTACACCCGCGCGCCACAGCTGCTGGGCCAGCTCGTAGCCGACCTCGCGAACCTCCGGTGCCGGCTTGAGGATCACCGCGTTACCGGCGGCCAGCGCGGCGCAGACGCCGCCGGCGGGAATGGCGAACGGGAAGTTCCACGGGGACGCGACGAGCACCACGCCGTTCGGTGTGAACGACAGCCCGTTCGCGACCCTGTCCTCCATCGCATGCGTCGACCATCCGTAGTAGCGGGCGAAGTCGATGGCCTCGGAGACCTCCGGATCGCCCTCCGCGATCGTCTTGCAGGCCGTGCGCGCCATCAGCGCGAGCGTGCGGCCGCGGCTGCGCTCCATCTCACCGGCCACGGCCGACAGCAGGGCGCGGCGCTCTGCGAACGAGCTCGCCGACCACGATGCGCCCGCGGCCACCGCGCGTGCGACCACTTCGTCGATCTCCGCGGCGGTGTCCGTGATCGGCGGCAACGACACCGTGTCGCCGGCGGCGAGGTGCGCGGCGATCCACGACCGGTTCACCGTGCTGGTCCAGTCCGTGTCGGGGCAGTTGTGGAATCCGTGTGACTCGCCTGCCCGATCCGTCGGCGGTCGTGTGCGGTCCTGGTTCCGGCGGGTACCCGTCGCGACGCTGTCGACCGCCGCCATGGCGTCGAGGAAGCGGCTCCTCTGCTCGTGCCATTCCACCGAGCCCGGCTGCAGCGTGAACAGCGCACGCAGGAAGTTGTCCGGCGAGGTGTTCTCGTCGAGGCGCCTCGTGAGGTAGGCGATGCTCGCCGCCATGTCGTCGGCCCGCACGACGGGTGCGTAGAGCAGCACCTCGCCGGCGTGGCTGCGCACCGTACGCGACTGCGCGGGCGCCATGCCCTCCAGCATCTCGACGTCCACGCGGCCGTCACTCGGCAGGCCCAGGGCCCAGGCCAGGTCGAACAGGTTGTGGCTGGCGAAACCCACGCGCACCGCTCCGCGCCACTCGTCGTCGAGCGCCGTGAGCACCAGCCGCTTGAAGCTCGCGTCCACCTCCGCCTTCGTGGCGTACGGTGCCTGCTGCCATCCGTGCTGCTCGGCTTCCACCCGCTCCATCGCCAGGTTGGCGCCCTTCACGACACGGATCTTCAGCGTGCCGCCGCCGCGCTGATGGCGCGCCAGCGCCCAGCGGCACAGCTGCACGCAGGCGTCGTGCGAGTCGGGGAGGTAGGCCTGCAGCACGATGCCGGCATCGATCGGGCGGAACTCCGGCTCGTCGAGCACGCGGCACAGCGCGGCGATCGTCAGCGGCAGGTCGCGGTACTCCTCCATGTCGAGGTTGACGAACGTGCGCGGCGAGGCCGCCTGCGCGTCGCGGTAGAGCACCCGCAGGCACGCGCAGATGCGCTCGACGGAGTGGTCGAACGCGAGCACGTCGAGGTTGGCGACGACTGCCGAGATCTTCAGCGACACGTACGACACGTCCGGCCGCGCGATGCGGGCACGGATCAACTCCATCCGTTCCGACGCCTCCGCATCGCTGAGGATCGCCTCGCCCAGCACGTTGACGTTCAACGCGAAGCCCTCGCGGCTGCGGCGCGCGAGGTGATCCGCGAAGGCGGGGTCGTCCGCGGGCAGCACGACGCCGTTGCTCTCGCGCACGATCCGCGTGCGCACCAGCGGCATCACCAGCCAGGGCACCACCGGCGCCAGCGCGGCGCCCACGCGCAGCAAGCCGCGGTCCGTGATGCCGAGCGAGCGCGGCACACCGACATCGCGCACGATCGTGCGGAAGCGGGCGGCAGCCCGGCGCGGCGACCCGACGCGGAGCACCTCGTCGGTGAGCGCGAACGTCAGCTCGCGCAGCGCCTCGTCCTGCACCACCCCGGCCAGCCGCGCCTGCTGCCGGCGCTCGACGCGGGTGGTCGCCGCCAGCGACTCGGCGAGCAGTTGCTCGGCCCGGCGGGCAGCATCGTCGGCATCGAGGCGGGGGCGCAGCGTGGTGAGGTTCACCCCTCCATCAAATGACGGCGGGGCTAGCAACGACGACCGACGGATCGTGCAGCATTCGTACAACGCCGCGCACGCCACAATGTGGCGGTGAACCCGGTGATCTCCCTGCTCGACGAGGTGTTCGCCGGGGTACCGCACACGATGTTCTGTGTGAAGGACACCGATGGTCGTTACCTCGCCATCAACCAGGCCTTCGCCGAGCGCGCGGGGTGCCGGCCGAACGAGGTGCTCGGCCGCACCGCCCGCGACGTCTTCCCCGCCGACCTGGTGGAGGCCTACGAGGCGCAGGATCGCCACCTGCTCGCGACCGGCGAGGCGATCCGCAACGAGCTGGAGATGATCCTGCGACCCGACGGCTCGCGCGGCTGGTACGTCACCAGCAAGACGCTGCTGCGCGCTCCGGCGGGCGAGGTGGAGGGCATCGTCGTCGTCAGCTACGACCTGCGCGCCAGCGCCGCGGCAGGTGGCGGCGACCCGCACAGCGGCCTGCAGGCGGCGATCGACCTCGTCCGCCGATCGTTCGCCGAACCCCTGCGCGTCGCCGATCTCGCCGCCGCCGCGGGCCTCTCGCCGACACAGCTCGAACGCGCCACCCGCAAAGCGCTCGGCGTCTCCCCCAAGCAGCTGCTCATCCGCACCCGCATCGACGAGGCGGTGCGCCGCCTGGACGACACGTCGCTGACGCTGGCCGCCATCGCCGGCGAATGCGGCTTCTACGACCAGAGCTCGTTCACCCGCCAGTTCCAGCGTGCGGTCGGCATCACCCCGGGTGCCTACCGGGCTCGTCAGCAGCGGGGGTAGGCTCCACACCCTTATGGCCAGCACTCATCTCTCGCGAGCGGCGTTCGAGCGCCTCCAGGCAGAGCACTACGACCTCACCACGCGCGGTCGCATCGAGGTGGCCCAGAAGATCGAGGCCGCTCGCCTGCTGGGCGACCTCAGCGAGAACGGCGACTACCACGCCGCGAAGGACGAGCAGGGCCACA
>CAYZFZ010000288.1:0-2103 GCA_964477795.1 uncultured Bifidobacterium sp.
ACAGCAAGGGCCTCTTCGCGCCGCGCAAGTCGATCGTGCACTACACCCAGGAGAAGCACATCGCCGGGGTGACGGTGGACGACGTGTACCTCGGCAACGGTGCGTCCGAACTGATCGTGATGAGCCTGCAGGCGCTGCTCGACGACGGCGACGAGGTGCTCGTGCCGGCCCCCGACTACCCGCTGTGGACGGCGTCCGTCTCGCTGTCCGGCGGCCGCCCGGTGCACTACCTGTGCGACGAGCAGTCCGACTGGTTCCCCGACATCGCCGACATCCGCGACAAGATCACGTCGTCCACCAAGGCGATCGTGGTGATCAACCCGAACAACCCCACCGGTGCGCTGTACTCCGACCAGCTGCTGCTGGAGATCCTCGAACTCGCCCGCCAGCACGAGCTGATCGTGTTCGCCGACGAGATCTACGACAAGACGCTCTACGACGGCAACACCCACACCAGCATCGCCTCGCTCGCCGACGATGTGCTGTGCGTGACGTTCAACGGCCTCTCGAAGAACTATCGGGCGTGCGGCTACCGCGCCGGCTGGATGGTGGTCTCCGGCGAGAAGCGACACGCGAAGGACTACATCGAGGGCCTCGACATGCTCGCCTCGATGCGGTTGTGCTCGAACACCCCGGGCCAGCTGGCCATCCAGACGGCGCTCGGCGGCTACCAGAGCATCGCCGACCTGGTGGCGCCCACGGGCCGCCTGTGCCGCCAGCGCGACCTCGCCCACGAGATGCTGACCCAGATCCCCGGCGTCACCTGCGTGAAGCCGAAGGCCGCGCTATACATGTTCCCGCGGCTCGACCCGAAGGTGTACCCGATCGCCGACGACCAGCAGTTCGCCTACGAGCTGCTCGCCGAGGAGAAGCTGCTGATCGTGCAGGGCACCGGGTTCAACTGGCCCACGCCCGACCACTTCCGTCTGGTGTTCCTGCCGCCCACCGACGACCTTGGCGAGGCGCTGCACCGCATCGAGCGCTTCCTCGGCGGCTACCGCAAGCGCTACGGCACCTGACAGCGAGCAGCCGCCTCGCTGCGGCGTCGACCTGCTTTCGCTGGCCGCGCCTCATCGGGCGCCGTCAGATGTAGCCCAGGCGCTTCGCGTCGGCGGTGAGCTGGGCGCGGTGATCGGGGTGGGCCACCGCGATGAGCGCGGTCGTGCGCTCGCGCACGGTCTTCGAGCGCAGCTCGGCGACACCGAACTCGGTGACCACGTTGTCGACCGTGTTCTTCGAGTTGGTGACGACTTCGCCGGTCGCGAACTGCGGCACGATGCGGCTGACGGTGCCCTGAGCGGCAGTCGAGTGCAAGACGATGAAGCCCTGCCCGCCTTCGGAGTACATCGCACCGCGGGCGAAGTCGACCTGGCCGCCCGACGAGGAGTAGTAGCGGCCGCCGAGCGTCTCCGACGCGCACTGCCCGAGGAAGTCGACCGACAGCGTCGCGTTGATGGAGACGAAGTTCTTCTCGCGGCTGAGCAGCCGAGGATCGTTGACGTAGCGGGCGCTCCACAGCTCGATGGCCGTGTTCTCGTGCAGGAAGTCGTAGAGGCGCTTCGTCCCGAGCGCGAACGTGCCGACCACCTTGGTGCGGTTGTGCAGCTTGCGCACGCCGTTGACCACCCCGCGCTCGACGAGGTCGACGAGGCCGTCGCTGAGCAGTTCGGTGTGCACGCCGAGGTCGCGGTGGTGGGCGAGGGCCGACATGATCGCGTTGGGGATCGCGCCGATGCCGGTCTGCAGGCAGGCGCCATCGGGGATGCGGTCGGCGACGTAGCCGGCGATCGTGTGGTCGTGCTCGTCCATGTCCGGCGGCGGCACCTCGGTGAGCGGTCGGTCGTTGACCACCCAGCCGGCCACCTGGCTGACATGGATCTGGTTGCGACCGAACGTGCGCGGCATCTGCGGGTTGACTTCCAGGAAGAACCGCGCCCGGCCGATGAAGCTGCTCGTGTAGTCCGCGCTGACGCCGAGGCTGAAGTACCCGTGCCGATCGGGAGGGGCCGCGGACGCGACGACCAGCGGGTCGTTCGTGCGCCGCTGCATGTGGCTGAAGACCTCGCTGAAGTGGTTGGGCACCAGCTCGACGGTGCCCGCCAG
>CAYZFZ010000288.1:2113-4644 GCA_964477795.1 uncultured Bifidobacterium sp.
GCCAGGTAGAACGGGCGCGTGATGTGTGACAGGAAGTACGACACGTGGCGCAGCCGATCGCCGTATGCCCCATGGAGGTAGGGGCGATCGACGAGCGCATGCATCTGGTGGACGGTGACGCCGTCGAGCTCGCCACGGCTGGCGGCGGCGTCGATCGCGTCGAGCAGGGCATTGGGCTCGCCGTTGGCGAGCGGGACGATCAGGTCGCTGTGCGGGCGGATGTGGTCGAGGACGGCGTCCGCGGAGTCGGCGGGCACCAGCCCGTCGATGTGCGAGGAGAATTGGTGGTTCAGTGTGCGATCCAGTCTCGTGATCGTTCGACCGCACGTTGCCATGCGGCGTGGCCGAGGTCGGCGAGCAGCCGGTCGGGTTCGGGTACGAAGGTGGCGTCCTCCACCCACTCGGCGCCGACGGCGTCGAGCGTGGGCCACACCCCTTCGGCGAGGCCCGCGAGGTAGGCGGCGCCCAGCGCGGTGGTCTCCTGATCGACCGGGCGGCGCACGACCACGCCCACCTGATCGGCCTGGAACTGCAGCATGTCGTCCATGACGGACGCGCCGCCGTCCACGCGCAGGTCGGCGATCTGCACGCCGGCGGCGGTGACCATCGCGTCGATCGCATCGCGCGTCTGGTACGCCATCGCCTCCACGACCGCGCGGGCGAGGTGCGCCTTGGTGGTGCCGCGGGTGATGCCCACGATCGTGCCGCGGGCGTATGGATCCCACCAGGGGCTGCCCAGCCCGGCGAACGCGGGGACGAGGTAGGCGCCGCCGTTGTCGGCGACGGATGCGGCCAGCGGCCCCAGCTCGGCGGCGGAGGAGATGATGCCCAGGCCGTCGCGCAGCCACTGGACAGCAGCGCCGGTGACGAAGATGGCGCCCTCGACGGCGTAGGCGACGGTGCCGTCGGCGAGCGTCCAGGCCACGGTGGTGAGCATGCCCTCGGCGGGGGGAGGGCAGGTGGGGCCCACGTTGAGGAGCACGAAGCTGCCCGTGCCGTAGGTGTTCTTGGCCATCCCGGGGTGCACGCAGGCCTGGCCGAACAGTGCGGCCTGCTGATCGCCGGCGATGCCGGAGATGGGGATGCCCGCCGGCACGCCGCAACGATCGGAGGTGAGCCCGAAGCGGCCGCTGGAGGGCAGCACCGACGGCAGCGCGGCGACGGGAACGCCGAACAGCGAGCACATCTCGTCGCTCCATCGCAGCGAGCGGATGTCGAACAGCATCGTGCGGCTGGCATTCGACGGATCCGTCGCGTGCACCGCCCCGCCGGTGAGGTTCCACAGCACCCAGCTGTCGATGGTGCCGAGCGCGAGATCGTCGTCGACGGGGATGTCGCGGTTCGCCAGCAGCCATTCGATCTTGGAGCCGGAGAAGTACGGGTCGAGGACGAGGCCGGTGATCTCGCGCACCGCCGGCAGCTTGCCGTCGGCTGCGAGCTGGTCGCAGCGCGCCGCCGTGCGCCGGTCCTGCCACACGATGGCGGTGCCGTAGGGCTGCCCGGTGCGCCGGTTCCACGCGAGCACCGTCTCGCGCTGGTTGGTGATGCCGATCGCGCCGATCCGCTCGACGCCGACCTGGGCCACCACGTCGAGCAGCGTCGCCTTCGCGGCCTCCCAGATCTCGACCGCGTCGTGCTCCACCCAGCCCGGCTGCGGGAAGTGCTGGGTGAACTCGCGGTACGACGCGACGACGGTGTCGCTGCCGCCCGGGACGATCGCCCGGCTGCGCACCCCGGTGGTGCCGGCATCGAGGGCGATGACACATCGGGGCGTGTTCATGCGGACCACATTAGAGCGAGGCGGCGCGGCCGACCCTGCTCGTCGCAACGGTCAGCGGGCACACACGTGCGGTCAGTGCCGCTTCTTCTGGGCCGGCTTGTTCGACCCCGCCGAGGTGCGGCTGGTGGGTGCCGGCTTGGAGCGTCCGGCAGGCGTCGTCGAGCGCCCCACCTGGCGAGGCGGCGCCGCGGCGGCCTCGGCGCGGATCTGCTTGAGCGTCTTGCGCTGGTAGCCGAACTTGGCCAGCACGGCACCGAGCCCCACGTACACCACGCCGCCGAGGACGATCGCGAGGTAGCTGCCCACGTTGTGGTTGTCCGTCGCCACGAGCGACACGGCGGCGACGACCGCGCCGATCACCAGCCATTCGGTGCAGAGCCGCTTCCATGCGACCGGATTCGCCGAATTCCACGCCATTGCCGACCTCTTCCGGGCAATTGCCCTACGCTTTGTCCACGTGCGAGTAGGCATTCTGACAGGCGGTGGCGATTGCCCCGGCCTCAACGCAGTGATCCGGGCGGTCGTCCGCAAGGGCGAGCTGGTGTACGGCGACGAGCTCGTCGGCTTCCTCGACGCCTGGGACGGTGTGATGGAGCGGCGCACGATCCCGCTGAACGTGTCGTCGCTGCGCGGCATGCTGCCGCGCGGTGGCACCCTGCTGGGCACGCGCCGCGGCAGCCCGTACGACCATGCCGACGGCCTCGAGCGGGTGAAGTCCGCGTTCGCGGAGATGGGGCTCGACGCGCTCGTC
>CAYZFZ010000289.1:0-4603 GCA_964477795.1 uncultured Bifidobacterium sp.
GGCTGGTGATGTTCTTGTCCTTGAAGCTCACCTGCAGGGTGCCGGAGCGCTGGAACACCTGGGCGATGTCGACGATGTCGGCGCCGGCCTCACGGCTGGCGAGCGCCTTGGGCACCCACGAGATCGCGAAGTCCGCGTCGCCGTTGGCGAGGACGGTCTGCGGGGTGATGTCGACGGCACCCTCGAGGATCGTCACGTCGAGGCACATCGCGTCGTAGAAGCCCTGGTCGATGGCGGCGTAGTAGCCGGCGAACTGGGCCTGGGTGACCCACTTCAGCTGCAGCGTCACGGGGGTCGTCTCGGTGCACTCGCCCATCGCCGCCGTGTCGCCGGTGGTCTCGTCCGGAGCCGTGGTCTCCTCCGGTGCGGTGGTCTCCTCCGGTGCGGTGGTTTCTGCGGGCGCGGCTGTGGTCTCCGCGGCAGCGGCGGTGGTGTCCGACGACGAGCTGTCGTCGTCGCCACAGGCTGCGGCCACGAACGACAGCGCGACGAGCGCCGTGATCAGGCCCTTGGTTCTCTGGTTCCTCATGCTTGCTCCTCCCCTTGATTGGTTTGCTTCTTGAGGCTTGTGGTCGGGCTCGGGCTCATGCCCCGGCCCGCTGACGGTTGCCGGCTCCGCCGGGTGTGAAGACCCGCTCGAGCACGTTGGCGATGGTGTAGAACGCGAGCCCCAGCAGGCACGCGCCGCCGACGTAGGCCCAGCCGATGGCGTTCTTCGAGTTGACGATGTTGGAGGTGATGCGCGCACCGAGACCGTTCTGCGCGCCCCCAAAGTACTCCGACACGTAGGCGTAGATGACCGACAGCGGGGCAGCGACGCGCAGCGCGGTGAACAGGTACGGCACGGCGTTGGGGATGCGCACCTTGCGCATGACCTGCCAGCCGCTGGCGGCGTAGCTGCGCATCAGCTCGGCGTGCACCGGCGACACCTGGCGCAGGCCCTTGGCGACGTTGACGAGGACGACGAAGAAGACGACGAGCGTCACCATCAGCCGCCGTGGCATGACGCTGGTGCTGCCCCACATGTTGTTGAACACCGACACCAGCACGAACGCCGGGATCGCGTTGATCGCGATCGACATCGGCGTGACCAGCTGGTCGAGCACTTCGAAGCGGCTGAGCAGGAACGCCATCAGCACACCGGCGATGGTGCCGAACACCAGGCCGTACGCAGCGTTCGTGCCGGACACGACCATCGCCTCCCAGATCTTGCTCCAGTTGTCGGTGAATGCCGACCCGATCTCCGTGGGCGCCACCAGGAAGTACGGCTTGAGGTCGAAGAACCGCACCACGAACTGCCACAACCCCAGCATCAGCGCGCCGAAGAGCACCGGTGGCCACAGTGCGCGCAGCACGCCGGCGAGGCGGACGTTCATCGGTCCTCGATCCCCCGAGCCCCGGTGCCGAACTCGGCACCGCGCAGCGCCTCGCGCACCTCGGTGATCTTCTCGAAGAAGCCGCCGGTCTCGCGAGTGTCGTCGTCGCGGTTGCCGCCGAGGGGCACGTCGATGACGTCGGTGATGCGGCCCGGCCGCGGCGACATCACGACCACCCGCGTGGACAGGTACACCGCCTCGGGGATGGAGTGGGTGACGAAGATCACCGTGGTACCCGTCTCCGCGCAGATGCGCAGCAGTTCGGCCTGCATGTGCTCGCGGGTCATCTCGTCGAGCGCGCCGAAGGGCTCGTCCATCAGCAGCAGTGGCGGGTGCGCCGCCAGCGCGCGGGCGATCGCGATGCGCTGCTGCATGCCGCCGCTGAGCTGCCAGGGCATGTGGTCGGCGAAGTCGGGCAGCTTGACGAGGTCGAGCATCTCCAGCGCGCGGGCGCGGCGCTTGGTGCGGTTCCAGCCCTTCAGCTCCAGTGGTAGCTCGATGTTCTTCGCGACCGTGCGCCACTCGAACAGGCCGGCCTGCTGGAACGCCATGCCGTAGTCCTGATCCAGCCGCGACTGCTTGGCCGGCTTGCCGTTGACGGTGACGCTGCCGGCCGACGGTTCGGTGAGGTTGGCGATCAAGCGCAGCAGGGTGCTCTTCCCGCAGCCGGACGGGCCGATCAGCGACACGAACTCGCCGGGCTCGACGGTGAGGTCGATGTCGACGAGCGCGTCCACCTGGCCGGCCTTGCCGGTGTTGAAGATCTTGTCGACGCCCACCACTTCGACCGCACTCAACTTTCGATCTCCTTCGGACGGTTGCGCATGAACAGGACGTCGGCCGCTGCCACCAGCCCGGCCATCATCAGGCCGAGCACGGACGCGCCGATCACGGCGGTGTACACGATCGCCGGGTCGCTGGTGGCCTTCTGCCCGAACTCGGTGACGAGGCGGCCGATGCCGCCGCGCAGGCCGATCGAGATCTCCGAGACGACGACACCGATGACGGCACCGGCAGCGCCCAGCTTGAGCGCAGGCACGATGTAGGGCACGGCGGCTGGGAAGCGCAGCTTGAACAGGGTCTTGCGCCACGGGGAGGCGAGGCTGTCCATCAGCTCGAGTGCGGCCGGGCTGGGTGATTGCAGGCCACGCAGGGTGCCGACGGCGATCGGGAAGAACGTGAGGAACGCACCGAGCAGGGAGGCGGAGAGCCAGCGCGGCCACTCCCAGCCGGCGATCTCGATCTTGCCGCCCCACGTCGCCACGAGCGGCGCCAGGGCGATCAGCGGCACCGTCTGCGAGATCACCAGGTACGGCAGGACGGCGCGCTCGGCGACGCGCAGCCGCGTCATCAGCACGGCCAGCGTCACGCCGGCGACGATGCCCATCGCGAACCCGACGAGCACGAGGCGGAACGAGAACCAGACGCCGTCGGCCACGACGGAGAGCACCGTCTCGTCGGAGGCCCGGTTCAGCGGGTCGCCGAAGCGGGTGACGATGTCGCTGATGTGCGGCATGATCGTGTCCTTGGAGCGCGGCAGGATCTTCCAGCCGAGCACCTCACCGCCGTCTTGCGGGCCGAGCCACTTGTAGGCCTCCCACAGGGCGGCGATCAGCACCATCGACGCGACGAACATCAGGGCACGCCGCGCCCTGCGCCACCACGGGCTGCGAGTGCGGGTTGGGAGTGGACCGACGGTGCTCATGCGTGACGCTGCGACACTAGGGCGCGCTCCGGTGGCCGGTGCGCTCGGAGGGTGAACGCCCTGTCACGAACGCGTGCCAGCGGTGACGCGTCACGACCCGGCCCTTCACGACTTGGCCCGCACGTGCTCGGCCACGGCGGGGATGATCTTCTCGCCGTACGCCTGCAGGGTGTGGTCCTTGTCGTCGTGCTGCAGGTACACGGCGAACTGGTCGACGCCGAGGTCTTTCAGCTGGCGCATGCGTTCGACGTGCGTCTCCACCGGCCCGACGATGCAGAAGCGGTCGACGATCTCGTCGGGCACGAACGTCGTGTGCGTGTTGCCGCTCTGGCCGTGCTCGTTGTAGTCGTAGCCCTGCCGGTTGCGGATGTACTCGGTGAGCGCCTTGGGCACGGGGGCGTCCTCGCCGTAGCGGGCGACGATGTCGGCGACATGGTTGCCCACCATCCCGCCGAACCAGCGCACCTGCTCGCGGGCGTAGGCCAGCCCGGTGTCGGTGCCGTCGGTGACGTAGGCCGGGGCCGCGACGCAGATGGTGATGCTGTCGGGGTCGCGGCCGGCCGCCGCTGCCGCGTCGCGCACGGCCTTGATCGTCCACTCGGCGATGGACAGATCCGCCAGCTGCAGGATGAACCCGTCGCCCACCTCACCGGTGAGCGCGAGCGCCTTGGGCCCGTAGGCGGCGACCCACAGCTCCAGCCGGCTCTTTCCCGCCCACGGCAGCCGCAGCTCGCTGCCCTTGTAGTCCACCGGGCGGCCGTTGGCCATCTCGCGGATGACGTGGATGCTCTCGCGCAGGGTGGCCAGCGTGGTGGGCGCACCGTTGGTGACGCGCACTGCGGAGTCGCCGCGGCCGATGCCGCACACGGTGCGGTTGCCGAACATCTCGTTGAGCGTCGCGTAGAGCGAGGCGGTCACCGTCCAGTCGCGCGTCGCCGGGTTGGTGACCATCGGCCCGACCGTGACGTTGCGCGTCTCGGCCAGGATCTGGCTGTAGATGACGTACGGCTCCTGCCACAGGATGTGGCTGTCGAACGTCCAGACATAGTCGAACCCGTACGACTCGGCGCGCTTGGCGAGATCGATCACCCGCCGCGACGGCGGCGTGGTCTGCAGAACAACCCCAAGTTCCATGTCAGTTCCCCCAGTGGTGTCGTGTGAGTTCGGCTCAGCGGTTCTGCGGGAACCCGAGGTCGACCTTGCTGGTACGCGGGTCGGGCCACCGCTTGGTGACCACCTTCGAGCGCGTGTAGAAGTTCACGCCCTCCGGGCCGTACATGTGGGTGTCGCCGAACAGGCTCGCCTTCCACCCACCGAAGCTGTAGTAGCTGACCGGCACCGGGATGGGCACGTTGACGCCGACCATGCCCACCTGCACGTCGAACTCGAACTGGCGCGCTGCCCCACCGTCGCGGGTGAAGATGGCGGTGCCGTTGCCGAACTGGTTGGCGTTGATCAGATCCACGCCCTCCTGGTACCCGCTGATACGGGTGACGGTGAGCACCGGACCGAAGATTTCCTC
>CAYZFZ010000290.1:0-4597 GCA_964477795.1 uncultured Bifidobacterium sp.
TGTTCCAGCTCAGCTTCTGGGTGACGAACCGGTCGCAACCGGCCGCGGCGAAGATCTGCGGCAGCGAGGCGGGGTACCCGAACACATCCGGGATCCAGACCTCCTCGCAGCGCTTGCCGAAGCGCGACTCGAAGTAGCGCTGGCCATAGACCAGCTGGCGCACGAGGCTCTCCCCGCTGGGCAGGTTCATGTCGGCCTCCACCCACATCGCACCCACCGGCTGCCACTGCCCGCGGGCGACACGCTCGCGGATGCGTTCGAACAACGACGGGTATCGGCGCTCCATCCAGTCGTACTGCGCGGCCTGCGAGCAGACGAAGCGGTACTCCGGGTAGGCGTCCATCATGCGGGTGGCGCTGGCGAACGTGCGGGCGCACTTGCGCACGGTCTCGCGGATGGGCCACAGCCACGCGCTGTCGATGTGCGCGTGGCCGACGGCCACCACCTGGTGCGCACCGTCGCGGGCCTGGCGGGCGAGCGGTGCCTGCAGCAGGCGGCGGGCGACGACCGCGGTGCCGGCCACGTCGTGGAGGTCGAGCGCGTCGAACGCGGCCTCCAGCTCGCGCAGCAGGCGCTGGCGGCGCTTGTCCGTCGCAGGCAGCGCAGCCATCAGGCCGAGCAGCACCTCCACGTCGAGCAGCAGGTGGAACACGCCGTCGTCGCGCACGGCCAGCGACGCCTGGCGCAACGTGTAGAGCGGGCGGTCGCCGGCCGTGTGCAGCGAGCCGAGGTGCCCGTAGCGGGTGCCCACCATCGGGAACGCCGGGTTGGCGGCGGCCTCGACGATCAGCTCCTGCTTGCCGGGGCGGGCCGTGGGGAGGGGCACGCCGGTGCGCCGCGGGTGGATGCCCTGCACCGGGTCGCCACGGCCGTCGGCGCCCGGCACCCACACCAGCCCCTCGCTCTGGAAGCCGGCCGAATCGGGGTGGAAGCCGAGGTCGATCACGGCCTCCAGCTGGTCGCCCGCCCAGTCCGACGGCACCTCGCCGGTGAAGCGGAACCAGGTGGTGCCCCATGGGCGGCTCCACCGGTCGCCGATCGCGAACGGCCGGGCGTGCGCGGCGAGGCCGGCCATCGCCTCGGTGTAGCCGACCGGCTCGCCCGGCGCGTCCCACGCCTCCACCTGCAACGGCACGCTGGCCGAGTACATCGCCGGCAGCACCCGCTCGCCCAGCTCGCGCCGGATCCGTCGCTCCACCAACACCGAGTCGTCGTGCATTGGCCGAGGTTACGTCGCGTCGCCGGCGGGTGGCCCGGCTGAGGCGGAATTGGGAGACGTGCACCAGTCGACGCCGTGCAGACTGGCGTGATGAACGAGGACGAACTGGCCGCCGGTCTCTCGCCCACCGCGCAGTACCGCTACGCCGACGTGGTGGGCGACCGCCTCTTCCTCGCCGGGCAGGTGCCCCACGACGCCGCTGGCGTGCTGGTGGGCATCGGCGACGTACGCGCGCAGACCCGGCAGTGCCTGGAGAACCTGGCCCGAGTGGTCGCCGTGCAGGGCTTCCAGCTCGCCGACGTGCACCACCTGACGGTGTACGTGGTTGGGCCGCAGGATCGCCTGTCCGCGGCGTGGGAGGCGGTGGCCGCGTGGTTCGGTGGCGAGGTGCCGCCGGCGACCCTGCTGGGCGTGCACCTGCTGGGTTACCGCGATCAGGTGGTGGAGATCGACGCGCAGGTGCAGCGCGGCGGCTGACGCTGGCCGGTCAGCTCGCGCAGGCGATGCAGCGCGTGGCCGAGGGCAGGGCCATCAGCCGCTCGACGCCGATGATCCCGCGGCAGTGCTCGCACACGCCGTAGCCGGGCTCCTCCACCCGGTCGAGCGCGGCGCGCATCGCCTCGCGGTCCGCCTTTGCCTGGCGCAGCAGGGCGGCCACCTGCTGGCGCTCGAACGCGATCGTGGTGCCCTCGGGGTCGTGCTCGTCGTCCACGTTCGACTGCTCGGCCGCGGCCACGATGTCGTCGAAGGCGGCGGTGAGCGCGTCGATCTGCGCGTCGAGCGCGAGCAGCTCCTCGAGCACATGGCTGCGCAACGCTCGGCGGTCGCGGCTGGTGAGCACGGGATCGGAGGGCACGTGAAGATCATGCTCCCCCCGCACCTGTGCCCACCAGCGAGTGCTGTGTCAGTCGGGTTCACCGTGGACGATGGCGTTACGTTCGTCGCCGAGAGCGCAGGGCCAGTGTTCAAGCAGCGTGACGTCGCGTCGTCGCTTCGTCGCCGGAGCATGAGGCCGAGTCGGCACTGCGGGTGAGCGGCGTCAGGGAAGGTCGAGCAGAACAGCGATCGTCTCGCGGATCTGCGCCATCGCCGCGGCGCCAACGTTCCCACGGACCTCGAGGATCCGACGCGGCGACACCGAGCGGACGTGCTGGCATTGCGCTGCCGATGTCGCGTCCAAACCGTTGGCGTCGTCGGGAGCAAGCACGATCTCGGAATGAAACTGTCGGATCGTCGAGGTCAACGGCACGACATGGATCACCGAAGGCGACGCGTCGAGGATGCGCTGAGCCGTCACCACCACCACCGCCGGGTGCCGGAAGCCCGCCTCGCGACCCTTCGGAGCACCGAAGTCAAGGTCGACGACGTCACCCGAGGTCGGCATCGAGCCAGAGTTCTTCGTCGGCATCGAGCGGCGACCGAAGGTCCAGACCGATCCGATCCTGCCGAAGCGCGCGCACGGCCAGCGTCACGGTGTTGCCCACGGTGGTGTTCAACTCGGCGGCGAGCCGCTTCAAGTTCTCATGCGTCGAAGCGTCAATCCGAACACTCGTACTCTGCATGCAGATCAGCATACAACGCAATCGTGACCCGGTGGACAGAACCGCCACCTACCGCCGGCTCTGTGTCGACCGGAACGCTGCAAGCGTTGGCTGACTCGGCACTAGCGTTCGGTCATGACGGTTCCCGATCGACCATCGTCGCCGGAGGTGTGGGAGCGGCTGCGGGCGATCTGTGCGGCCCTGCCCGACACCGAGGAGCGAACCAGCCACGGCGAGCTCGCGTGGTCCGTGGGCCGCGGCCGTAGCGCCCGCCAGTTCGCGACGACGTGGGACCACCACCACGACGACCGCAACGCGGTCGTGTTCGCTGCGCCGCCCGGCGCGCAACAGCAGCTGATCGACTCGGCGCCCGAGCGCTACTTCCGCCCACCGTACGTAGGCGGCCGCGGCTGGGTGGGGGCTTACCTCGACATCCCCGATGTCGACTGGGACATGGTGGAGCTGCACCTCGGCGACGCCCACGCGCACACCCGCGGGTAGCGTCGGCGCCGATGACTGAACGCCCGCTCCACGGTGTCCGAGTGCTCGATCTGACGCGCGTGCTCGCCGGCCCGCACGCCACCCGGATGCTGTGCGACCTGGGCGCGGAGGTGATCAAGGTGGAGCCGCCGGAGGGCGACATCACGCGCACCACGTGGCCGCGGGCGAACAGCATCGCCAGCTACTTCGCCCAGCAGAACGTGGGCAAACGCTGCGTCAGCATCGACCTCGACCACGAGGCGGGGCGCGAGCTGCTGCTGCAGATGATCGACCGCTGCGACGTGGTGGTGGAGAACTTCCGCCCGGGCGTGATGGATCGCCTCGGCCTCGGCGCCGACATCCTGCGCGCCCGCAACCCGCGGCTCATCGTCGCCAGCGCCAGCGGGTACGGGCAGACCGGGCCGTGGGTGCACCGCCGCGCGTACGCGCCGGTGGTGGGTGCCGAGTCGGGGTTCACCAAGTCGCAGGGCGACGCTCGCCAGGGCGAGTACGCGAACGATCCGCACAGCCACGCCGACGTGTACACCGCGCTCGAACTGGCCGCCGCCGTGCTCGCCGCGCTGTTCCAGCGCGAGCGCACCGGCGTGGGCGATCGCATCGACGTGTCGATGGCGCAGACGATGCTCTACGTCAACGAGCACGCGCACGACGGGCTGTGGGACGACCCGGTGCCCGACGGCGTGATCCGCAGCTTCCGCCCGATGGACTACCCCATCCTCACCGCCGCCAACGGCGAGTCGGTGGTGGTGAGCGGCCACCCGGCGGAGAACAAGACGTTCGACTTCTACATGGAGTCCATCGGCCGCGGCGACCTGTGCGCCGACCCCCGCTTCGCCGACAACGCGTCGCGCCTGCACCACCTGCAGGAGATCCACGACCTGCTGCACTCGTGGGCAGCCACGATGCCCGACGCCCACTCGATCGAGGAGGTGATGGCCCGCAACCGGCTGGCCGTGGGCCGCATGCGATCCGTGCACGACGTGTGCGCCACCGGCTGGGCGCGCGAGCGGGAGGTGACGGTGGAGGTGCCCGACCGCGGGGAGGGCACCATCCGCATCCCCAACGCGCCGTGGCGTTTCGAGGGCAGCGACGTGCGCACCGGTGGCGTGCCCCGCTACCGCGGCGAGGACAACCGGATCGTGTGCGCCGAGCTGCTCGGCCTCTCGGAGCAGGCCATCGACCGGCTGGAGGCCGACGGGGTGCTCACCAGCCGGCTGCCCAAGCGCACGAGCTGACGGCGGCAGGCGGTGGCGCTGCGCTTCCCGATCGTGCCGATGAAGGCGACGCGAGCCTGGCGAGCCGGAGCAAGCGTCGCCTGGTGGTCGGAGTGGGTGCC
>CAYZFZ010000291.1:0-4569 GCA_964477795.1 uncultured Bifidobacterium sp.
GGTGATTCCCGTCGGCCTGTGGGGCACGGAGAAGGTGTGGCCGCGCTCGGCGCGGGTGCCGAACATGCTCAACGTGGTCACCCCGCCCACGGTCACCGTCACCGTCGGCCCGCCGGTGAAGCTGGGCCACAAGAGCGCCGATGCCGACACGAAGAAGATCATGAAGGCGCTGATGGCACTGCTGCCGCCGGAGAGCCGCGAGCACCACGAACCCACGGCCGACGAGATCGCCCTCGCGCTGCCGCCCGGGTACAAGGGCGACCTGCAGCACGAGTCGCGGCGTCGCCCGGGCAGCGACTGACCGACGCTACGCCCGCTTCGGTGGGCGGGGCACGAACGGGCTGGTGCGGGCGACGTACTCCACATAGCCGGCGCGCCGCTTCACGAGCGACCTCTCCAGCAGGGTGACGCCGCTGACGCGGCGCAGCAGGATCGTCATCACCAGCGCGCCGAGCAGGCCCCACCGGCCGGGCGCCGTCTCGGCGGCGACGAGCGCGATGCCCCACCACCCGCATGCGTCGCCGAAGTAGTTGGGGTGGCGGGTGTAGCGCCACAGGCCCTTGTCCATCACCACGCCCGCGTTCGCCGGGTGCTGCTTGAAGCGGGCCAACTGGGCGTCGCCGACGACCTCGAAGAACAGGCCGGTCAGCCAGACGGCGACGCCGACCCAGGCGAGCACGCCCAGTCCCGGCGTCGCCCGTGTCTGACCGAGCTGCACGGGGAGTGAGACCACGAACATCAACACGCCCTGCAACCCGAACACCGTGCCCAGCGACACGAGCGGGAACCTGGGGCCCCAGCGCTTGCGCATCGCGCGGTAGCGGTAGTCCTCGCCCTTGCCGTGGTTGCGCCAGAGCAGGTAGCCGGCCAGGCGCAAGCCCCACACGGTGGCCATCGCGACCAGCAGGTTCTGCCGGGCCGGCAGCCCGTCGACACGCAGGCGCACGGCCCAGGCGACGCAGACGAAGCCCAAGCCCCACACGATGTCGACGATCGACGCGTTCTTGGTGGCGACGCTGACGAGCCACGTCGCGACCATCAACGTGGCGATGGTGAGTGCCGCAGTGCTGAGGCTGACGGAGACGGCGGATGCGATCATGAGGACCCTTCCAGGTGAAGCAGTTCGTCGACGGAGCGGTCCATGCGCAGCCAGACGTCGTCGAGCCAGGTGCGGAACTCGCCGCCGGAGGGGAGCTCGGCACGCGCCACCCGCTCGGCGTGGAAGCGAACCGGCAGCGGGCGTCGCGACAGGTGGCGGATGATGCCCCCGAACGTGTCGAGGCCGTCGAAGCCGACGTGCCAGGCGACGACGGCATCGGCGGTGGGGCACCCGTCGAGCAGCGCCTCGGCGCCGGCGGGGCGCGGCGGCAACAGGCGCCGCAGCGGAGCCAGCCGATCGGCGCGGCCGGGGTCGCGCTCGCGGATCTTGTCCAGTGCCCGCTGCCGCTTGGTGGGTGACGAGCGGGTGCCCTCGGGAAAGATGACGGCGATCTCGTCGGCCTGCAGGCCTGCGGCCAGCCCGCGCAGGGCAGCCAGCTCGGGAGCGGTGTCGGTGGCCTGCCGGTCGAGGAAGTGGTTCGGCAGCCGGTTGCCGACGATGTCGAGGCACGGGTCGTAGAGCAGTTCCCGCTTGAGCACGTAGCGCGGGTTCATCCCGGCGTGGCTGGTGATGATCCACGCGCTGAGCAGCGAGTCGGCGAGGCTGGCGTGGCGGCACAGCATGACGGCCGGCCCGGGTGCCAGGCAGCCGGCATCGACGGCTTCCACACGCATGCCGGCGGTCGCGCGCAGGGCGCCCATCAGTCGCGCCGCCCACCACCGCTGCAGCGCGAAGTGCGCCCGCTGGTTGCGGCGCTGCCCGGTGAGCCACAGACCGGCCGCTGCGGCGACGCCCATCGACTCGAGCCACGCCCAGCACAGGGCGAACGCGAGCAGGCGGGTGGTGGGCAGACGGAACCGCCCGCGCAGCAGGTCGGCCAGCAGCGACAGCGGCAGCCAGAGAGGTGCGAGCGCCAGCAGGGCCAGTGCGGTGAGCGCGACTGCCGGGACGGTGACGGCTCGTCGCTGCAGGGTGCTGCTCACCCGGCGAACCATAGTGAGGATGGAAATCGACCGCGCCCGCGAGCTCGAAGACCGTGCGAGATCTCAGCCGTTGAACTCGGCGACGAGCGGTGCGTACTGCTCCATCGTGGCGAGTGCGGCATCGCGGTCGAGCGGCGGCAGGCCGAGCGCGACGAACGATGCGCCGAGATCGCGCAGGTGGGCCAGGTGCGCCGCGTCGGGCTTGGCGCCGAAGACGCCGAGTTGCAGGGTGGCCGGGTCGCGGCCGGCGTCGGTGGCCGCCTGCTGCAGCTCGGCCCACTTGCCGTCGACGGCAAAGCGGCCCTCGATGGGCATCCACGCGTCGCCGTACTCGACGATGTGGCGAAAGTGCAGCGGCGTGGGTGAGGCACCGATGACGATCGGCGGGTGCGGCTGCTGCACCGGCTTGGGCCAGCTCCAGCTCTTCTCGAAGTCGACGAACTCGCCGTGGAACTCGGCTTCCTCCTTCGTCCACAGCTCCTTCATCGCGAGCACCTTCTCGCGCACGAGCCGGCGGCGGGTCTTCGGGTCCACCCCGTGCGCCTCCATCTCCTCGTGGTTCCAGCCGTAGCCCACGCCGAACAGCACGCGGCCGCCGGAGATCGTGTCGAGTGAAGCGATCTCCTTCGCCAGCCAGATGGGGTCGCGCTGGGCGACGAGCGTGATGCCCGTGCCCAGCTTGATGTGCTCGGTGGCCCCGGCGATCGCCGCCAGCGCGATGAACTGGTCGTGGGTGCGCCAGTACTCCTCGGGCAGCGGTGGCGCGCCCTCGCGGCCACCCCACCGGCTGCGCCGGCTGACCGGGATGTGCGAGTGCTCGGGGAACCAGAGCGAGTCGAAGCCGCGGGCCTCGGCCTCGCGACCGAGCTCGACGGGCTGGATGCCCTTGTCCGTGGGGAAGATGATCAGGCCGACGCGCATGGCCCGACGTTAGCCAGCGTCAATCGCCGGTTGCGCCGTCTGCCGCCTGGCGCAGCAGGTCGGCGTGGCCGCAGTGGCGGGCGTACTCCTCGATCAAGTGCACCAGGATCCAGCGCAGGCTCGGCTGCCAGTTCGGGATGCGGTTCCACGGCGGGTTGGCGGCGGCCGGCGTGTCGAGCGCGACGCCGGCAGTGGCCTGGCGGGCGAAGTCGATCTCCCGCTGGAGGGCGGTGAGCGCGTCGTCCATCGTGTCGTCGGCCCTGGGGTGGAAGTCGCCGTCGGGGTCGGCGTCGGTGCAGTACAGGAAGGGCACGTCGTGGTCGGTGAAGCGCCGGCGGAACCAGCCCTGCTCCACCTCGGCCATGTGGCGCACCAGACCGAGCAGGGTGAGCTCGCTGGGCGCGAGCGTCAGGCGCACCTGCGCGTCGGTGAGGCCCTCGGCCTTGCGGATGAAGATCGAGCGGTAGTAGTCGAGGAACGAGTGCAGCGTCGCCGCCTCGTCGGCATTCGCCAGCAGCTCCGGGTCGGGGGCGAGCTCGGTCATGCGGGGAAGGCTCCTCCGTCGAAGCGGTCGACCGTGGTGAACGACTCGACCGGGTTGCGGCGCAGCTTCGTGTTCTGGTGGGTGGGCACGCCGAGGAAGACGGTGGCGACGAGCGCGTGATCCGGTGGCAGGCCCAGCGGCCCGGCCGCGGCGGGCTCGGCGCGGCTGAGGAACGTGGTGAGCACCCCGCCCAGCCCGTGGGCGCGGGCGGCGAGCAGGATGCTCCAGCAGAACGGGTAGATGCTCGCCCCGCCCACCACCGGCGGCCGGTCGAGCATCCCGTCCATGATCGCGATCTCGCGCAGGTCGGCGGCGACGGCGAGCACCACGGGCACCGACTCGATCCCGTCGATCAGGGCGTTGGGCACTGCTACCGGGGGAGCGTCGATCGAACGGCCGAACACGAACGCCCGCCGGCCCACAGCGTTGGCGCCGCTGTACTCCTCCCACACCGGCCGCATCAACCCGGCCATCGTGCGGCGCAGTGCCATGTCCTTGACGACGGCCACCCGCCACGGCTGCCGGTTGCCGCCGCTGGGTGCGAAGCGAGCCGCGTCGAGGATCGCCGCGACGGTCTCGTCCGTCACCGGGTCGGCCGTGAAACCGCGCACCGCGCCGGTGCTGCGAAGGGTGTCCAGCAGGTCCATGCCGGCAGCGTACGTCTGCGGGTCAGTCGTTGGCGGCGGCGACCTTCTTGCGCACGACGTTGAGCGCGCTGCCGGCCTTGAACCACTCGACCTGCTCGTCGCTGAACGTGTGCACGCCCTCGAAGTCGATCGTGGTGCCGTCGGGCTTGACGATCTGGCAGCGGACGTTGCGGCCCGGCACGGGTGGGAGGTCGAGCACATTGATGCGGTCGTCCTCGCCGACGAGGTCGTAGGTGGCCGGGTCGGCAAAGGTGAGCGGCACGAGGCCCTGCTTCTTCAGGTTCGTCTCGTGGATGCGGGCAAAGCTGCGCGTGATGATCACCACGCCACCGCGGAAGCGGGGCTCCATCGCCGCATGCTCGCGCGACGAGCCCT
>CAYZFZ010000292.1:0-4547 GCA_964477795.1 uncultured Bifidobacterium sp.
AGAGGAACATCTTGGCCTCGATGAAGTCGTGGTTCATGCGCCACATCCACGTGGCCGGCAGATCGGCGGCGATCATCTCCACTTCGGTGAGCGTGGTGCACACCTGGCACATGGCGTGCTCGATGTCGCTGGGCAGCTCGGGCAGCTCGCCCCACGGGATGTCGCGGGTGGCGCTCCACTGGCGGGCGACGGCCTCTTCGTAGAGTTCGACCACGTTGTCCGCCCAGACGTCGCTCTTCTTGTTGAGGATGTAGCCCATGTCGGGGGTGTCGGGATCGATGTCGGCGCCGCGAGGAGCCATCGAGCGGTGCGTCGGATTGTCGGGCACGACGCCGTAGCTGCCGGTGGCGATGTCGAGCATGGTGAGGCCGCGCGGGCCGATCTTGGGCCGGACCCCCCACTCGCTCTTCGCGCCCTTGAGCCACATCCAGTCGAGCGGTGCGCCCAACGGCGACACGGTCGGCAGGTTGTCGTAGTTGGCCGGTGCGGCGTTCGACGGATCTTCGGTGAGCGTCATCTGAGTCCTCCAATGCGCAGGCGACCCCCCGGTCGCAGCGGTGAGACAATCAGACGCTTTTCGTCTCAGCATCGCAGAGGGCCGACGGTCCGCGGAGTTCGGGACGTTGGTCCCTTGCGGAGGTCGACACGGCGCTCGCGCGAGGACATCGTGCATGACCAGGCATAAGGTGCCGCATGACCTCGAGTTCGATCACGCCCGCCGCCGAGCGCCCCAGCTGGCGCGGGTGGTTCCACGTCGGCGCGTTCGCGCTCTCCATCCCCGGGGGCGTGCTGTTGATCCTCGCTGCCGATCATGCCTCCGCCCGCGTGGCGGCATCCATCTACGCCGCCAGCCTGCTGCTCGGCTTCGGCACGTCGGCGGCCTACCACCGCCTGGCCCGCAGCGAGCGCACCCAAGCGATCATGCAGCGGCTCGACCACTCGATGATCTTCGTGCTCATCGCCGGCAGCTACACGCCCGTGTGCCTGCTGGGTCTGCCGCGGGCTTGGGGTGTCCCCCTGCTGTGCGTGGTGTGGACCCTTGCCGCGGTCGGCGTGCTGCTCAAGCAGTTCGCGTTCGAGCGCTTCCGGCTGGTGGAGTACTCGCTGTACCCGATCCTCGGCTGGATCGTCGTGGTCGCTGCGCCAGTGCTGCTGCGCAACATGACTGCCGTCGAGCTGTCCCTGCTGGTCGCCGGCGGGTTGCTCTACACCGTGGGCATCCCGGTGCTGGTGCGCGAACGCCCGAATCCGTGGCCGCGCACGTTCGGCTATCACGAGATCTGGCACGGCTTCACGGTCGCCGCCGGGGCCTGCCATTTCGCGGTGATGGGGATGCTGGTGCGCGGCTGAACGCTGTGCGTCCCGTAACATGACGACTTCGCGGGTTGCTTGACGAAATCGGAGAGTGTGGTGCGACGGATCATGCGGTGGAGCATCGCGGTCGGCGCCCTTGCGTTGATCGCCGGGCAGGGCACACGCCTCGACGCTGCCCCGAACGCAGTCGCCTCGCCGGCCGCCGCACGGGTCGGCGCGCCCGGTGCGCTGGTCGCTGCGCCGATCACCACGTCGGCGGAGGTCGGTCCGGCGCGGGCAGTGCGCATGTGGTCGGAGTGCGTGGTGGGTCTCAACCAGGAGCGGGCGGCCGTCGGCGCCGCCCCGCTGCGCGTCGAGCTGCGGGTGTCGCTCGCGGCTTTCGGGCACTCCACCGACCAGGCATCCGCGCAGAAGCTGTCGCACTCCGACGGTGCCGGCACCAATGCCGGCCTTCGGCTGCAGGCCGTCGGCTACAGCTGGTCGACGTGGGGCGAGAACGTGGCGGCCGGTCAGGCGGACTGCGCCACCGTGACGGCGGCATGGCTGGGCAGCAGCGCCCACCGGGCGAACATCTTGAACCCGCTCTTTCGCGACGTGGGCATCGGGATGGTCATCGGTGCCAACGGCGTGCCCTACTGGACGATGGACCTCGCCACCCCCTGACGGTGGGGGCCGCGTCAGCTGTAGAAGCCGGCGTAGAGGTTGAGGGTCATCTTGCCGCCGGAGATGACGAGCGCGATGCGGCCGATGACGTCGCTGCCGCGTGTGTCATCGGGCGTGTCGTCGTAGCCGGTGAGCACCTGGAACAGAAGCGGAGGCGCGCCGCCGTGGGTGTACACGAGCCGTCCCGCCGACTCAGTGGCGGGAGGGCCGAACCCGTATGCCGGGGCGGCCGTCAGCGCAGCCGTGATGTCGTCCTCGGTAGCGCCGGCGAGGAGGGGCTGCATGATCGCTACCTGGTAGTCGGCGTCGAGCGCCGACACCAGCTCGGCCAGGTCGATGCCGTTGCCGACGGCGAAGGCCGACGTGTCCCACCCGTTGAACCCACCGAGTTGCACCTGCAGCTGATCGTCGAAGGTGATCGCCAGCTCGAAGGTGGTGGTGTCGTCCAGGCCCATTTCGTCGGGTGCGTACGCTCCACCGCCATTGTCCTCGCATCCGCCCGCCGGCAGCACGCTGCACAGCTCGAAACGGGTGACGGTGGCGGTGACCGGCTGGCTGAAGTCGGACGGCCAGTCGAATCGGATCGGGTAGTTGCCGTCGGGCAACGTGCCGCCGGCGGCAGGCAGTGCCGGCGACGCAACGCCGGTCCAGTTCGAGGCGCAGCACGGGAAGGCCTGCGGGCCGGGCAACGCAGCCGGGTCGATCGGCGTCCATCCCGCGCCGCTGGGAGCAGGGGTGGTGGTCGTGGTGACGGCGGCCGTGGTGGTGGTCTCGACGACGGTGGTGGGCGCGTCGGTGGCCGGGGGAGCCGTGGTCGACGTTGCCGGCACCACAGAGGTGGTGGTGGCGTCGGTAGCCGGGACACCTTCGACGGACTTGCTCGACGAGCAGCCGGCGGCGAACGTGGCCACGGCGACGAGACCGATCAGCGCGGCGGGCGTGCGGAACCAGAGGCGAGGCATGCGCGGACGGTAGCACCGCGCTGCCCGCGCACCGTTAGTTGCTGACGACGTCGAAGCCGAGCGCGAGGGCGACGGGGATCTGGGCCGGGTCGAACGTCACGAAGGTGACGGGCCGTGGCAGCCGGTCCGCTGCCGCCAGGTGCAGCGCGTCGGCCAGTCGCAGCGGCTGCTCGCGGAGCAGTTCGGCGGCGCGATCCAGGCAGCGCTGGTCGACGGGCACCACCGCGTAGCGGTCCCATTGCAGGCGCAGTGCGTCCTCCAGGTCGGCCTGCAGCACGGGTTCGTCGGTGAGCTTGCCGATCAGCGCGAGTGCCTCCGTGAGCGCGAGCGCGCTCACACACGTGGGCGCGGCGAGCGCCTCGACGGCGTGGCGCCGCAGGGCCGACTCCACGTGCAGGGCCACCACGGCACTGGTGTCGAAGAACACGGTCATCCGCGCAGCTCCTTGAGCGCGCGGTCGAGCCGCACGCCGCTCCACACCGGTACGGGTGCGGCGAGGCGGGACTCGTCGGTGCGCCGTGGGGCGACGACCGCACCGGAGGCGACGAGATCGGCGAGCACGGTCTGGCCCTGCTCGGCCTCGATCGGGCCCAGCTGTGCGATGGCGCGCCCGTCGACGGAGATGACGACCCGCTGCCCGGAGCCCGCGCGGCGGACGGCGGCAGCGAGGTCGGCGCGCAGGTCGCGGATCCCGATCATGTGTACACCAGGGTACACACATCGAATGGCCAAGGTGCTCGCGCAGCGCACAGACTCCGCCCATGAACTTTGCCTTCACCGAAGAACAAGAAGAACTGCGCAAGACCGTCCGGGCGTTCCTCGAGGCGAAGAGCCCCGAGACCGCAGTGCGCGAGCAGATGGAGACCGAGTCCGGCTACGACGCCGCCGTGTGGAGCCAGATGGGCGAGCAGCTCGGCCTGCAGGGCCTCGCCATCCCCGAGGAGTTCGGGGGCTCGGGCTACAGCTTCGTCGAGCTCGGCATCGTGCTGGAAGAGCAGGGCCGTGCGCTGCTCTGCGCTCCCTTCTTCAGCACTGTCGTGCTCGCCGCCAACACTCTGCTGCACAGCGGCGACGACGCAGCGAAGGCTGCCCACCTGCCGGGCATCGCCAGCGGCGAGACCATCGCCACCCTCGCGTTCACCGAGCCCAGTGGCAAGTGGGACGAGAGCGGCATCACCACCGAGGCCACGGCGTCGGGCGACGGCTGGACGCTCAACGGTGTGAAGAGCTTCGTGCTCGACGGCCACACCGCCGGCCTGATCATCGTCGCCGCCCGCACGGGCAAGGGCGTCAGCCTGTTCACCGTCGCCGGCGACGCGGCGGGTCTCACCCGCACCGCGCTGAGCACCATGGACCAGACCCGCAAGCAGGCCAAGCTCGAGTTCGCCAACACCCCGGCCACCCTGCTGGGCACCGAGGGCGATGGCTGGGCCGTGCTCAGCACCGTGCTCGATCTCGCCGCCGTCGGCCTCGCCGCCGAGCAGGTGGGTGGCGCTCAGAAGGTGCTCGAGCAGGCCGTCGAGTACGCGAAGGTGCGCGTGCAGTTCGGCCGCCCGATCGGCTCGTTCCAGGCGATCAAGCACAAGTGCGCCGACATGCTGCTCGAGG
>CAYZFZ010000293.1:0-4540 GCA_964477795.1 uncultured Bifidobacterium sp.
GTCGGCCAACTCGTCGTCGGTGCTCAGCGGCGGCGTGCCGAACACCACGTCGTCCTGGTGGGCGAGCGCACCCTGCAGCATCATCGCATCGTCCGGCGAGCTGCCGGCCAGCACCGCCTGCAGCCACGCCGACACCGAGGACAGCTCCTCCAGTGGCGCATGCGCCAGCACGTCGCGCACCGCGTTGAGCGTGGCCAACCTGGCGCCTTCGGCGGCGTTCGCGACCTCGAAGTGTTCGATGCCCGCCGTCGTCAACGACGGTGAGCGGTCGCCCTTCGCAACCGGCCGTGGGCGTGTCGTCTTGGCCATTCGATCCTCCTGCTGTGAAGTTCGCAGCAATGTACGACGCAGGAGCCGAACTGTGTAGGGCCGAACTACCCCGGGTTGACGGAGGAGGTCGCCGGCGGCACCGGGAGCAGCCATCGGCGGGGCCAGTCGGCAGCCTTCGAGATGCCGATGCGGGGTGTGACCACCACATCCGGCGGTGGCGGCACCCCGTCGTCGAACAGCACGGCCGGCGACCCGTTGTCGGCCAGGCCGACGCCCAGCCTCACCGTGAGGCGCCCTGGGCCGGTGGTCGAACGCCGGTCGAGCCCGTCGATCGCGACCGCCCGGATCAGCACGGCCTGGCCGTCACCGGCCGCACCGGTGACCAGGTTCAGGCAGTGGTGCATGCCGTAGACGAAGTACACGTACCAGTGCCCTGGCGGGCCGAACATCACCTCGTTGCGGCGGGTGACCCCGCGGAACGAGTGGCTCGCCGGGTCGTCGGCGGTGTACGCCTCCACCTCGGTGATGCGAGCAGTCGTGCCGTGGACGAGCAGCAGCTTGTTGAGCAGGTCGGGCGCCACTTCGGTGGCGTCGCGTTCAGCGAACGTCGCCGGCAATCGCCGCACGGAGCTCGCCCACCTTGGTCCGGAACCGTTCCAGCTGCACCGCCACCGCCACCGGGCCGGCGCCACCGGGGGTGGTGCGCCGCTGCACGGCGACACCGGGGGCGACGAGCGCCGCCGCGTCCGGCCCCAGCGACGCTTCGGCGCTCACGAGGTCGCGCAGGCTGCCCTCGCCGGCGAGGTGGCGGCGCACGAGCAGGCCGACGATGGCGTGCGCGTCGCGGAACGGGGTGCCGCGCTGCACCAGCCACTCGGCGAGATCGGTGGCCGAGCCGGTCTCGGAGTCGGCCGCGGCCTGCATGCGATCGGGCAGCCACGTGGTGGTGGCGAGCATGCCGGTCATCGCCCCCAGCGCCAGCGAGATCTGGTCGACCGCGTCGAACAGCGGCTCCTTGTCCTCCTGGTAGTCGCGGTTGTAGCTGAGCGGCAGCCCCTTCATCGTGGCCAGGAAGCCGGTGAGGTCGCCGATCAGCCGGCCAGCTTTGCCACGGGCGAGCTCGGCGATGTCCGGGTTCTTCTTCTGCGGCATCATCGACGAGCCGGTCGCGTAGCCGTCGTCGAGGCGGGCGAACCCGAACTCCTCGGTCGTCCACAGCACGAGCTCTTCACCGATGCGGGAGAGGTTGATGCCCACGAGGGTGAGCACGAACAACGCCTCGGCGACGTGATCCCGGGAACCGACCGCGTCGAGCGAGTTCTCGAAGCGAGCCGCGAAGCCCAGCTGCTCGGCGGTGAAATCGGGGTCGAGCGGTAGCGACGAGCCGGCCAGGGCGCCGGCGCCCAGTGGCGACACGTCGACGCGTTCGAGCGCATCGAGCAGCCGCTCGACGTCGCGGCCCAGGGCCCATCCGTGGGCGAGCAGGTGGTGGGCCAGCAGCACCGGCTGCGCTCGCTGCAGGTGGGTGTAGCCGGGCAGGTACACCTGGCCGGCCTCCTGCGCCCGCTGCAGCAGCACCGACTGCAGCTGCACGATGCGTTCGGCGATGCGGAGCAGCTCGCGCTTGAGCCAGCGGCGCACGTCGGTGGCGGACTGGTCGTTGCGGCTGCGGCCGGTGTGCAGCTTCGCCCCGGCGGGCCCGGCCAGCTCGGTGACGCGGCGCTCGACGGCGGTGTGGACGTCTTCGTCGCTGTCGACGAACTGGAACGAGCCGCCGGACATCTCCTGCTCGACCTGCGCGAGCGCGGCGAGCACCGAGTCGCGCTCGGCGTCGGTGATGATGCCGGCGTGGGCCAGCCCCTGCACGTGTGCCACGGAGCCGGCCACGTCGTCGGGCCAGAGTCGCTTGTCGAACGACAGGCTTTCGGTGTACGCCATCAATTCGGCAGCGGGACCGCCTTCGAACCTGCCGTGCCACAGCGCCTTGCCGCCGGCGATGCCGGCCTCGCCACCGCCGTCCGTGTCGCCGTTGCTCACGTCAGGCCCGCCGCATCGCGCAGGCGAGCCGCCAGTGCTTCGCCACCCAGGGATTCCTCAGCCACGCAGAGCAACGTATCGTCACCCGCCACCGTCCCCAGCAGCCCGCTCATGCCGCTGCGGTCGAGCGCCGAGGCGACGACGTGGGCGCACCCGGGCGGGGTGCGCAAGACGACGAGATCACCGGAGCGCTTCACCTCCGCGACCCACTCGCCCATCACGCGGCGGAGCTGGTCTTCCGGCGCGAGGCGCGCCGGCTCGTACTCGGGGATCGCGTAGACGGTCTCGCCACCGGGCACCCGCACCTTGACCGCGCCGAGGTCTTCCAGATCACGCGAGACGGTGGCCTGGGTGGCGACGATGCCTTCCGCGCCCAGCAGGTCGACCAGCTGTGGCTGGTTCGTGACGGCGTGCTTGGCGACGAGCTTGGCGATCGCCTGCTGCCGTTGGACTTTCGAGCTCATGTGGGCGGCCTCGTCTCAGTGCTCGTCGAGCAGGAATGCGAGCGCGCCGCGGGCGGCGTGCAACCGGTTGTGGGCCTGTGCGATCACCTGGCTGTGCGGGCCGTCGATCACCTCGGCGGCCACCTCCAGCCCGCGATAGGCGGGCAGGCAGTGGTAGAACGCGGCGCCGGGGGCTGCCGCGGCCATCATCGCCGCGTCGACGGTGTAGCCCTCGAACTGCTGGGTGCGGGCCTGCTTCTCGGCCTCCTGCCCCATCGACGTCCACGAGTCGGTGTGCACCGCAACGGCACCGGCGACGGCCTCTGCCGGGCGGTGCACCTGGCGCACCTGCCCGGTGCCCAGGAGGTTGAGCCGCTCGAGCTCGTCGCCGGGGGAATGGAAGCCGTGGGGGCAACCGAGCGTGACGGTGGCACCGAGCATCACGCACGCCTCTGCCAGCGAGCGGGCGACGTTGTTGTAGTCGCCCACGTACGCGACGCGGAGGCCGTCGATCGCTCCGTGAACCTGCAGCATCGTCAGCACGTCGGCCAGCGCCTGCAGCGGGTGCGAGTGGTCGCTGAGCATGTTCACCACCGGCACCGGGCTCACCGCCGCCATCCGCTGCACGATGCTGTGTGCGAACACACGCGCGGCGAGCACCGAGTGGTAGCCGGCCATCACGCGGGTGATGTCCTCCACCGGCTCGCGCACGTCGAAGCCGACCTCCTCGCCGCGCGTGTAGACCGGGTGGCCACCGAGCTGGACGACGGCCATCTCCATCGAGTGGCGGGTACGGTTCGACGGCTTCTCGAAGATCAGCGCGACGCCCTTGCCGGCGAGCGTCTGCGGCAGCGATGGCTGCTGCGCCAGCTCGAGGATGCGGCGCAGCTCGCCGGGCGTGAGGTCGGTGATGTCGAGTAGGTGGCGGGTCATGAACGGACCTCCTGCAGCACGCCGTCGACGATGGCAACGGCTTCGTGGATCTCCGCCGAGCTGACGGTGAGCGGCGGGGCGAGGCGCAGCGCGGTGGCCGTGACCGCGTTCGTGACCAGGCCGCGGGCGAGCAGGCGCGTGTACACGTCCTTCGCGTCGATTCCGGGCGCCAGCTCGACGGCCAGCAGCAAACCGCTGCCGCGGACACCGGAGACTCCCGCCAGCCCGGCGAGCGCGGCCGACAGCTCCGCACCCCGCTCGGCCGCCAGCGCGGGCGCATCGATGCGGCGCATCTCGTCGATCACCGCCGACACCACCGCGGTGGCGATCGCGGTGCCGCTGTACGTGCTGCCATGGTCGCCGGGCTGGAAGACGGCAGCGACCTCGCGCTTCGCCCACATGGCGCCCACCGGGAAACCGTTGCCCATGGCCTTCGCCATCGTCACCACGTCGGGCACGACGCCCGCGTGCTGGAAGCCGAACCAGCGACCGGTGCGGCCGTACCCGGTCTGCACCTCGTCCATCATCATCAGCAGGCCGCGCTCGTCGCACAGCGCCCTCACATCGCGCAGGTACTGCGGGTCGGCGGGCAGCACGCCGCCCTCGCCCTGCACCGGCTCGAGCAGCACCGCCGCGACCGACGGATCGATCGCTGCTTCCAGCGCGGCGATGTCGTTGAACTCCACGTAACGGAACCCGTCGGGCATCGGCTGGAACGGCTCGTGCTTGGCGGGCTGGCCGGTGGCGGCGAGCGCCGCCAGGGTGCGGCCGTGGAAGCTGCCGTACGCACTGACCACCGCGTGCCGCCCGCGGCCGCCGAACTTGCGGGCCAGCTTGAGCGCAGCCTCGTTGGCCTC
>CAYZFZ010000294.1:0-4539 GCA_964477795.1 uncultured Bifidobacterium sp.
GCGCCTCGAGCCGCAGCTCGAGGCCGATCTCGCGGACCTGGGTGGGATCTTCCATCGCGAAGTACGCCTGCACCAACGACCGGGCGTCGGCGAAGAACGCATCCGCTTCGGCCTCGCCGAGGTGCAGCAGCGTGAACTCGGGATCGAGCCGGTACTCGGCCATCGCCTGCTGGTACGCGGGCTCGGCGGTGGCCAGGCTGCGCTGCGCGGCCGGCTGCATGAACAGCAGCTCGAGCACCCGGTGCACCATGCTGCCCTTGGTGGCGTGGATGCTGGGCGGCTCGGGCAGCTTCTCGATGCTCGCGAACCGGAAGGCCATGGGGCACGAGGTGAATGCCTCGACCCGGCTGGGCGACAGGCTGGTGGGCACCGGATACATGCCGTCATCGTAGAGAAGGGGTGCGCGAAAGTAGGGCCATGGCCGACGAACCGGTTCCCGACGGCCGCTCCGGCCTGCTGCCTCCGGACGGCGTCGCCTGGCCCCCCGAGCCACCGCCGGTGCTCGCCGCTCCCGCCGCGCCCGCATCGCTGCCCACCATGGGCCGCCGGCCCAGCGATGGCACCGCCGACGTCGCCGACTGGAGATCGATGCCGGTCGACTCGCCGGAGGGCTACCGGGGCAGCGCGACCGCACCCCCGGCACCGGCGCCACGCGTCGATCTGTGGTGCGTGCTGTCGTGCGTGTTCGCTGCCGTCGGGATGCTCCCGTTCCTCCTGACGGTGCCGCTGGCGCCGGTGCTGGCGATCGGCTTCGGCCTGGCCGGGCGGCGCGTCTGCACGCTCGACCCCACGCGGCGCGGCAGGGTGCTGGCCACGATCGGCGTCGCGGTCGGGGCGGCGACGCTGCTGGTCGTCGTCGGGGCCGTCGCCAACGGGCGCCTCACCCTCTTCGACCTGTAACGGGCTCGCGACTGACGTCCTGCGCCGGTGCAGGCTCAGCGGGCGAGTTCGGCGGTGATGATCGCGGCGACGTCGGCCGGGTGCGTCATCGGGCCGAAGTGGTCGAGGTCGTCGCGCTGGAGGAAGCGCCCGTTCGGCAGCCGCTCGGCCACCCCCGCGGCGATCATCGACGGTTGCATCGGCTGCACCACACCGCCGACGACGAGCACCTCCGTGGGGATCTGCGGCAGGTCGTCCCACGTGGTGTGCAGGCCGCCGGTTGCGAACGTGCCCGCCTCGGTCTCGGGACTGCACTTGAGGTGCACCGAGCCCTCCTCGTCCTCGACGAAGCCGAACCGCACGTACGCCTCCAAGGCAGCGGGGGTGAACGAGTTCAGCGGCGGCTTGGAGGAGAAGTTCGCGATCGCGGCCTCGTACGAGGGGAACACGGCGCGCCGGCGGCGGGCACCGGCGACCATCGGGCTCTCATCCGCGGGGCCGGTGCCGTCGGCCCCGTCGCGGATCCCGCCGGGCGGGAACACGATCGGCTCGAAGGCGATGATCCGGCGGAACAGGCTCGGGTTGCGATGCGCCGCCATCAGCAGGCAGGCGCCGCCCATCGAGTGGCCGAACGCGTCGATCGGGCCACCGTCGCGCTCGGCGAGCCAGGTGGCCATCGCCAGCGCGTCGTCGCCGTAGCGCAACCACTCCACGTCGCCCGCGGGGCGTTGGGTGTCGCCGTGCCCGCGGTAGTCGAACGCGACGGAGTGCACGCTGCCGGCGAGCTCGGCCGCGAGCGGGAGGTAGCAGCGACCGTGGAAGCCGGTGGCATGGGAGACGAGGAGCGCCGAGCCGGTGCCGCCGAGGTCGTGCACTGCGAGCTGGACGCCGTCGGTGGACGGCACGTACATGGGTCAGCTGTTCTTGAGGTTCTTCGCCGCGGCCTTGTTCTTCTTGCGCCGCCGCCAGGCGATGGTGAGGATCCGGTCGAGCGCCACGCCCAGCAGGATGGACATCAGGATGGCCCAGCGGATGGTGGTTCTGCGCTCGAAGACCCAGAAGTCGATGTAGACGTACTCGCCGTTCTGCAGGAAGAAGATGATCGCCAGCGCGGCGACGACGGCGACGAGGATGAACATGGCGCTCGGCCCGCTGGCGCCGCTGGCGGTCTGGTTGGGGCCCGAGCGGGGCAGGTCGTTGTCGTTGCTCGTCGTCATGGTGTGGTCTCCGTGCTCGTGGCTCGCGGGGGCTTGGGCTCGCGGGGCAGGCCGAGCAAGCGCTCCCCGATGATATTCCGCTGCACCTGGCTGGTGCCGCCTGCGATGCGGCCACCGGGCGCGGCAAGCATGCCCGTGGCCTCCGGGCCGGCGAGCATCGCGTTGGCGCCGGCGAGATCGGCGCGCAGCATCGACGAGCCGAACATCATCTCGGTGATGCCGAGCTTCATCAAGCTGGCGGCGGTGCTCGCCTGCGGACCCTGGCGCTGGGCCATTGCCTTGTACGCCTGGCCGGTCGCGAGCAGCGACGCCAACCGCTGCCGTTCCACCGGGTGCAGCTCGCGGCCGTCGGCCATGCGCGCCATGGCTTCCAGCCGGCGCTCGAGACCGATGACCGCCGTGCCGATGTGGCCGCGCTCGTTGGTGAGCACGGACATGCCCACGCCCCAGCCGCCGTGCAACGGGCCGATCAGGTGGTGGGCGGGCAGGTGCACGTCGGTGAAGAACACCTCGTCGAACTCGGCCTCACCGGTCATCTGCTTGAGCGGGCGCACGTCGACACCGGGAAGATCCATCGGAAACAGGAAGAACGAGATCCCGTCGTGCTTGGCGGCCTCCGGGTTCGTGCGCGCCATGAGGATGCCCCAGTTGCTGTAGCGCCCGCCGCTGCACCACACCTTCTGCCCGTTGACCACGAAGTGGTCGCCGTCGCGCTCGGCCTTGGTGGACAGCCCGCCGAGGTCGCTGCCGGCTCCGGGCTCGCTGAACAGCTGGCACCACACGTGCTCGCCGGCGAGCGTGGCGGCGAGGTGGCGGGCCTGCTGCTCGGGCGTGCCGTAGCGCAGCAGCGCGCCGCCGGTGAGCACCAGGCCGACCATGTTGAACACCGGTGGCACGCCCGCGATCGCGCACTCCAGCAGCCAGGCTGCGTTGTGCTCGGAGGTCAGCCCGCGGCCGCCGAAGGCCTCGGGCCAGTGGATGCCCGCGTACCCGGCGGCGTGGATGCGGCGCTGCCAGGAAAGACCCTCCTCCACGAGGTCGGGAGGGCAGATCGCCCCGTAGTCCCGTGGCGCGTCGTGGCGGTTGGCAGCGAGCCACTCGCGCGCGCCGGCCTGGAAGTCGTCGACCGAGATCATCACCAGCGGACCGTACTCAAGGCCCGCCGCGCCGCCCGTGTCAGGCGAGAACGGCTACTTGAAGAAGGGGAGGAACATCGCCGTCTCTTCGGCGAGGTTGTTCGGCACCCCATAGCCCTGCTGGTCGGTGATCGTGGCCCAGTTGTCGCGCACGTCCTCCAGACCGAGGTCTTCCTTGAAGTAGCCCTGCGTCTCGGCGATGAACACCTGCGCCACGCGGCCGCCACCCACGCTGAACAGCTGGCCGCTGACCGGGCAGTCCTCGTGGGCGAGGTAGGCGACGAGCGGCGAGACGAGGCCGGGAGCCAGCTTGTCGCCGAACGCGCCACCCATCAGGTTCTCGGTCATGCGGGTGAGCGCGAGCGGGGCGATCGCGTTGGCCTTGATGTTGTACTTCGCGCCCTCGGCGGCGAGCACGCGGGTGAAGCCGACGAGGCCCATCTTGGCGGCGCCGTAGTTGGTCTGGCCGAAGTTGCCGAATACGCCGGCGGCGCTGGACGTGCTGACGATGCGGCCGTAGCCCTGCTCGCGCATGACGACCCACGCCGGCTGGGTGACGTAGAACGCGCCCTTCAGGTGCACGTCGAGCACCGGGTTGAGCAGGTCGGGCGTCATGTTGTGGAACGACTTGTCGCGCAGGATGCCGGCGTTGTTGATGACGACGTCGACCTTGCCGTAGGCGTCGATCGCGGTCTTCACGATGGCCGCGCCGCCCTCGGGGGTGGCCACCGAGTTGGTGTCGGCGACGGCCTCGCCGCCCGCGGCCTTGATCTCGTCGACGACGTGCTCGGCGGCGCCCTTGTCGCTGCCGCTGCCGTCGATCGCGCCACCGAGGTCGTTGATGACCACCAGCGCGCCACGGCTGGCGAGCAGCAGCGCGTGCTGCCGGCCGAGGCCACCGCCCGCGCCCGTGATGATGACTACCTTGCCGTCGTAACCGAGAGTGTCTGCGCTCATGCCAGCGAAACTACCCACCCACCCCTGCTTTACGTAAAACTTCCGGGCCTCCGACCCCTGGTCGAAGCCCGACAGCCTTTACGTCAAACCGAGTTGTTGGAGCGCCTTGGACTTCAGCGCTTTGTAGTCGAGCTTGCCGTTGGCGGCGCGACCGATCGTGTCGACGGTGAGCACGCGCTTGGGCGACTTGAAGGCGGCGAGGTGCAGGCGGACGTGCGCGATCAGAGCGGCCTCGTCGATGGTGTCGCCGGCGTGAGGCTCGACGAGCGCGGTGATGGCTTCGCCGAAGCGGTCGTCGGGCACGCCCACGACTGCCGCGTCGTTGACGGTGGGGTGCGTCTTGAGCGCTT
>CAYZFZ010000295.1:0-4529 GCA_964477795.1 uncultured Bifidobacterium sp.
CGTCGATGGTGATGCCCTGCTCGCGCTCGGCGCGCAGGCCGTCGGTGAGCAGCGCGAGGTTGGTGGCGCCGTCGCCGTAGCGGCGGCTGGCCTTCACGACCGCCTGCAGCTGATCCTCGAACACGGTCTTGGTGTCGTGCAGCAGGCGGCCGATGAGCGTGCTCTTGCCGTCGTCGACCGAGCCGGCGGTGGCGATGCGAAGGGTGGAGCGTGCGTCGACCGCGGTGACCGTCATCAGAAGTAGCCCTCTCGCTTGCGGTCCTCCATGGCGGACTCGCTGAACGTGTCGTCGGCGCGGGTGGCACCGCGCTCGGTGATGCGTGCGGCAGCCACCTCGGCCAGCACCTCGTCGATCGTCGCCGCGGTGGAGGCGACCGCACCGGTGCAGCTCGCGTCGCCGACCGTGCGGTAGCGCACCACGGCATCGAAGGGTTGCTCGCCGGGCTCGAGCACGACTGGGCCGCCGACCGACAGCAGCATGCCGTCGCGTTCCACCACCGTGCGCGTGTGGCTGAAGTAGATGCTGGGCAGTGGCACTTCGTGGCGGGCGATGTACTGCCAGATGTCGAGCTCGGTCCAGTTGGACAGGGGGAACGCGCGCAGGTGCTCGCCCTTGCGGATGCGCGGGTTGAGCAGCGCCCACGGTTCGGGCCGCTGCGCACGTGGGTCCCATCGGCCCTGCCGGTCGCGGAAGCTGAGGATGCGCTCCTTGGCCCGTGCCTTGTCCTCGTCGCGGCGGCCGCCGCCGAACGCGGCGTCGAAGCCGTGCTCCGCGATCGCATCCAGCAAGGTGACGGATTGCAGGCGGTTGCGGCTGGCGCGCGGGCCGACGTCTTCCACCGCTCGGCCGGCGTCGATGCTCTCCTGCACGCTGGCGACGACGAGGCGTACGCCCCACTGGGCCACCAGCGCGTCGCGGTACTCGATCACCTCGGCGAAGTTGTGGCCGGTGTCGACGTGCATCACCGGGAACGGCAGCCGGGCCGGTGCGAACGCGAGCACGGCGAGATGGAGCAGCACGGCGCTGTCCTTGCCGCCGCTGAACAGCAGCACCGGGTTCTCGCACTCGGTGGCCACCTCGCGGATGATCGTGATCGCCTCGTCGGTGAGCGCGTCGAGGTGGGCGGCCGAGATCAGCTCGGCACTCATCCGTGCAACCCGCATTCGGTCTTCGCGTTGCCGCTCCAGCGCCCGGCGCGCTTGTCCTCGCCGGGGGCGATCGGGCGGGTGCAGGGCCAGCAACCGATGCTCGCGTACCCCTTGTCCACCAGTGGGTGCACCGGTAGGTCGTGCAGATGCAGGTACAGGGCCATGTCGTCGTCGGTGTAGGCGGCGAGTGGGTTGATCTTCACCAGGCCGCGGCCGATGTCGTAGGCGGCGACGGGCGCGTTCGCCCGCGTGGGCCCGTCGGCGCGGCGCACGCCGGTGATCCAGGCCTGCTTGCCCTCGACCGCGCGGGCCAGCGGCTCCACCTTGCGCACCGCGCAGCAGGCTTCCACGTCGGTCTGCCACATGTTGTCGGGCACGACGTGGGGGAGAGGGTGCACCACCCGCAGGTTGAGGTCGAGCCGCGTGGTGAGCTCGTCGACGAGCCAGCGGGTCTCGGCGAACAGGTACTGGGTGTCGAGCAGGGTGATCTCGATGCCGGGGACGGCCGTAGCGGTGACGTGGACGAGCACCGCGTCCTCGAAGCTGGCGGTGACCACGAGCCCGTCGGTGCCGAACGCGTCGGCGGCCCAACGAACCACGTCCGCGGGTTGCGCGGTCTCGAGCGAGGCAGGGATGGTGAGCGCCATTCCCCCTTTCTACCGCCATTCCCGACTAGTCAGATCAGAATTTACGAGAAGTTGTCGGCTACGCTCCGGGCGATGCCGTTCGCGTACCCCGTGTTCCTCGACCTGGCCCGGGTGCCGGTGCTCGTCGTGGGCGGCGGCACGATCGCGCTGCGCAAGGCCTGCGGCCTCGCCGACGCAGGGGCGGCCGTGACGGTGGTGGCCCCCTCCGTCGTGGCCGAGCTGGCCGCGCTGGCTGTCGGGGTGGAGCGGCGCGCCTATGTGGCCGGCGAGGCGGCCGGCTACCAGCTCGTGATCGCGGCCACCGACGACCCGGCGGTGAACGCCCAGGTCGCTGCCGACGCGAAGGCGGCGCGGGTGTGGGTGAACAGCGCCGACGACCCGGACAACTGCTCGTTCATCCTTCCGGCGGTGGCCCGCCGCGGGTTGGTCACCGTGGCGGTCAGTACCGGCGGCGCCAGCCCGTCGCTGGCCGGGCACCTGCGCACCCAGATCGAGCGCGATGTGCTCACCCCCGCGGTGGAGGGCGCAGCGACCGAACTGGCGAGGCAGCGGGCGGAGATCCACGCCGCCGGCGGCAGCACGGAGGCGGTGCCGTGGGCCGAGCGGGTGAAGACCGCGCTCGACTCGTCCGGCTGACGGTCAGCCGGGGGGTCAGCTGACCGTCAGCGTGGAGTCCATGTTCGTGTGGCCGGGGATCTGGCACACGATGCGGTACTCGCCGGGGGTGATCTCCACGTCCTCGGTGCCGCTGGAGCCGGCGCTGGGCAGGTCGATCGCCTTGGCCACGTCGTTGCCGTCCTTGTCCAGCACGTGCAGGTTGTGCGGCAGGCTGCTGTCGTTGGCGGCGAAGATCGTGATCTTCCCGTCGGTCGCGGTCGCGGTGTAGCTCTTCGCGTTCCAGGCGATGCCGTTGAGCGCCCGCACCTCGACGTCGACGCCGGTGGGGGCGGTGCCCGCGGATTCGCTGCTGCCGCCGCATCCGGCGAGCGCGAGGAGGCCGGCGGCGGCCAGGCCAACGGTGGCGGCGCGGGCGGGGGTGAACCTGATCGTCATGGCCGAAATTGTAGAAGCGCGTGCTTCGGAAATGCAACTCGACGGTGGGTCGGGAACGCGTCCATGGTGAAGCGGGCGAGGACAAGTACCATCACCGGCGATGACTACCCCTGAACCCTCGGCCGGCAGCTTCGGTGCCAACTCGTGGCTCGTCGAGGAGATGTACGAGCAGTTCCGCTCCGACCCCGACTCGGTCAGCGAGACGTGGCGCGAGTTCTTCGACGACTACCGGACGCTGGTGCCCGCTCCCGCCGTTTCCGCTCCGGCGCCGGCGCCCGCACCACCCGCAGCCGCGGCAGCCCCAGTGGTGGCCGCCCCGGCGGGGCCCGCCGCACCTGCCGCACCGGCGCCCGCCGCCCCGGTGGTGGTTGCCGACGGTGAGGGGGCCGGCGAGCCGATCCGGGGGGCGGGCGTCGCCATCGCCGCCAACATGGAGCGCAGCCTGTCGGTGCCCACCGCCACCAGCTTCCGCAACGTGCCGGCGAAGCTGCTCGAGGTCAACCGCTCGGTCATCAACGGCTACCGCAGCCGCACCGGGCAGGGCAAGGTCAGCTTCACCCACCTCATCGGCTACGCGATCGTGCGCGCCATTGCCGATTCCGTGCCGAACATGAACAACTCCTTCGTCGCCGGCGCCGACGGCAAGCCGCGGCTGGTGCGCAACGCCCACGTCAACATGGGCCTCGCAGTCGACGTCAGCAAGGCCGACGGCAGCCGCACGCTGGTCGTGCCCGTGCTGCGCGATGCCGACACGCTGGACTTCGCCGGCTTCCTGGCCGCCTACGAAGACCTCATCCGCAAGGTGAAGAGCAACAAGCTCGCGGTCAGCGACTTCCAGGGTGCCACCATCAGCCTCACCAACCCGGGCACCATCGGCACCGTGCAGAGCGTGCCGCGGCTGATGCCCGGCCAGGGTGTCATCGTCGGCGTCGGCTCCATCGACTACCCGGCCGAGTTCCAGGGCGCGGATCACGCCACGCTCAGCTCGCTGGGTGTCAGCAAGGTCGTCACCATCACCAGCACGTACGACCATCGCATCGTGCAGGGCGCGGAGAGCGGCACCTTCCTGAAGCTGGTGCACGAGCTGCTGCTGGGCGAGCACGGCTTCTACGCCGACGTGTTCCGCAGCCTCGGCGTGCCGTACGAGGCCGTCGAGTGGCATGTCGACCAGAACCCGGTGAACCGCGAGGAGGCGATGCTGCACAAGCAGATGCAGGTCGCCACGCTCATCCGCGTGCACCGCGTGCGCGGCCACCTCATTGCCGATCTCGATCCACTGCGCTGGCAGCAGCCGCACATGCCGCCCGAGCTCGACCCCGCCACCTACGGCCTCACCATCTGGGATCTCGATCGCGAGTTCCTCACCGGTGGCGTCGGTGGCACCGAGAAGCTGCCGCTGGGCCAGCTGCTCGGCGTGCTGCGCGACGCGTACTGCCGCACCATCGGCGTGGAGTACATGCACATCCAGGACTTCGCCGAGCAGCGCTGGATCCAGAGCAAGCTCGAAGGCAAGCACGACGAGCTGTCCAAGGAGCGCAAGCGGCGGGTGGTCGAGCGGCTCAACGCCGCCGAGGCGTTCGAGAAGTTCCTCGCCACCAAGTACGTGGGCACCAAGCGCTTCGGGCTCGAGGGCGCGGAGAGCGCGATCCCGCTGCTCGACCAGATCCTCACGATGGCGGC
>CAYZFZ010000296.1:0-4500 GCA_964477795.1 uncultured Bifidobacterium sp.
GCCAGCCGCCGTCCACCGGGACGGCCTTGGTGGCGACGCCGGTGGTCGCGCCCGGGGCGAGGCCTTCCGAGAACGGCTGGCTGTGGATGTCGCCGCGCTCGATCACGCCTCGGTACATCTCGGTGCGGATGGCCTCATGGCGCTCGCGCTGCGCGGGCGTCATGTCGAGCAGATCGCTGACCTGCCCGCACCACAGCATCGTCGCGTTGTGCATGTTGAACGTGAGCCCGGTGGCACCGCAGTGGCGACCGATCTCCTCGCTGACGCGCACATAGTCCGCGTAGCTGGCGCCGAGCCCTCCGTACGCGGCGGGCACGCACACGCCCATCAGCCCGTTGGCCGCGAAGTCGGCGAAGTTCTCGAACGGGAAGCTGGCCTCCAGGTCGTACTTCACCGCCCGCGCCTTCATCGCCGGGCCCATCGCCCGCACCAGGCCAACCATCTCGTCGCGTGTCATCACCGGTTCCCCCATGGGCCGCAGTCCACCAGATCCGCGATCGTTTGTCAACACTGTTGACAAACGTGCGCGATCTGACATACTCGCCGAATGGACGTGGCTTCTCCCGTGCACGTGCGCGACGTCAACGGTGCCCGGTTCGCGTGGCGCGAGGCGGGCGACGGCCCACTGGTGGTGCTGCTGCACGGCCTGGGCGGCAGCCGCATCGCATGGGAGCCGCAGCTGGCGGCACTCGCCCACCGGTGGCACGTGGCTGCGTGGGATCTGCCGGGCTACGGCGGCTCGGCGGCGCTGCCGGAGGAACCGGTCACGTTCCGCGCGCTGGCCGGTGCAGCCGCCGCCTGGATCGGCGCGCTCGGCGGCGAGCGGGCTCACGTCGTGGGCATCTCGATGGGCGGCATGATCGCCCAGTACCTCGCCGCCTGGCATCCGCAGTTGGTGCGATCGCTCACGCTGATGTCCACCAGCCCGCGCTTCGGCCTCGACGGCACCGATCCCGTCACATGGCGCGCAGCCCGGCTGGCACCGCTCGACGCCGGGCTCGAGCCGTCCGACTTCTCCGAGCGGGTGCTGCGCTCCATCGCCGGCACGCAGATCTCCGAGGAAGCGTTCCAGCAGCAGCAGGCGGCGATGGCGCGCATCACGGCTGCCGCACTGCGGCGCAGCATCGACTGCATCGTCACCCACGACTCGCGCGACCTGCTGCCGTCGATCACCGCCCCCACGCTGGTGCTGGCGGGCGAGTTCGATCGCGAGACGCCACCGGAGTACTCGCAGTACCTCGCCGATCACATTCCAGGGGCCACGCTCGTCGTCGTGCCGCACGCCGGCCACCTGCTCGGCGCCGAGGCACCCGAGCAGGTCAACCGGCTGCTGGCCCAGCACCTCACCGCAACGGAGGCGGCATGACCACCGAGTGGCGTTTCATCAAGTCGTTCGCCGACCACCTCCACCGCTGCGGCCTGGTCGAGGGCGAGAAGGTGGCCGTGCTCAGCGAATCGCAGAGCCGCCCGGTGCTCGTGGAGACCGCCCGGCTCGCGGCCCAATCGCTGGGCGGCCGGGTGTTCGACGTCGTCGTGCCCACTCCCCCGTCCGCCCACGCGGTGCCGATCCGCTCCACCGGCGCCTCACAGGCGATCGCCGGCCACCCGGCCGTCATCGCCGGCCTCGCTGCCAGCGACCTCGTCGTCGACTGCACCGTCGAGGGCCTGCTGCACTCGCCCGAGCTCGGCCAGATCCTGGGCGGCGGCGCCCGCGTGCTGATGATCTCCAACGAGCACCCGGAGGTGCTCGAGCGCATCGGCTGGGACGACGACCTGCCGCGCCGTGTGGAGCTCGGCTACCAGTGGATCGCCGCCGCCCGCGAGATGAGGGTGACGAGCACCGCCGGCACCCTGCTCACCGTGCAGTTGGCGGGTGCCGCGGCGGCCGGTTCCACCGGGCTCACCGATGGCCCCGGCTCGATCGCGCACTGGCCGGGCGGGCTCGTCGCCGCGTTCCCCGCGGCGCACAGCGTGGAGGGCACGATCGTGCTCGCCCCCGGCGACATGAACCTCACGTTCAACACGCTCGTGCAGTCGCCTGTCACGCTGCACATCGTCGACGACCATGTGGAGACGATCGACGGTGACGGGGTGGATGCGATCCTGTTCCGCAGCTACCTCAGCGCGTTCGGCGATCGGGAGAGCTACGCCACCAGCCATGTGGGGTGGGGCATGAACCCGTTCGCTCGCTGGGATTCCTCGCAGCTCTACGACAAGCGCGAGACGTGGGGCACCGAGGCGCGCGTGTACGCGGGCAACTTCGTCTACTCCACGGGTGCCAACGAGCTCGCCGGCCGGTTCACCGCCGGCCACTTCGACCTGCCGATGCGCAACTGCACGATCACGCTCGACGGCCGCGTCGTGGTCGACGAGGGCGTGCTCACGCCCGAGCTGCTCCCGCGGGCCTGAGTTCGCGGGCGCTTCCAGCCGGTACCTAGGCTCGGCGGTGTCATGAGCGACCACATCATCGAGTCCGCGCAGGTCGTGCTGCCGTGCAGCGAACCGATCTCCGCCACCATCAACTTCCTCATCGGGCTGGGCTTCAAGGTGCGCACGATCGTCCCCGCCGATCACCCGCGCATGGCCGTGCTGCAGGGCTTCGGTCTCACGGTTCGCCTGGAGGTGGGCAGTACCGCGCCGCCGGCGCGCCTGCGCCTGCTCACCACGGAGGGGCGCGAGGGCGAAGTGACGGCACCGAACGGCACGGTCGTGGAGTTCGTGCCCGCGCACCCGCCGCTGGAGATCCCGCCGCTGGCCGAGGAGTTCGTCGTCACCCGCATGCCGCAGGGCGCGGATGCCGACGACGCGTTCGGCGAGGGCCGCGCCGGCATGCGCTACCGCGATCTCATCCACAGCCGCCTGGGCGGGCGGTTCATCGCGTCGCACATCCTCATCCCGCAGGGCGGGCCGGTGGGCGACTATGTGCACTTCCACAACATCCGCTTCCAGATGATCTACTGCTACCGCGGTTGGGTGCGCGTCGCGTACGAGGATCAGGGCGAGCCGATGCTGCTCACCGAGGGCGACTGCTTCCTGCAGCCGTCGACGATCCGCCACCGGGTGCTGGAGGCGAGCGACCGCATGCAGGTGATCGAGATCGGCTGCCCTGCCGAGCACGAGACATGGGGCGACCCGGAGATGCCACTGCCCACGGGCGCGACATTGCCGGCTCGCGGGTACGGCCCCGACGGGCACCGCTTCGTCTTCCACCAGGCGGCGCATGCCACCTGGTCGCCGTGGCGCATGGCCGGCTACGAGTACCGCGACACGGGCATCGGCGCGGCGATGGACGGGATTGCGGGCGCCCGCGTCGTGCGCCCGGTCGGCGCGCCCGCGCCAGTCACCGCCAGCCACGACGGCGAGTTCCTGTTCCACTTCGTGCTCGACGGTGCGATCACGCTGCAGCGTGGCGGCGACGAGCCGCTGCGGCTGGCGGAGGGCGACTCGTTCGTGATGCCGGCGCACACGCCCTACACGCTCAGCGAGCCCACCGCCAACACCCAGCTGCTGGACGTGACGTTGCCGGCCGCACTCTGACGGCACGACGGCACGAGCGGTCTGCGAGAGGACCGGCGATCAGCGAAGCGAGTCGGGATGGACGCGGAGGTCGGTGTGCCGGGCGAGTGTCGAGAAGTCGGCATCTGCGTGGAGCACCTCGGCATCGGCCCGGATCGCGACCGCCGCGATCAAGCAATCGATCAGCTTGCGAACGGTCTCCCCACGGGCTCGGCACCCTCGGTACATGGCCGCCGCCAACTCGTAGTCGGCGGCTGTCGTCGGCAGCACCGACGTTCGGCCGAGGAGCCCGCGGAGCTGCATCAGATGTCGATCGTCGCGAGCACCGGCGAGCAGCTCCATCGAGACCGCATCGCATGACGCGAGGTCTGAGCCCTCGAGCAGTCGGTCAACTGCATCGCAGACATCTGAGCCTGTACCTCGGAGGAACTCGACCCATGCAGACGTGTCGACCAGGATCACACCCGGCTCGACCGCATCTCGTCGAGGTCGCCGTCCCAGCCCGTTCCGCGCAGCGCGCGAGCGTCGTCCACGCCGAGCGGTTCGCCGGCGAGATGTCGTAGCGCCAGGTTGACAGCCTCTCGCTTGCTGGAGAGGTGGAAGCGATCCATCACTCGGCGGCAGAGCCCGTCATCGATGTCGATGTTGGTGCGAGACATACACCAACCATACACCTCACGCGTCGAGAAGGGTCAGCACTTCGCCGAGCGACTCGATCGAGGCCTGCGTGATCGGGTCCACCACCAACTGCAGGTGCGCCGCGCCCACCGCGGCGAAGGCGGCGAGTTGCTCGGCGATCTCGGCCGCGTTGCCTGCCACCGGCCGAGGGCCGGCCATCGACGGGTCGCCCATCGTGCGGCCGGCGCCGCCGGGTAGCTGCACGTACACGCAGGCCGTGGCCTCCACGTCGTCGGGGTCGCGGCCGGCCGCGGCCGTGCGCTCGCGCACGTCGGCGATGACGGCGGCAAGGCCGGCGGGCGTGTT
>CAYZFZ010000297.1:0-4496 GCA_964477795.1 uncultured Bifidobacterium sp.
CTCCGCACCAAGCGTGGAAGAGCTCGACGCCGCGGTCGCCGCCATCGAGCAAGCAGCGATCCAAGCCTCGTGTGAGACCCGGCTCCTCGTTGGTCAGCAGGCCGTCGCGTTCACCGCCGCGGCGCTGCCGCTGTGTCGGCGAGTCTGAGAGTCAGTCCGTGGGTTTGACGAGAACCGTGGTCGATGGGTCGACGTCGGGTGCCCAGGCGAGGGTCGGGAGGTCGGCGCTGTCCAGCCCGGCGAGTTCAAGTGCAGCCTGGCCCGACAGGTGGGAAGAGTTGATGGACTGCCCGTTGGCGACGGCCGCGTAGAACTGTGCGGCGTAGCTGATCGCGTCGGCGTCTTCGATGCTGTCGGCCATTCCGATGGCGAACGGAACCACCTGCGCCACCAGGTCGTCGATCTGAGCGGCGGAGCGACAGGAGTTCAGCAGGACGAGTAGCGGCGGGTCATCGGTCGCACTGATCGCTCGCGCGAACGCGCGCGCCGTCACGATCACACCTTCGTGGGGTTCATCTGTTTCGTCCTCGAACACGATCAGGTCATCATTGCTGTGGCCCGAGAAGTGCACCACGTGAGGGCGGAACTTCGTGATGCCGTCCAGCAAGTCCGCGGTGGTGGCCGCTGGCCGCACGTCGAGTTCGATCTGGTCGCGGTGCAGCGCGGACTCCACCGCCGACCGGATGCGCTTCTGTTCCCTCCCAACGCGGAGGTCACCTTCAGCCGAGGCACCCAGCATGAGCACCCGGAGCTTCTCGGGCTTGGGCGCGGGGAGGTGCCGCAGCGCGGTGGTCACGGCTACCTCGGCCCCGACGATCCTCGACTCCAGCTGGGCGCGTTCGGCGGCTGTTCGCCGGTCAGCGCGCTGCTGCTCGCTCTTGCGGCGACGTTCGGCCGCGTCCGCCTCCGACTGCTCAGCTCGGGCGAGCTTGATTTGTAGGGCAGCCTCTTCCTTGACGTATCCGGCTGCCCGTGTCTGCCAGCGGCTGGCCTCTTTGCCCGCAGTCTCGGCTTCCTTCTCCCTGCGATCCGCCTCGCGAAGCTTGCTGCTGCGGGTTGAGGTGCTCGATGTCTTGGCTGCCGCCTGTCGCGCCTTGGCGGCGTCGGCACGTTTCGCGGACTCCTTCGACCGATACTCGCCAGCCTTCTTGTCTGCGTCGATGCGCTGCTTGCGTTTGCGATCCAGCTGGCTTCGGTACTGACTTGCGCTCACTCTGCCGTGCTCCTGCTCGTATGCCTATTCGTCGATACAACGGTAGGCCGGACCACTGACAGTCATCCTGGATCGCCTGTGCGTACCTCCCCGTCACACAGCACCAGGGAGGTCCATGATGCCCACGTTCTTCGATTCCACCGCCGACGCCGCTGAGGCGTCCGAGGCTTTGCGGAGTCTCGCGCACGCGAGCCGCACGTTCGATCAGCCCGCCGAGATGTACGGGGTGATCGGTGACCTGTCCTCGGGGATGCGGTCGCTGCACCAGGTGCTGGAGCAGCTCGCCGATGTCCACGAGCGGAAGGCCGCGCACGCGTTCCACGACGACGGCGACCACACGGCCGGGGTCCGGGACGCTCTCGCCACGGCCGAGGAGTTGCGCCGGTCGGCGCGTCTGGTGGATCAGGCCTACGACCGACTTGCGGAAGGGTTCGTCGCGGCGGGGCGGATTGCGTGGCATCCCGAACCCGCGGTCGAGGAGGCTGTGCCGTCGCGGTGGATCAATGTGGTGTTCCTCCAAGGCGACGAGGCCGACCGGCCGTTGCGCATCCTCGGCGAGCTGGGGCACGTCGATGCGGTGGATTACCTCGCGCAGTGGGACTACGGCGAGGAGACCACGCAGGCGGCGTTGGAGTACGGGTACGTCTATGACGTGCCCGGCCAGGGCACCAACGACCGGGTGATGATGTCCGGCGACTACGCCCTGGTCGTCAATCCGCACATCGGCTACGTCTCGCTGCTGCGTCGCCACTCCGAACCCGACGCGAGTGCCGACGCGATCGACGAGCCGTCACAGGGCGGGCCGGAGTTGCTGGTGTCGTACTCCTCGCCGGGCGCTCCGCAGCGTCGGGATGTGCAGCCGCCGAAGCAGGGACGGTCGTGGTTCGAGCCCGCGAAGATCACCCCTGTCCGGGAGTCGCGAGGGCTGGGACTGTGAACCAGGATCGCGAGCGGCTGCACACTGCCGTGTTGGTTGCGCCGTCGAAGGAACGACGGAAGCTCCGCAAACAGCGCCGCCGCGCCGAAGCCCGTCTCCACGCCGAGCAACGCAAGACCGAACTCGCTGCCGCGGAAGCGAAGGCTGAGGCTGAGCGGGCGGAGCGACGCGCCACGATCCACCTCCCGAAGAGCGGCGAGCCGAGTGCGGCGCAGCTCAGGACGCCGGGACGGTTCCGGCTCCCGCGCCATCAGGACACCTCCGCGACCTTGGCAGGGGTGTATCCGTTCGTCGCCGAAGGTGGTCTCGGTGCCGATGGGGTGTTCGTCGGCCAAGACCTCTACTCCGGCGGCTCCTTCGTGTACGACCCGTGGGTGCTGTACGCCCGCGGCATCATCACCGCCCCCAACGTTGTACTGGCAGGCATCGTCGGCTCCGGCAAGTCGAGTCTTGCGAAGTCCCTCTACACAAGGTCGCTGCCGTTCGGGCGCAGGGTCTACGTGCCCGGCGATCCGAAGGGCGAGCACACCGCCGTCGCCAACGCCGTCGGCGGTCGCGCCATCGTCCTGGGCCACGGCCTCAACACCCGCCTGAACCCGCTCGACGAAGGCCACCGCCCCTCCGGGCTGTCGGATGAACAGTGGGCCTCGACCGTCGCCGCCCGCAGGCGCGACCTGATCGGCGCGCTCGCCGAAACGGTGCTGGCGCGGGGCTTGTCGCCGTTGGAGCACACCGCCATCGACCTGGCATTGACGCAGACGGTGCGGGAGAACGAAGTGCCGATCCTGCCGATGGTCGTTGACCGCGTCCTCAACCCCAGCACCGACACCGATGGACGCCTGGCCGAAGACGGGAGGCTCGTCGGCCACGCCCTGCGACGTCTCGTCGCCGGTGACCTCGCCGGGCTCTTCGACGGCCCCTCCACCGTGACGTTCGACCCGACCCTGCCGATGATCTCCCTCGACCTCTCACGCGTCACGGAGAACAGCACCCTGATCTCGGTGCTGATGACGTGCTCGTCGGCGTGGATGGAATCCGCCCTGCTCGATCCGAATGGTGGGCAGCGGTGGGTGATCTACGACGAGGCCTGGCGCCTCATGTCCCACCCCGCGCTGTTACGGCGGATGGACGCGCACTGGCGACTCGCCCGGCACTACGGGATCGCGAACATGCTGATCTTCCACAAGCTCACCGACCTCGACAACGTCGGCGACCAAGGCTCCGCCATGCGCTCCCTCGCCAACAGCCTGTTGGCGAATGCGGAGACGCGAATCGTGTACCGGCAGGAATCCGACCAGCTCGGCCCCACCGCCCAAGCTCTTGGCTTGACCGGCACCGAGCAGCAACTCTTGCCGAACCTGGGTGTCGGTCAAGGCCTCTGGCGGATCAAGGCCAGGAGCTTCGTGACCCAGCACCAGCTCCACCCCGCCGAACTCGCCCTGTTCGATACGAGCTCTCGCGCGGCCGGGGGGCACCGATGAACCTCTCACGCCCACACCATTCCCGCGATCACGAGCCCGAGACGCCTGTCGATCTGCCGAACGTGGTCGTCACGGTCGCCGCGGACGGCACGCTGACCGCAGCCGTCGATGGCGTCGCCCTCCCGCAACCTGCGGCGGGTGCGTGGACTCGGGCGACGTTCGGGTCGCTGATCGACGAGATCACCAAGGACCGCACCGTCTCTGTGCGGGTCGAGGTCCGCGAGTGCGACGGTGGCGTGTTCACCGACATCATCCACGCCCGCAAACGAACTCCACCCGCAGGAGCAGCCGAGCACGCACCAGTCCCGGGCACGCGGCGAGGTCGCCGCGCCGCCGCACCACGAGCACCACGGCTGATGGAGGTTGAGGGTGAGGGTTTCGTGCCGGGTGAGGATGTCGCCGTCGCGGTCATCGTGAGCCACACCGACGCCACCGGAACCGGTACCGCTCGGGCGCTGGTCGATCTCGACGACCTCCCGCCCGACGCGACGGGCGAGGTGATCCTGTTCGGGCGCATCTCGGGCACGACCGCGATTCGGCGGCTCCAATGAACCCGAGACAGGGCGGGAGCATGGGCGACGAACTCACCAACGCCGCCCTCATCGCCCTGATCGGAGCCTTCGGCCTCGCCCTCGCTCTGCGCGGCACCGGATCAGTCGCCGCATTCCTCTCCGGCACACCACAACCACAAGCAGGACCGGCGTCGGGGCTCGGGGTGCTGTTCAACCCCACCGACCCCGCCAGTGCGCTCGACGCACAAGGTCTCAGCCCGGTCGTCTACTGGATCGTCACGACCCTGCTGCTCGCGGCGCTCGTCGTCGGTGTCGCGTGGGCGTGGATGCTGCTGCGCCGCCACAACCGCAAA
>CAYZFZ010000298.1:0-4494 GCA_964477795.1 uncultured Bifidobacterium sp.
CGGTGTGGCCCCCCTGGCGGCCGAACCCGCGGACCTCGCTGACGGTCATGCCGACCACGCCGACGTCGGCGAGTGCAGCCTTCACGTCGTCGAGCTTGAACGGCTTGAGGATCGCTGTGATGAGTTTCATGGTTGCGCTGCTTTCGTTCGGCGATCAGTGAGTGCGATCAGTGGTAGGCGGTCTCGGCGTGCTCGGCGAAGTCGAGGCCGTTGGTCTCGGTCTCCTCGCTGACACGGACGCCGATCGTCTTCTTCAGGGCGAGCATGATCGCGGTGGTCACCGCGAACGACCAGATGATCGCAGACAGGTTGGCCAGCGCCTGCTCGCCGAGCAAGCGGAGGCCGCCGTCGTAGAGCAGCCCGGCCTTGAACTTGCCGGCGAAGAACTCGGGGTTTGAGAACACACCGATCGCCAGCGAGCCGACGAGGCCGCCGACGAAGTGCACGCCGACGACGTCGAGCGCGTCGTCGAAGCCGAAGCGGTTCTTCAGCCGGACCGCATAGCAGCACACGACGCCGGCGACGCCGCCGATGACGAGTGGTGCCGCACCGGACACATAGTCCGCTGCCGGCGTGATGGCGACGAGGCCGGCGACGATGCCCGAGGCCGCGCCGAGGTTGGTGGCATGCCCGTCGCGGATGCGCTCGACGACCACCCACACCAGCCCGGCGGCAGCGGCGGCGAGGAACGTGTTCATGAACGCCTGCGCGGCCTGGCCGTTGGCGGCGAGCGCCGAGCCGGCGTTGAACCCGAACCAGCCGAACCACAAGATGCCGGTGCCCAGCATCACGAGCGGCATCGAGTGCGGCGGGTGGCCTTCCTTCGGCCAGCCCTTGCGCTTGCCGAGCACGAGCACTGCCGCGAGGCCGGCGATGCCGGCGTTCACATGGATGGCGGTGCCGCCGGCGAAGTCGAGCGAGCCGCGGTCGCCCAGCCAGCCGCCGTACACCCACTTGAACACCGGGACGAAGACGAGCAGCAGCCACAGTGGCACGAACAGCGCCCAGGCGGAGAACTTCATGCGGTCCGCGACCGCGCCGGAGATGAGCGCCGGCGTGATGCAGGCGAACATCCCGAGGAAGGCGACGGTGGCGAGCTTGCCGCCGTTGTCGTCGAGAATGCCGATGCCGTCGAGGAACACATGATCGAAGTTGCCGATCAGGTTGCCGGTGCCGCCCTGGGCGAGGGAGTAGCCGACGATCATCCAGACCACGGGCACGATCAGCACGCAGTAGAAGTTCATCATCAGCATGTTCAAGACGTTGCGGCTGCGGTCCATCCCTCCGTAGAAGAACGCGAGGCCCGGCGTCATGAACAGCACCAGTGCTGCCGACACCAACACCCAGGTCAGGCTTCCGGACTCCATGTGCTGCTCCAATCGACGAGGTGGCCGTCAGAATGGCGATGGTTTGTTTCCGCAGGATTGCCGGGCCGCTTCATGCTCGTGAACACCCCGAGCGGCCGTTCGGGTGCAGCAGACTGTGCGGGTGAACCTCTGGCCACGCCTCTCGCGCACCCGCGGCGCTGCGGTCGGCCTCAGCGGTATCGCGATCGTCGCCGTGCTCTGCGCGACGCTCGGCGGCGACATGCCCCACGCCGTGCCGGCGCTGCTGCTGCTGGTGCCGGTCGTGCTCACCAGCGTCCTCGCCGATCGCTGGGTGGCGCTCGCGGTCGCGATCGCCGGTTCGTTCGTGTACGCGCTCGTGTTCATTCCCCCGATCGGCGAGTTGCACGTCGACCTTGCCGAGGATGCGGCCGTGCTCGCCGCCTTCGTCCTCGTGGCCGTCACGATCAGCGCGATCAGCGGGCTGCGCCGTCCAGCCGCCGGCGCCGACCTCATCGACGAGCAGCGGGCGGTGCTGCTGCGCGGCGTCTCCCACGATCTGCGCAACCCGCTGTCGACGATCCGCTCGATCTCCACCGAGCTGCTGGAGGGCGACGTCGACCACGACCTCACCACCCGCCACGAACTGCTCGGGCGGGTGCGCGACGAGAGCGAGCGTCTCGATCGCATCGTCGGCAACCTGCTCAGCGTCAGCCGCGTGCAGGCCGGCGCGCTGATCCCCACGCTCGAACCGGAGTCGATCGCCCAGCTCGCCCAGCGCAGCATCGGCCGATTGCACACGGGTGGTTCCCATGTCGTGAGCCTCGACGTGCCGGCCGACCTGCCCGACGTGCTGGTCGACGCGGTGCAGATCGACCAGGTGCTCACGAACCTGGTGGAGAACGCGTTGCGCTACACGCCTGCCGGCTCCCTCATCCGGGTGTGCGCCCGCGAGCGCGGTGGGCGTGTCGAGGTCGCCGTCCGCGACGACGGGCCGGGCTTCCCCGCCGAGCGGCGCGGCGCCCCGTTCCAGCCGTTCCAGGCCACCAGCGGCGCGTCGCCGGGCCTCGGCCTCGCCGTGTGCCGGGCCATCGTCGAGGCGCACGGCGGTACGCTCCTGCTCCGTGACGAACCATCGGGAGGTGCCGCCGTCTCCTTCGACCTCCCGCTCTACCGTGACGACGGCGCTGATCCTGCTGGTCGAGGATGACCCCGGTCAGCGCGACACGCTCACCACGGTGCTGGCCGCACGCGGCCACCGCGTTGCGGCCGCCGCGACCGGGGCGGACGCGCTGTCGCTGGCCGACTCGCTGCGGCCGGACGTGATCCTGCTCGACCTCGGGTTGCCCGACATCGACGGGGTCGAGCTGTGCCGGCGGTTGCGCCTCCATCACCACTGCCCGGTGATCGTGGTCACCGCCGACGCGGTGGAGGATCGCCTGGTCGACGTGCTCGAGAAGGGTGCCGACGACTATGTGCTGAAGCCGTACAGCACACGCCTGCTGCTCGCCCGGCTCGGCGTCGCGCTGCGGCATCGGGTGGCCACGGCACCCCTGCTCGACGCTGACGTCCTGCACTGCGGCGGGCTCACCATCGACGTTCCCGCCCACCTCGTGTTCGTCGACGGTGCCCCGGTGGAGTTGATCCCGCGGCAGTTCGACCTGCTCACCGCGCTGGTGCGCAACGAGGGCCGGGTGATGACGTACGCGACGCTCGCCCGCGTGCTGTGGGGTCTCGACGCCACCGGCGACTACCGGCTCCAGCTGCGCTCGGTGGTCAGCAAGCTGCGCCGCGCGCTGGGTGGCGCAGCGTCGTTGCCGTCGATCGTCACCGAACCGCACGTGGGGTACCGGTTGGTGGCACCCGACCGCGCGCCGCGGCCCGCCGGCTGAACCGGTACGGGGTCAGCTCGCCGGCGGTCGATGGCGCAGGTAGACGAACCAGTAGACGAGGCCGACGAGGACGGCGCCGCCGATGATGTTGCCCAGCGTGACGGGCAGCAGGTTGCCGACGAGCAGGCGCTGGGTGCTGACGTGGCCGAAGTCGCCGGTGGTCTTGCCGCTGGTGGCCCAGAAGCGATCGGGGGCGAACGCCTTCTGCCACAGTGCCACCGGGAAGAAGTACATGTTGGCGACGCTGTGCTCGAAGCCGGCGGCGACGAAGGCGGCGATCGGCGGCACGATCACGACGACCTTGTCCACGATCGTGCGGGCCGACAGCGTCATCCACACGGCCAGGCAGACGAGGCAGTTGGCGAGGATGCCGCTGAAGATCGCTGCCGTGACGGAGACGGTGCCCTTGGCCTCGGCCACCTGCAGCGCGCGCACGCCGACGGAGCCGTCGCCGGCGGAGAGTCGGCCCGACATGACGACGAGCGCGGCGGTGGCGGCCGCGCCGGCGAAGTTCGACAGGTACACCACGAGCCAGTTGCGCAGCAGCGCCGTGGCCGTCACCCGCCGGCTGGCGTAGGCCATGACGATCAGCGTGTTGCCGGTGAACAGTTCGGCGCCGCTGATGACCACCAGGATGAGCCCGAGTGCGAACACGACGCCGCCGAGCAGCTTGGACACGCCGCTGTCGAGGCCGCTGCCGGACGTGACGACGGTGGCGAAGTTGCCGCCGAGCGCGATGAACGCGCCGGCGAGCACGCCCAGCGGCACCAGCCGGCGCAGGGGCAGGTGGGCTTTCGTGACGCCGACCAACTCGGCCTTGGTGGCCATCGCATCGGGCAGCAGCGCGTCGAGCGTCGGCTGCGGTGGGGTGGTCTGCTCGCCTGCGTTCACAGCTGCACAGTACGGCCCCAGACCTGCCCTGACCAGGGCCGTTCGCCGTGTCCGGCGGTCCCGGCGGCGGCCGGTTGGCACGGACTTGACCCGTGGGTCAATACTTGGGGAATGGAACTGAGCTACGCGCCCGAGGATGAAGCTTTCCGCACCGAGATCCGCAGCTGGCTGGAGGCCAACCTGCCCGCCGGCTGGTACGACGCCGCGGTCGCCGGCGAGGCGGTAGACATCGGCGCGGACGAGCGCAAGGAGTTCAACGCCGGCTGGCCGGCCAAGCTGTTCGAGGGCGGCTGGATCTGCGCCACCTGGCCCTCGGAGTACGGCGGCAAGGGGCTCACCACGATGCAGGGCGTGGTGCTGGCGGAGGAGTTCGCCCGCGCCAAGGC
>CAYZFZ010000299.1:0-4449 GCA_964477795.1 uncultured Bifidobacterium sp.
GCAAGCTCGTGCTCGCCGGCATCGGCCGCAACATCTTCGAGCGCGACGACGCGGCCACCGAGTTGATCATCGCCGCGCTGGAGGGGCGGGGCGCGTCCGACGACAACGTCGCCCGCCTCTTCTCGCAGTATGCGAACCAGCCGGGCAACGACCTGCTGGCGCTGACGGCCGTGATGAAGCGGGCTCGCGGCGCGGAGATGACGCCGGCGTCGGTGGGCGCGGCGACGTGCGAGACGCTGGTGGTGATCGGCGACAAGGACTTCGCCGGGCCCGGCGACCCGCTGGTGGCCGCGCTCCCCCATGCGACCCTGAAGGTGCTGCGCAACACCGACCACTTCGCCACCCCCGAGTCGTTCCCCTTCATCGACGCCGCCCTCGAGTTCATCGACGCCGTCCCCGCATGAGGGTCGGCACGAGGGTCGGCACCTCCGTCGACCGGGCGCTGGAGATCCTGCGCGGCGGTGGGCTGGTCGCCATTCCCACCGAGACGGTGTACGGGCTCGCCGGCGATGCGTCGAACGAGGCCGCCGTGCGGCGGATCTTCGCCGCCAAGGGCCGCCCCGCCGACCACCCGCTGATCGTGCACGTGGCCACGCCCGAGCAGCTGCCCGACTGGGCGGCGTCCGTGCCCCCGGCCGCGGCGGTGCTCGCCGGCACCTGCTGGCCGGGGCCGCTCACCCTGCTGGTTCCGAAGGCGGCGCATGTGCTGCCGGTCGTCACCGGCGGCCGACCCACCGTGGGCGTGCGGGTGCCGGCCCATCCGCTGACGACCGAACTGCTGGCCCGCTTCGGTGGCGGGCTCGCCGCACCGTCGGCGAACCGGTTCGGCAAGGTCAGCCCGACGACCGCGGCGCACGTCGCCGGCGACCTGGGCGAGCTCGTCGACTATGTGCTCGATGGTGGCCCGTGCCCGGTCGGGGTGGAGAGCACGATCGTCGACTGCACCGTCGTGCCGCCGCAGATCCTGCGGCCGGGTGGCATCGGCAGCGAGGAGATCGCCGCCCTGCTCGGCGGCGATGTCGCGCCGGCGGGCGGCCCCAGCCGCGCTCCAGGGATGCTCGCCTCGCACTACGCCCCGACCGCGCGGGTGGTGCTGGTGGACGACGCGGCCGAGGCAGTCGAGGCGCAGGCTGCGGCCGGCGGCGTGGACGGCGCGTGGATCCTGGATCGCAGCGACGACCTGGTGGACTACGCACATTCCTTGTACGCCGACCTGCGCGCCGCCGACGAGCGCGGCGTCTCGGTCGTGGTTGCCGTGCTGCCGCCCGCCCACGGCCTGGGCCACGCCATCCGCGACCGCCTGACGAAGGCGGCCGCTGCCCGCTGATCAGGTCAGTCCCTGGGCTCCAGCACCACGACGGCAGTCTCCATCGGCCGCCGCGCCGCGTACGACTCCAGATTCTTGTCGATCTCGCCCCACCGCCCCCACAGCCGGGCCCGTTCCTCGCCGGTGGCGGCGTGGCCGACCACCAGCCTCGTGCCGTCCGGCAGGTCGACCTTGGCCTTCGGCTCCGCCTGCAGGTTCAGCCACCAGGCCGGTTCGGCCGGGCCCCACCCGTTCATCGCCATCGACACCAGGTTCGGCCCGTCCATGAAGTAGCCGATCATCACGCTGCGTTCGAGCCCGGTCTTGCGACCCACCGTGGTGAGGCGCGCCGCGCCCCATCCATCCGGCTTCGGCCGCCACAGCCCGATGTGCCCACGCGTCAGCCGGAACACCCCGCGATGGCAGGTCCAGAAGACACGGACGAACCACCGAGGAGGAAGCTTCGCCACCCCTGCACGCTCACCCATCACACGCCTCCGAGGGTCCGCTGTCGACCCGACTTCATTGCACCAGTCGATCGCTGCGCCCGCCAGGGCCGAACGCCTACCGCGGCGTCTGGTGCAACGCCCGACCGCCTCGGTGACGGATCACCCCAGGGCCAGTCCGACTCGACCCTCGTTGCTGACGGACGCACCACCGCACGGATACGTGCGGACACGCGTCCGGAAGCATCGCCGGGGACAACGCCGGCCCGCAGGTCCGCGGCGGGTCACGGGCTGCCGAGGCGGTTGAGGTTGGCGACCCAGACGTCGCGGACGGCTTCGATGTCGGGGGCAGGGTCGCCCTCCAGGGCGGCGACCATCAGGCTGACTGTGGTGGCGCCCGCGTCGGGCACGAGGTCGAGACGGCACCAGCACGGGGACGGGTCGTGGAGGAACACCTCCAGCACGTAGGGCGGATCGTCGACCAGCACCTCGCCCATCCACGAGGTCACCACCAGCAGCGCCTCGTAGGCCTCCACCGGCAGCACGTCCATCGTGAACGACGGCGCGTCGTGCTGCACCCGATGGGGCACGCGGCGGTCGACACGGCGGCGCCGGGCCGGGCGCGGCGCAGGCTCGGGCACCGGCTCCGGCGCCGGTTCCGGGTCGGCCAGGCGGCGCAGCGCCTCGTCGTACGCCCAGTTCAACTTCTGCATGGCGTCGCCGTCGCCACCGAGGTCGGGGTGCACCTGCCGCGCCAGCCGGCGGCGCGCCGCGGCGAGCTCCGCTGCCGTCGCCGTCGAGGCCACCCCGAGCAGCGCGTACGGGTCGGCGGTCACGACGGGTAGGCGGTGCCGCGCAGGGTCGCGTACTGCGCCCTCACGTCGACGCTCGCCGGCGCGGCCTCGACCGGCGTGGCGTGCCCCAGCGCCCAGCGGGCCACGACGTCGGCATGCGCGTCGCCTGCCACGGCGGCCGCGGCCTGGACGCAGGCACCGGTGGCGACGGCTTCGTCGGCATCGGCCACGCCGACGGGCAGGTCGCACAGGGAGGCGAACACAGCCCGCGTGGCCGCCGAACGCGAGCCGCCGCCCACCAGCACCACCCGGTCGACGGGTGCATGCGCCCGGATCGCGTCGAGCGCGTCGAGCAGCGAGCAGCACACGCCCTCCACCGCCGCGCGGGCCAGTTGCTCGCGCGACACGTCGCTGCGCAGGCCGCTGAGCCAGCCGCTGGCGCCGGGCTGGTTGGGGGTGCGCTCGCCGTCGAAGTAGGGCAGCAGGGCCAGGCCGCCGGCACCCGCCTCCGCGGCCAGCGCGAGCGCATCGAGCTCGGCGTGGCCGGCACCCAGCAGGCGGGCGACCGCGTCGGTGACCTTGCCGGCGTTGAGCGTGCACGCCAGCGGCAGGTAGCGGCCGGTGGCATCGGCGAAACCGGCGACCGCGCCGGTGATGTCGGAGGTGGGCGCTTCGGCCACCGCGTAGGCGGTGCCGGAGGTGCCGATCGAGACGACCGCCGTGCCCGCCGCCAGGCCGAGGCCAAGGGCGGCACCCATGTTGTCGCCGGTGCCGCAGGCGACCGGGATGCCCTTCCAGGTGCCGACCACCTCGCCGGGTGCGGCCACGCGCGGCACCACGGTGCTCCAGTCGCGGTCGCGGTCGACGATGGCCAGCAGATCCCAGCGGTAGTCGCCCGAGATCGGCGACCAATAGCCGGTGCCGGAGGCGTCGCCGCGGTCGGTGACGAACGCGCCGGTGAGCTGGTACGTCATCCAGTCGTGGGGCAGCATCACGTGGGCGAGGCGGGCCCAGGCATCGGGCTCGCTGCGGTGCAGCCAGGACAGCTTGGTGATCGTGAACGCGGCCAGCGGCACGCTGCCGACCGCGGCCGCCCACTCGGCGGCGCCCCCGGGCAGCTGCTTCCACAGCCAGCCCGCATCGGGGGCGGACTCGGTGTCGTTCCACAGCTTCGCCGGCCGCAGCACCGCACCGTTCGCGTCGAGCGTCACCATCCCGTGCTGCTGGCCGGCAACGCTGAGTGCGACGACCTCGCTGCCGTCACCCGCCTGCGAACACGCGCCTGCATAGGCCGCTTCGAACGCCCGCCACCAGCCGGCCGGATCCTGCTCGGAGCGCGGCGGTGTGGTGGCCTCGTGTGGCGCCGACGAGCGCCCGACCACCCGGCCGGACTCGATCTCGCGCAGCTCGACCTTGGTGCTCTGCGTCGACGAGTCGACGCCGGCGACGACGCGCACGGCCTACCGCACGCCCAGCAGCAGTTCCGTGACCAGCTGGTCGAGCCGCTCGTGGCCGTAGCCGCGGGTGGCCATGGAGCCGAGATCCGGCGAGGTGGCGCGGATGGACGCGAGCGCCGCGGAGGTGAAGCCGTCGGGCGAGGTGGGCTCGGCGAGCTGGGGCACCATCGTGGCGTGCAGCGCCTCGGCGATCTCCGGGTCGGTGCGGAAGCGGGCGGCTTTCTCGGCGAGGATCAGGTAGGTGCGCATGCAGCCCTTGGCGAACTCCCACACACCGCCGTCGTTCTCGGTGCGGTACGGGTGGGCGTCGAAGTGGCGCATGCCCTGCCACTGCGCATCCTCCAGCAGCTTGACGAGATAGAACGCGTCGCGGATGCCCTCGCTGCCGAAGCGGAAGTCCTGGTCGTACTTGCCGATGCGCTGGGCGTTGAGGTCGATGTGGAACA
>CAYZFZ010000300.1:0-4359 GCA_964477795.1 uncultured Bifidobacterium sp.
CATCATGGTGAACACACCCGGCGTGCTGCGCAGCATGGCCAAGCAGGTGCAGGAGCTGGGTGTGCGCCCGGAACTCGAGGTCTTCGACACCGGCCACCTGGTGCAGGTGAAGGAGATGATCCGCGACGGGCTGCTCGACGACCCGGTGATGATCCAGCTGTGCATGGGCATCGCGTACGGCGCGCCCGACGACCCCACCACCTTCATGGCGATGGTGAACAACCTGCCCAACGACTGCGTGTTCAGCGGCTTCTCGATCAGCCGCAAGCAGTTGCCGTTCGTGGCCATGGCCGCGCTGGCCGGCGGCAATGTGCGCGTGGGCCTGGAGGACAACCTCTACGCCGGCCCGGGTGAGCTGGCCACCAACGCCCGCCTGGTGGAGAAGGCGCGGGCCATCCTGGAGAACATGAACGTGCGCATCATGAGCCCGCAGGCCGTGCGCGACAAGCTGAAGCTGGTGAAGCGCTGACATGAGCCCGATCCCTGGCATCCAGTGCGCCGGCATCCTCGGTGGCGGCGTCATCGGCGGCGGCTGGGCCGCACGCTTCCTCCTCAACGGCGTCGACGTGAAGCTGTACGACCCCGATCCGCAGGCACCGCGCAAGGTGGGCGAGGTGCTCGACAACGCCCGCCGCGCGATGCACAAGCTGGTCAGCTCGCCGCTGCCCACGGAGGGCACGCTGGAGTTCGTGGCCACTCCTGAAGAGGCCGCCACCGGTGTGCAGTTCGTGCAGGAGGCTGCTCCCGAGCGGCTCGACCTGAAGCAGATGCTGCTCGGCCGGGCCAGCGCCGTCGCCGGCCCCGAAGTGGTGTTCGGCTCCAGCACCTCGGGCCTGCTTCCCACCGAGATGCAGAAGGGGATGACGCACCCCGAGCGGCTGGTCGTGGGCCACCCGTTCAACCCCGTGTACCTGCTGCCGCTGGTCGAGGTGGTCGGCGGCGACCAGACCTCCACCGCCGCGCTCGGCGAGGCCGCTGCGATCTACGAGGCGCTCGGCATGCAGCCGGTGCGGCTGGAACACGAGATCGACGGCTTCGTCGCCGATCGCCTGATGGAGGCCCTGTGGCGCGAGGCGCTGTGGCTGATCAACGACGGCATCGCGACTGCAGAGGAGATCGACGACTGCGTGCGTTTCGGCGCCGGCCTGCGCTGGAGCTTCATGGGCACGTTCATGACGTACCGTATCGCCGGCGGCGAGGCCGGCATGCGCCACTTCATGGCCCAGTTCGGCCCGGCTCTGAAGTGGCCGTGGACGAAGCTGATGGACGTCCCCGAGCTCACCGAGGAGCTGCTCGACACGATCGTCGCGCAGAGCGACGAGCAGGCACGCGGGCGCACGATCCGCGAGCTCGAGCGGCACCGCGACGACAGCCTGGTGGCCGTGATGCAGGGCCTGCGCGCCACACACAACGGTGCCGGGCTGGTGCTCGACCGCTACGAGCGGCAGCTGTTCGCCCGCGCCGGCTCGCGCCACGCGGATCTCGACCTCAGCGGCCCGTTGCGCCTGTACGAGACCACCGTTCCCGTCGACTGGGTGGACTACAACGGCCACATGAACGACGCCCGCTTCTTCCAGGTCAGCAGCGAGGCCGGCGACCGCCTGCTGCGCTACATCGGCCTGGACGAGGAGTACCTCACGCACAGCAGCTACTACACGGTGGAGAGCCATGTGAACTTCGGTGCGCAGGCGATGGCGGGCGACCGGCTCTACGCGACGCTGCAGCTGCTCTCGCACGACGAGAAGCGGCTGCACTTCTTCTGCGTGGTGCACCGCGCCGACGACGACACCGTCGTGGCCACGGCCGAGCACATGCTGCTGCACGTGGACACGGCGGCGGCGAAGGCCTCCCCCGCCGCACCGGCGCTGCTGGCCAAGCTCGACGAGCTCGCTGCGCACCACTCGCTGCTCCCCCGGCCGGCACACGCCGGCCGCTTCGTCGGCCAGCCCCGCAGCTGACCCGGACGTCGACGCACTACCGGGTGCGCTTGAGGGGGCTTGAGTCGAAGCCCGGGCCGAGCAGGCGCGCGGCCTCGGCCAGCCAGACGCGCTCCACCCGCTCGCGGGTGACGCCCTTGGCCTTCAGCGCCAGCAGCGGTGCCAGCCCGTCGAGCAACCCGGCGAGCACGAACATCGTGTCGTCCGCGTCGGAGTCGACGAACTCACCGGCCTTCTGCCCCTCGCGGATGACACCGCGCAGCACTGCCCGCCAGCGCCGGTCCATCCGGTCGCGCTCGGCCGCCGCGGCCTTGTCGCGGAGCGCGAGCACGCACAGCTCCATCCACAGCTTCCAGTCGTAGTGGCGCAGCATCGCCTCCACGAGCACGCGCAGGCGTTCGGATGCCGTCGCCTTCGCCTCCGCCTTCACCGTGTAGCGATCGTGGAACTCCTGCTCACGCAGACGCAATGCCTCCGCCAGCAACCCGTCCTTGCCGTCGAACCAGTACAGGATCGCCGCTGGGCTGGTGCCGGCGGCGTTGGCGATGTCGACCACCCGGCTGTTCGCGTAACCGCGCTCGGACAGCACGCCGGCGGCCGCCGACAGGATCTGGGCCTTGCGCACATGGTCGAGTCGAGGTCGCGGCATCGCAGATGATCCAATCCTGAATGTAGATTTAGTCTATGAACTTCGTTGCCGTGACGGGAGGTGGGGACCGCGCAGCCGAGTGGGCCACCCGTTTCCTCGCCTCCGGGCTCGATGTGGTGGTGGATGATCCCACACTTCACGGCGCGGTCGCTTCCTTGTGGCCCGCAGCCCAGCGGCTGGGGATGTTCCCCGGCGCCTCATTGCAGCGCCTCAGCGTCGCCGAGAGCCCGGCGGTGCTGGCCGGCGCCACGCTCGTGCAGGTCGCCGGTGGCGCCGTGCCCGAGGGTGTCACCGGGCTCGTGGCCACCGAGGCCACCGCCCGCGGGTGCTCGCCGATCCACCTGCTGCCGCTCGTCGAGATCAGCGGGCCGCATGCCGCCGAGCTGTCCCAGTTCTACGGCTCGCTGGGCATGGCGCCGGTCGGGGCGGAGGCAACCGATCACGAGCGGTGGCAGCTCGGCGAGGGGCTGGTGCAGCTCACCGACGGCGACCCGGACGCGTTGATCGCAGTGATGCGCGCGCTGCGCCCGTCCGGTCTCGGCGCGGGCGCGGCGATCGCACGGCACGAAGCGGCGCGGTTCGCCGCCGGCGCGCCCTCGCCGTGGCGCCCCGGCGACACCGTCGCCGCGCCGCTCGCGCTGTACCGCACCCCGGTCGAGCCGGACTGGGTGGACTACAACGGCCACATGACGGAGGCCGCCTACCTCACGGCCGCCGGTTGGGCCAGCGATGCGCTGTTCCGCTACATCGGCGACGACGAGGCCTACCGCGCCGCCGGCCACAGCTTCTACACCGTGGAGACGCACATCCACTATGTGCTGGAGGTGGACGTGCACGAGCCGATCGCGTTCACCACCCAGGTGCTGGGCGTGGATGCGAAGCGGCTGCACCTGATCCACACGATGCTCCACGGCGACACCGGCGCGCTGCTGTGCACTGCCGAGCAGATGCTCGTCCACGTGGACATGGCGGCCGGACGCTCGGCGCCGATCCTCCCTGACGTCGCCGCCGCGCTGGCCGCCATCGCCGAGGCCCACGCCGGCCTGCCGATCCCCGCCCAGGTGGGCAGCGTCATGCGCCTGCCACCGCCCCGAACCTGACCGCCCACCCACCCCTTCTTCCTCACAGGAGCACCAATGGATTTCGAACTGTCGGACGAGCACCAGATGATCGTCGACACCGTGCGTTCCTTCACCGAGAAGGAGCTCATCCCCTACGAGGAGGAGGTGGAGAAGGCGGGCGCCGTGTCGCCCGAGCTGGTCGAGCAGATCAAGCAGCGCTCGCTCGCCGCCGGCCTGTACGCGGCCAACATGCCCGCCGAGCTCGGTGGCGGCGGCCTCGACAGCTTCGGCACCACGCTCGTCGATCGCGAGTTCGGCGCCACCTCCTACGCGCTGCAGTACATCGTCGCCCGCCCGTCGAACATCCTGCGCGCGTGCGCCGGCGACCAGATCGAGGAGTACCTGTTGCCCACCATCCGCGGCGAGCGCGTGGACTGCATGGCGATGAGCGAGCCCGACGCGGGCAGCGATGTGCGCGGCATGAAGTGCAGCGCCGTCCGCGACGGCGACGACTACGTGATCAACGGTGTGAAGCACTTCATCAGCCACGCCGACCTGGCCGACTACGTGATCCTGTTCGCTGCGTCCGGCGAGGAGCAGACGGCCCGCGGGCCGAAGAAGCGCATCACCGGCTTCCTCGTCGACTTCGACACGCCCGGCTGCGAGGTGGTGGAGGGCTACCGCTGCGTCTCCAACCGTGGCTACCACAACC
>CAYZFZ010000301.1:0-4343 GCA_964477795.1 uncultured Bifidobacterium sp.
GGCCGCAGCGACGCCACCCTCAACGCCGGCGGCGTGCGCATCGGCACCGCCGAGATCTACGCCCAGGTCGAGCACGTGCCCGGTGTGGTGGAGGCCGTGGCCGTGGGCCAGGAGTGGGACGACGACACCCGCATCGTGCTGTTCGTGAAGCTGGCCGAGGGCGCGATGCTCACCGACGTGCTCGCCGCCGAGATCCGCTCCCGGTTGCGCGCCCATGCGTCGCCGCGGCATGTGCCCGCCCGCATCGCGCAGGTCACCGACGTGCCGCGCACGCGCAGCAACAAGATCAGCGAGCTCGCCGTCGCCGATGTGGTGAACGGCCGCGAGGTGCGCAACACCGAAGCGCTCGCCAACCCCGAAGCCCTGGCCCAGTACCGCGACCGCCCCGAACTGGCCGTGTGAAGTCATCGGCCAGCCCGTCGACGAACTCCTCGCCGACGGGTCGGTCGCGACCGGCCAGTGCTGATCGTGCGGCCCCGGCCTGCCACCCGTCTCTGGCTGCTCCCGGTCCCGTCTGTTCGATTTCGATGTTCAGCAATCGGGCGCGGGTCCGTCACAGAACCCAGTCGACACCGAGACCGAAAGTCGAAAATCGAACAGACGAGACCGCAGTGGAAGGTGCCGGTTCCGGCCTCCCGTCCCCAGCCTGTTCCCGGCCCCGTCGTTTCGACGTGGCTACGGCCGGGAAGGCCCAGGCGACGGTGAGGCGCAACTACCCGAACGCGTCCATCGCTCGATCGCCCGTACACGTGGTGATCATCGAGACGGGCCGCAACGACCTGGGCCGCTACTCCAGCAGGAAGCCCTCGTACCCGTTGGCGGCGACGGCCGCGCACTGCTCGGCGTAGGTGGGGAAGCCGGGCAGGGGCATGAACACGCGGGTCTTTCCGGGCACGTTGGCACCCAGGTACCACGAGTTGCAGCGCGGAAACAGCGTCATGTCGGCCACCGCGTTCACATAGTCGACCCACGCATCCTGCGCCGGCTCCGTCGCCTCGATGCGGCGCTGGCCGTGATCGCGCATGGCCACCATGCAGTCGCGGATCCACTCCACGTGCTGCTCGATCGACGTGATCATGTTGGTGAGGACCGACGGGCTGCCCGGCCCGCTGATCGTGAACATGTTGGGCAGGCCGTGCACGGCGAGCCCGAGGTAGGTGCGCGGCCCGGCGGCCCACGCCTCGCGCAGCGTCGTGCCGGGCCCGCGGGCGTCGATCTTGAGCAGGCTGCCCGTCATCGCGTCGAAGCCCGTGGCGTACACGATCATGTCGACCTCGTACGTCGTGTCGCCCACGCGCACGCCGCTCGGTGTGATCTCGGCGATCGGCTCGCGACTGACATCGACGAGCGACACGTTCGGGCGGTTGAACGTCTCGTAGTAGCCCGTGTCGAAGCACAGCCGTTTGCAGCCGATCACGTGCGTGGGCGTCAGCAGCGCTGCCACCTCCGGGTCGTGCACGGTGGCCGCGATCTTGTGGCGCACGAACTCGGCGGCGGTCTCGTTCGACTCCGCGTCCAGCAGCAGGTCGGTGTAGCCACCGAGGTAGGTGAAACCGCCCACTGCCCAGCGGCGTTCGTACTCCTGCTCGCGCTCGGCAGGGTCGGCCTCCTTGGCCAGCCCCTCGCCGCGCGGCTGGCGCGCGCCGAACCCGCCCGACATCTGCCGGTTGGCGGCGCGCAGCGAGCGGTAGTCGGCCTTCACCTCCGCGATCTCCTCCGCCGCCAGCGGGCGGTTGTGCGCGGGCACGGTGTAGGTGGGCGTGCGCTGGAAGACGGTGACGTGCGCCGCCTGCGCGGCGATCACGGGGATCGACTGCACCGCCGACGAGCCGGTACCGATGACCCCGACCCGCTTGCCCGTGAAGTCGACACCCTCGTGCGGCCAGGTACCCGTGTGGTAGCTCTCGCCGGCGAACGAGTCGCGGCCGGGGAACTCGGGCAGGTTCGTGCTGCTGAGGCAGCCGACGGCCATCACCAGGAAGCGGGAGTGGGTGATGCCGGATGCCGTGGCGATCGTCCACGTCGCGGTCCCCTCGTCGAACACCGCCGACTGAACGCGGGTGTCGAACGAGATGTCGCGGCGCAGGTCGAAGCGGTCGGCCACGTGCTGCGCGTAGCGCAGGATCTCAGGCTGCGCCGCGTAGCGCTCCGTCCAGTCCCACTCCTGCTCCAGCTCCGGGCTGAACGAGTAGCTGTACTCCAGGCTCTCCACATCGCAGCGGGCACCGGGGTAGCGGTTCCAGTACCACGTGCCACCCACGTCGCCGGCGGCCTCGAACACGTGCGCCCGGAAGCCGTGCTCGCGCAACGTGTGCAGCATGTACATGCCGGCGAACCCGGCGCCGACGATCACCGCATCGAGCTCGTCGTGCATCGTGTCAGTCATCTCGCACCCCCGGTCGCGGAGCATAAGTGACGGTGCGCGGCGCGTGGATCAGTGGACAGCCAGCTCGCGCACGGCCGTGCGCACCGGGCGCAGCACCACCGGCGAGCTGAGCGCGATCAACCCCATCACGACTGCGCCGATCACGAACGGGGCACGCAGGCCCCACCACCTGGCGACGATGCCGCCGAACGCGGCACCGAAGGGCACGACGCCCCACGAGACGGTGCGGTACGCCGCGTTCATCCGGCCGAGCAGGCGGGCGGGCGTGAGCTGCTGGCGCAGAGTGGTGTTGAGCGTCAGCCACAGCCCGGTGCCCACGCCGAGCAGCAGGAACATCGCGATCGCGACCAGCCGCTGAGAGGTGACCGCGAGTCCGCCGATCGACAGTGCCCACAACCACATCGCTGCCGCGATCGTGGCGGTCGCGCCGAAGCGGGCCGTGAGCGCGTGGATGAAGAAGCGGCTGAGCACCGTGCCCGTCGCGGCACCGACGAACAGCGCGGTGTACGTGTACTCGCCTGCGTGCAGCAGATCGCGGTTGTAGAGCACCAGCAGCGAGGTGGCCGCGAAGTAGAAGAAGTTGATCAGGGCGAGGATCGCCGTCAGCCGGCGCATCGCCGGGTTGTGCCGCAGGAAGCGCAGCCCCTCGCGCACGTCGTCACGCAGGCGTGTGGTGGGCGGCTCGACCGCGTGCACGTCGGGGAGGCCGCGGATGAGCGCGGCGCTGCCGGCGAACGAGACCGCGTCGGCCAGGAACGGCAGCGACCGCGCAGCATCGAAGCACACCGAACCCAGCGGCGGCCCCACGAACTGTGCGGCCGCGATCTGCGCCGCGCCGAAGCGGGCGTTCGCCTGCAGCAGGTCTTCGGGCGGCACGATCGCCGGCAGGATCGCCTGCGCCGAGTTCGTGTGCAACGTCTCGCCGATGCCGAGCAGGAAGGCGCACACGTAGAGCAGCCAGATGTTCGCGGCACCCGCGAGGATGAGCGCGCCGAGCACACCGACGATCACGAACCGGACGAGATCGGCGCCGATCATCAGCCGCCGCCGATCGGCCCGGTCGGCGATCGCGCCGGTGACCATCGAGAACAGCAGCCACGGCAGCCGCGACGCGATCGTGATGCCGGCGATCAGCACCGGATTGCTCGTCAACGTCGCAGCCAGCAGCGGGAAGGCCGTGATGAACATGCCGTCGCCGGTGCTGGAGACGATCACCGACAGCCACACCAGCCGGAACGGCCGGCCGAGCGCGCGACGGTTGGGATGGACGGCCACGTCCGCGACAGCGATCAGCGGGCAGCGAGCGCCGCGATCGCGGCCATGCCGTCGAACACGTCGACGAAGCGGGTGGTCAGCGGCGAGCAGCCGGCGCGGATGATGTCGGGCTCGCGGAAGTCGAAGATCACGTTGCCCGCGGTGAGCCCGCGCACCATCGCCTTCGCGTCCGGGTGCTGCACCGCGACATGGTTGCCGCGGCGGGCCGGGTCGCGCGGCGTGGGCGTGGCCAGGCCGTGCTGGTCGCACAGGTCGATGGCCAGCTCGGTGAGCGCGCTGCCCTTGGCGTGGATCGCGGGCATGCCGGCCTCGGCCGACAGCGCGATGCCCACCTCCGCGGCGGCGAGGGCGAGGATGCTGGGCGTGCCCAGCAGCATGCGGGCGATGTCGGGCCGCGGCCGGAACGTGGGCCCCATCGCGAACATGTCCTCGGTGGCGAACCAGCCCCAGATCGGCTGGCGGACGGTGGCCTGCAGCTCCTTGGCCACGAACGTCCACGCCGGCGCGCCCGGGCCGCCGTTGAGGAACTTGTAGCTGCAGCCGATGGCCAGTTGCACCCCGCACCCGCGCAGGTCGATGTCGATCGCGCCGACCGCGTGCGACAGGTCCCACACCGCTATCGCCCCCGCGGCGTGGGCGCGGGCGGTCTCGGCGGCGACATCCACCAGCTCGGCCGTGCGGT
>CAYZFZ010000302.1:0-4338 GCA_964477795.1 uncultured Bifidobacterium sp.
GGCCGGGCGGTGCAGCTGGTGATCCGCAACGTGGGCGGCGGCCGCCCCGGTGAGGTCGATCGCGCCACCCACGGCAACCCGGGCAAGCTCAGCTTCTGCTTCGCCGAGCGCGAGCACGACTCGCCGTTCACGTCACTGGCCGTCGGCCGCGGCTTCGCCCCCACCGACGACACGGTCACCGTCTTCGCCGGCGAGGGGCCGCGCTGCATCGTCGACCAGAAGGTGCGCACAGCCCCCGAGCTGGCCACCGTGTTCGCCGCCTGCCTGCGCAACCTGCACAACCCCAAGCTCGTGCTCGCCTTCGACGCCATCCTCGTCGTCGGCCCCGAGCACGCCCGCGTGTGCGCCGAGGCCGGGTGGGACCGCGACCGGCTGCTCGCCGAGCTGCACGCCCGGCTGCAGCTGCCGGGCAGCGAGCTGATCTGGGGCGCGGGTGGCATCGCCGACGGCGTGCCCACCCACCTGCGCGACACCACGCTGCCCAAGTTCCGGCCGGACGGCATCCTGCTCGTGCACGCCGGCGGCGGCGCCGGGCTGTTCTCCGCGATGATCGGCGGGTGGGCGAACGGCGAGATGGGCTCGCAGCCGGTCACGAGGAGGGTGGTTCCATGAGAGAGTGGTTCACATGACACGGATCCTGCTGGACCCCAGCAACGAGCGATCGGTCGCCCACCGCGAGCGGCTGCCCCGCCCGGCGCAACTCGACGGTCAGGTCGTCGGGCTGCTCGACATCACCAAACCGCGCGGCGACGTCTTCCTCGACCGGCTCGAACAACTGCTCGTCGAGGCGGGCGCGCGAGTGCTCCGCTACAAGAAGCCGACGTTCACGAAACCGGCGCCGGTCGACCTCCGCCAGCAGATCGCCAGCCAGTGCACGCTGGTGATCGAGGCGCTGGCGGATTGAGGCAGTTGCACGTCGTGCAGTGTGCACGACATCGTCGATCTCGAACGTCGGGGCATCCCCGGTGTGTTCGTCGCATCCGCCGAATTCGTGCAGGCGGCGGTCGCACAGTCCACCGCGCTCGGTTTTCCCGGCGTGGCCAGGGTCTTCACGCCGCACCCCATCCAGGATCGGACGGACGACGAGATGCGCCGGTACGCAGGAGACGCATTCGATGCGATCGTGTCTGCAATCATCGGTTGATGGGTAACGGCGCAGGATCCACCACCGGACACCCACCACAGCAACGGAGCGGGCACGACCACCTGGAGCTCCATCGATGAACCACCACCGGCTGCTCGCAGCCTTCCTCGCCCTCACCGGTGCACTGCCGCTCGGCGCCGTCCAGGAGGCGGCGTCCCCCACCATCGCCAGCGCAGCGTGCACCGTCACCGTGCGCGTGACGCCCGGGATGACCGACGGTGCCGTGCCCTGCCTGGAGCAGCGGCTGATCGAGCTCGGCTACAGCGGCATCGTCGGGCCCGACACCGTGTACGACGGCCCCAGCGTCGAGGCGGTGCAGTCGTTCCAGGCCACACGCGGGTTGTATGCCGACGGCATCATCACGTCCATCACCGGCCGCCAGCTCGGGCTGCGCGGGCCGCTTGCACCGGCCGGCTCGCCACGCGTCACCGTCATCGGCGACTCCACCTCGGCGGCGATGCGCTGGTACGACGAGGCCAACAACTCCACCGCCCGCTACGACGTGATGGCCGGCTCGTACGACGTGCTGTGGTCGGTGGAGAGCTGCCGCCGGCTCGTCGCCCCGAGTTGCATGGGCCGGGTGGATCCGGGCACCGGCCTGCGCTGGTCGCCGGTCAGCGCGCTGCCGCTGATGCGGGGCACGCTGCACAACCGGCTGGGCGAGGCGTTGGTGATCATGGCCGGCTACGACGACACCAGCATCACGTCCGCGATCGACCAGATCGTGGCCGAAGCGGCCGCCCAGGGCGTGTCGAAGGTGTTCTGGCTGAACTACCGCATCTCCACCGGCTACGCCTACAGCCAGTACTACGCGGGCCACAACGCGGCGCTCGCCGCCGCAGAAGTGCGCCACCCGAACCTCGTGGTCGTCGACTGGGACGGCTACTCGCACGCCCAGCCGGCGGCCACTCAGGCCGACTGGTTCGCCGCCGACCAGATCCACATCACGGGGAACGGTGCGCTGGCCCTCGCCGCGTACATCAAGGATCGCGTCGACGCCGAACACATCGAGGTCTGCGAGCCCTCCCACGCGCAGGCCGGCACGCCCGACACCGTCACGGGCACACCGGCGGCGACGCAGGTGGCCGACTCCGGCTTCGTGGGCTTGCAGCCGGTGCGCGTGCTCGACACGCGGTCGGCAGCGCTCGGCGGCGGGAACGGCAAGATGCGACCGAGCAGCACCATCCGCATCGATCTCGACGACCAGCTGCCGGCGGGCACCACGCAAGCGGTGCTGAACGTCACCGCCGTGAACCCGTGCAGTGGCGGGTACCTCACCGTCTTCGCCTGCGGCACCAGACCCAACACCTCCAACGTGAACTACGAGGCCGGGCGCACGACTGCGGCGCTGGCGACATCGTTGCTCACCGATCGCGCCGTCTGCATCTACACCTTCGCTCGGGTCGACCTCGTCGTCGACCTGATCGGCGCGTTCACCCCCGGGGGCGCGCGGTTCCACGCACTCGGCCCGATCCGCTGGGTGGACACCCGCGGCAACCCGGCCGTCTTCCCCGCAACGGGCCCGCTCGTGGCGACGCAGGGCATCGACGTGCCGATCGCCGGGCGAGGAGGGATTCCAGCCGACGCAACCGGCGTGTGGATCAACCTGACGGCGGCGGGCTCGCCGGAGGACACGGTGTGGCAGGCCTACCCGGGCCCGTGCGGCCCTCCCCCGGCGTCCTCCACCGTCAACGTCCTCGCCGGCCGGGCTGCGGCCACCTCCACACTCGTCGGCATCGGCGCGAACGGCGGGATCTGCGTGCAGGCGTACTCGGGTAGCGGCCACGCGATCGTCGACATCGCCGGCTGGTTCGGCGGCAGCGGCAGCGGTGGCCTCGTCCTGCACAGCGCACCGCCCACGCGAGTCATCGACACGCGCACCGGGCCGGCACCGGCAGCGAACGCCGTCGTCACGCTGCCTGCATCACAGGTCGGGGTGTACAACGTCACCGCCGTCGGCGCGGCCGGATTCGGCTTCGTCAGCGCCACACCGTGCGGCAGCGGGCAGATCAGTTCACTGGTCAACACGACACCGCTGGAGACCTTCGCCAACCTCGGCTCGGTTGCGCCAGCTGTCGGCGGGTCCGCCGCCGGGAAGGTGTGCTTCAGCCCGTCGGTGGCGGCTCACCTCGTCGTCGACCAGCTGGGCACGTTCGTCCCGCCCGCCCGCGACTGAGCCGCGGCGTCCGGCCGCTCAGGGCAGCCGCACCCGGCCCTCGTCGATGCGGACGAGCCCTTCATCGCGCAGGGCGAGGAGCAACCGGTCGGCGGCCGGGTGAGCCATCGCCGCGGAGGCCGCCGCGGCGTCCAGCGACCCGAGCGACAGTGCCTTCATCAGCCGGCCACGGGCCTGGCGCTCGCTGCCCTCGAAACGGCCCTGCGGCCGGCTGACCGCCGCCGACCCCACGGCCGGGTCGTCACCCTCGCCGCGCCAGGCGCACCGCTCGCGGATGGGGCACTCGCCGCACATCGGCACCGGACGGCACACCACGGCGCCGAGCTCCATCAGGCACTGGTTCCACTCCCAGCTCATGCCCGACGGAACGGCCTCGTCGGCGGCGCGCTGCACCTGCGCGGCGCTGAGGCGGCGGCCCAGCACCCGGGCGTAGACGCGCGCGATGTTCGTGTCCACCACCGCCGCATCCTGCTCGAACGCGAACGCCAGCAGCGCCCGCGCCGTGTACCGGCCCACCCCGGGCAGCGCGAGCAGCCCGTCGAGTGTGGCCGGGAACTCGCAGGCTTCCGCGATCAGTGTCGCGGCGAGGTGGAGGTTGCGCGCCCGGCGCGGGTAGCCGAGCCCCTGCCACTGCCGCAGCACGTCGCCCAACGGCGCGGCTGCGCACGCCTGGGGGGTGGGGAACGCGTCCAGGAACGCGAGCCATTTCGGCACCACCCGCAGCGCCTGGGTCTGCTGCAGCATCACCTCGCTGACCAGGATCGCCCACGGGTCGCGAGTGTGCCGCCACGGGAGGTCGCGCAGACGGGGCAGCCCCCACCCGAGCAGCTCGCCGGCGCTTTGCGTCAAACCTCCGGGTTCACAGCCCCAGGTCACAGCCCGACAGCCTTTACGTAAAGCCGGGAGAGTGGGTGGGGAGGGTCAGGACCAGGCGGTGTCGGGGTCGTAGGGGCGGGGGCGGCCGGGGGCGAACTCGCGCTTCCACACCATCACGCGGCGACGGAAGTAGCAGACCTCC
>CAYZFZ010000303.1:0-1924 GCA_964477795.1 uncultured Bifidobacterium sp.
CTGCTCCTTCGAGTCGAAGTGGTAGTGGATCAGGCTGCTCGACACGCCCAGCTGCTTGGCCACATCGGCGATGCGAGTGGCCGCGAAGCCACGTTCGATGACCACCTGGCAGGTGACCTCGAGGATCTCGGTGCGGCGTTCGGCGACGGTGGGCTTCTTCACTGCGCGCACGATACCGGCAGTGCCCGAGACAGGACGCGATGATCTCGGCATGCAATTGCGATCGGCACCACGATGACCCGGCTCACCTCGCTCTCCAGATCGGTGGCCGGCACGCGGGTGATCGTCACCGGCGCCGCCTCCGGCATGGGCCGGGCCACCGCCCACCTGTTCGCCGACGAGGGCGCGCGGGTGGCCGTCGTCGACATCGGTGGTGACGGCGTGGAGGCCGTCGTCGACGAGATCCGCGGCGCCCACGGGGTGGATGCCGCCGTCGGGTTCGTCTGCGACGTGGGCGACCACGGCGCGCTGAAGTGGATGGTGGCCGGCGTCGCCGAGACGCTGGGCGGCATCGACGTGCTGGTCAACAACGCGGGCATCTCGTTGGTCAACTCGGCGTTCATGGAGGAGGCCGAGTACGAGTCGAACTGGGCGCGCACGCTCGACGTCAACCTCACCGCGCACTCGCGTCTGATCCGCCTGTGCCTGCCGTACCTGCGCGCGGCGGAAGGCGGCGGTCGGGTGGTGAACATCGCGTCGACGGAGGCGATCGTCACCACCGCCGGCCTTGCCGCCTACGCGGCCACGAAGGCGGGCGTGGTGGGGCTGACGAAGAGCTTCGCGGTCGAGCTGGGTCGGGTGGGCGTCACCGTCAACTGTGTGTGCCCCGGCCCGATCAACACCGGCATGACGGCGGCTATCCCCACCGACGCGAAGGAGACCTACGCCAAGCGGCGGGTGCCGCTGCGCCGCTACGGCGCGCCGGAGGAGGTGGCCCACATGACCCTCAGCCTGTGCCTGCCGGCGAGCAGCTTCGTGAACGGAGCGATCATCCCCGTCGACGGCGGGATGACGATCCGCCACACCTGACGGGGGTGAGTCGCTACTGCTCCACCCGGAAGGCGCCGCGCATCGACGGGTGGATGCGGCAGAAGTAGGTGTACGTGCCCGGCGGCAGGTCGGCGGGGATCGTCCAGGTGGTCCGATCGGCGGTGGGCGGACCCGCGGTGCCCAGCTCGCCGGAGTCGAAGATCACCGGGCCGTCGGCCAGCGGGTAGGCGATGCCGGTGCTCTCGTTGCACGGCGCGGCGCAGGCAGTGATCGTGTGCCACTGGCCGCGACCGATGCTCGCGTCGAGGTTCTCGTAGGTGATCGTCTCGCCGGCCTTCACCGCCGGCACCGTGGCCGAGTAGTTCATGTCGCCCTCGGTGTACACCCAGTCCTGGATGGCGATGGTGGCGCTGGCCGGTGCGGAGGGCAGCGCGGTGAGATCGAGGTAGCGGGAGTCGGGCTCGCCACCGTGGTTGTCGTTCTCGGCCAGGTGCCCGTGGGTGAGCATCCCGGGCTTGTCGACGGCCGTCGTGAACGGGTCGTCGGCCGTGCCGCCCGGCTCGCCCATCCACACGATCATGATGCCCATCGACTCGTACCAGGAGGCGAGGCCGGAGTCGTAGGTGGCGGTGGTGGACAGGGTGTCGCCCTTCTTGATCGCGACATGCCAGTCCGGGGTGGTGGCGGTCATCGACACGTCCCACGACACGGCACCGGCAGGCTCGTAGTACATCGCCTCCGACGCGAACGCGTGCGCCTTCTCGCCGTCGCGCGTGACCCACAGATCGGTGTGCAGCCCGCCGGGGTGCAGGTGGCCGGCGGTCGCGATCAGCGTCCCGTCGGCGTCGGCCACCCACTCGTTGAGCGCCGGCCCGCCCGCGTACGGGTCGGTGGCCTGGTCGGGGTAGGTGTAGGTGACGCCGTCGCCCGCGCC
>CAYZFZ010000303.1:2024-4320 GCA_964477795.1 uncultured Bifidobacterium sp.
ACCGTGCCGTCGGCCATGGTGAGCGTGGCGTCGCACAGGGCCTGCACGTGCACGTGCTCGCGGGCCAGCGGGGTGTCCACGGGCAGCTGCAGCTGCTCGCCGCCGGTGACGGCCTCGCCCTTCCAGCAACCGTGGGCGAACTCGGGGTGGCCGTAGCCGATGCCACGCATCTGGAACTCGTAACGCGGGGTGAGCGCCACGGTGTGGCGCGAGCCGTCCCAGTCGATCAGGTCGTACTCGAAGGAGTCGGCGAAGCGGGTGCCCGGCCGCCACTGCACGCGCCAGTCCACCGTGCGCATCATCTGCGCCTCCTCGCCCAGGCGAGCGACTGCGCCCGTCTCGTGCCAGCGGCGGCCGTCGCCGTACTCGTTCACGTCGAAGTGGGTGGACAGCGAGGGGAAGTTCACCGGCGCCCACAGCCAGAAGAACTGGGGGACCTGCACCGGCGCTCCGGTGGGGGCCTGCTCGCCGACGGGGCGGATGCCCCACGACCGGTCGCGCGAACCCCACACCACGTCGGGCGTGATGTCGTGGCGTACACCGTGCACCTCCACCCAGCCGCTCCACGCGCCGAACTGGGTGAGGCGCGTGTAGTCGAAGAACGTGCGCATGCCCGCCCGCTCGAAGAAGTGGGCCTCCTCGATCGCGGCCGACCGCCCGTCGAACTGGAGCGCCGCGCGCAGCCCCTGCTCGGGTGCGTCGACCGTCAGGCGCAGGCGCTGCAGCGGCTCGATCACTTCCACCACGATCGGGCCGAGGGTGGTGGCGTCGCGCCGGTCGAGCGGCGCCCGCTGGCTGCGGAACACGCTGTGCTGCACACCGTCCTTCACCACGCAGAACGCGGCGTCGGCCACGTGGCGGTTGGGGTACAGCCCCATCGCCGCGCCGAAGTACAGCCCGCCGTCGCGGGTGTAGCCGTTGAAGAAGTAACGGTCGTACTGGTTGATGTCGCCCGTCGCGCTGTGGGCGACGGGCACGGAGGCCTGGTGGATGGGGAAGTCGTCGAAGCTGGTCAGCACGCCGCGAACCGTAGCCACTGCGGCGTTTGGGCCTACGACGCTGCGCGCCCGTAGCCTTTGCGCATGGCACGACTGCAAACGGCTTGGCGTCGCGTGCGAGCCGAGGGCTTCACGCCCACCGAGTTCCGCAACATCTGTGTCGCAGCGCTGGTGCTGCTCGGCATCATCGTCGTCAGCGGCGGCCTCGTACGGCTCACCGGCTCCGGCCTGGGCTGCAACGACTGGCCGAACTGCAACGACGCCAAGGTCGTCGACGTGTCCACCAAGCACGCCGCGATCGAGCAGATCAACCGGCTGTTCACGTTCCTGGTCAGCATCGGTGTCGCGCTGGCCGCTCTGGCCGCCTGGTACCGCCGGCCACGCCGCCGCGATCTGCTCGTGCTCAGCCTGGTCATGCTCGTCGGCGTGCCGGCGCAGGGCGTCGTCGGTGCGGTGGTCGTGTGGAGCAAGCTCCACCCCGCGATGGTGCAACTGCACTTCGTGCTCTCGATGGTGCTCGTCTGGGCCGCGGTGATGATGCTGCTGCGGTCGCGCCAGCCCGATCGCGGCCGCCGGGTGAGCGCGGTCGTGCCACGGATCCGCCGGCGTGTGCAGCTGCTGTCCGTGTGGTCGATGCTGGCCGTGCTGGCCGGCACCGTCGTCACCAACACCGGGCCGCACGCGGGCGACGCGGTGGGCGACAACGGCGTGGCCTGCTCGGCCGGCGCCGCCAAGCGCTTCTTCGGCAAGGAGTGCGCGATCAACGGCGACGCGCTCGTGTGGGTCACCCGCATCCACGGCATCATCGTCTGGATCACCGTCGCGATCGCGCTGTCCCTGCTGTGGCACCTGCGCCGCCTGCGCCACGAGCGCGAGGTGCTCGACGCCCCGCTCACCGCATGGATGATCACCGCCATCGCGCAGGGCCTCGTCGGGTACGTGCAGTACGCCAACGGGCTGCCCATCGGGCTGGTGGCCATCCACCTCGGCGGAGCCACCGTGCTCACCGGCTGCACCGCCTGGCTGTGGTGCTCCACCACGAAGGTGGCCGCACCGGCGGCCGAGCTGGTCGACGCCGCCGCGGCCCAGGACAGCTAGGTCCTGGCCGGCCTCCCGGTGCCGGCCTGCCGCCCCGTGGCTGACTGCCGGGCTCGGCGTGGCGTCCCGTGGTTGGCTGCTCCCGGTCCCGTCGTTTCGATTTCGATGCCCAGTGATCGGACGGCGGGTCGTCGCAGGACCGAACCGACCCGAGACCGGAATCGAAATCGAACAGACGAGACCGCAGCCAAAGGTGCTGG
>CAYZFZ010000304.1:0-4315 GCA_964477795.1 uncultured Bifidobacterium sp.
CGCGGCGTGCTGATGGGCGGCGCGCCCGGCGTGCAGTCCGCGCAGGTCGTCGTGCTGGGTGCCGGCAACGTCGGCTGGAACTCGGCGTGGATCGCCGCCGGCATGGAGGCCGAGGTCGTGCTGTTCGACAAGAACCTCGACCGCCTGCGCTGGGTCGACCAGATCAACAAGGGCCGCATCGTCACGCTCGCCTCCAACCGCGGTGCGCTCGAGCGCAACATCGCCGACGCCGATCTCGTGATCGGTGCCGTGCTGGTCGCCGGTGGCCGCGCCCCGATCGTCGTCACCGAGGACATGGTGCGACTGATGAAGCCGGGTGCCGTGATCGTCGACGTCGCCGTCGACCAAGGCGGCTGCATCGAGACGATCCACGAGACCACCCACGTGGAGCCCGTGTACGAGTTGCACGGCGTGTTGCACTACGCGGTCGGCAACATGCCCGGTGCCGTCCCCCACACCAGCACGTATGCGCTCACCAACGCGACGCTCCCCTACCAGCTGGAGCTGGCCGCACACGGCGTCGCCGGCGCGTGCGCGCTCGACCACTCGCTCGCGCTCGGCCTGAACACCCACGACGGCTGCGTCACCAACGCCCCGGTCGCCGAGTTCCTCGGCACCGCCTGCGTCGACCCCGCCACCGCCCTCGCCTGACCAGCGTCCACCCCCTCACCCGACCGACCGCCCGCCCGGGCCCGGTCCGCTCCGGTCCGAGTGCCACACCCCCGGTCCGAGTGCCAGGCCACCGCTCCGAGTGTCAGGCTTCAACCGAGTGGGCACTCGCACCCCGGGATGTGAGTGCCCACTCCGATGGCTTCGGCGGGACGGGGGCGGGATGGGGTCGACGGCGTGCGACACGTCGGCCAGGGGGCGCACGGCATAGCGTTCGGCGCATGGCCACCTTGGTGCACGACCTCGACCTGCCGACGATGCTGCTCGACGACGGGACCACCGCCCGCCGCTTCGACGCCACGATGCAGATGCCCGACGACGCCTGGCTGGTGCGCAACCTGTTCGGCTTCGCGGTCTGGCACTACGACGACGTCACCGGCATCCTGCGCGACAAGCGCTGGCACAGCGCCGCCGGTCGCATCCCGGAGATCATGGGCGTCACCGACGAGGCGTTCCTAGCCCGCCAGAGCGTCAACATCCTCAGCGCCGAGGGCGACGTGCACCTGCGCCTGCGCCGCCTGGTGGCACCGGCGTTCTCGCCACGGCAGGCGGATCGGCTGCGCCCGTTCATGCGCGAGGTGATCAACGGCCTGGTCGACAAGGTCGCCGCGGCCGGTCGTGCCGACATCGCGGTCGACCTGTGCGAGCCGTACCCGATCCCGATCATCTGCGAGCTGCTCGGTGCACCCAAGACCGACTGGCAGCTGTTCAGCCGCTGGGCCAACGACATCCTCGAGATCTTCTCGCTGGACATGCCGAGCAAGCTGGAGCTGATCATGCGCACCCAGGACGAGCTGGACGCGTACACGCGCGAGCTGATCGCGCAGCGGCGCAGCAAGCCGGCCGACGACCTGCTGACCGACCTCATCGCCGCCGAGGAGGCGGGCGACAAGCTGTCGACGGACGAGCTGGTGATGATGGTGAACGCGGTGATCGTGGGCGGCACCGACACCACCCGCAACCAGCTCGGCTGCGCGCTCGGCCTGTTCGCCGAGCACCCGGATCAGTGGGCGCTGCTGGCCGAACGGCCCGAGCTCGCGCAGCGGGCGGTCGAGGAGACGATGCGCTACTTCGGCGCCGTCCGCGGCACCGCCCGCTTCGCCAGCGTCGACATCGAGTACCGCGACGTGCTCTTCCCTGCAGGCACGTTCATGTCCGTCGGCCTCGCGGAGGCCAACCGCGACCCCGACGTGTTCCGCGACCCGATGGACTTCGACATCACCGCGCAGAAGAGCGACCAGCCGCACCTCACGTTCGGCTCCGGCATCCACTACTGCCTCGGCCAGGCACTGGCCCGCGCCGAACTGCAGGAGGCGCTGCCCCTGCTCGCCCAGCGCATGCCGAACCTGCGCCTCGACGGCCCCACCGAGTGGAAGCCCGACGGCGTCGGCATCTTCGGCCCGGCACACATGCCGGTGACGTTCGACCCCGGCCACTGACCCGCTGCCCCACGAGCGGGCGGCGCGACCGAGAGCGTCAGACCGCGCCGATCGCGGCGAGCGCTGCCGCGAGCAGGGTGAGCGCGCGGTCGTCGCCGAGCGTGCCCTCCCCCATCCGGTTCATCGCGAACGTGAACGTCAGCCGGTTGTCGAGGTCGTTGACGACCAGCGAGCCGCCCCAGCCGCCCCAGAAGCACACACGCCGGCCGGCAGGGAGGGGCACCGACTCGTTGGGCAGGCCGAAGCCGATGCCGAACTTCAACGGCACCATCAACACCTGGTCGATACCGTCGGACTGCACGCGGAAGATCTGGTCGATCGACTGCGGCGACAGCAGCTGCACACCGTTCACCACGCCGCCGTTGCTGATCGCGCTCTGCACCAGCGCCATCGAGCGCGCGTTGCCGTGGCCGTTGGCCGCACCGATGTCGGCCTGCCGCCACTCGTCGGTCCATGCCACCGACGCATCGGCGCCCGGGCCAGTGAGCGTCTTCACCACGACCATCTCCGGGTCGAGCGTCGCCAGGTCGATGGGCAGCGGCGGCGGCGGGATGACGTTGGCCACGCGACCGAACTCGCTGGGAGCAAGGCCGATGTGGAAGTCGGCGCCGATCGGTTCCGCGATCTGGGTGCGGAAGAACTCGCCGAGCTGCATGCCGGTGATGCGGCGGATGACCTCGCCGACGAGATGACCCTGGTTGAACGCGTGGTAGCCGCTGGCGGTGCCGGGCGGCCACCACGGGGCCTGGGCGGCCAGCATGGAGGTGCTCTTGGCCCAGTCATAGAGGTCGCTGACCTGCACCGGCTGGGCCCACCCGGACACACCGGACGTGTGCGACATGAGGTGGCGAACGAGCACGCCCTCCTTGCCGTTGGCTGCGAACTCGGGCCAGTACTCGGCAACCGGCGCGTCGAAGTCGAGCTGCCCGCGGCTGTGCAACATCAGCGCGCTGAGCGCCATCATCGTCTTCGTGCTCGACCACACGTTGGTGATCGTGTCGGCCCGCCACGGCGTCGTTCGTGCCTCGTCGGCCCAACCGCCCCAGAGATCCACGACCATCTCGCCCTCGAGCATCACGGCCGTCGAGGCACCCACGTCGGCACCCGACTCGAGGTTCGCGGCGAGGATGTCGCGCACTGCATCGAACCGCGGATCACACGAACCCTGCACGTCGGCCATCGGCCTCCCCCTTCGGTTGTCCCCCGTGGCACAGTAGCAACGGCGCGCCTCACCGCCGATCGGCTGAGGGGTCAGCGCGGCGGGCGGGCCATCAGCCACATCTGCGGGCCGTTCTTCAGCTGCAGGGTGCGGCGCACCTCGAATCCGAAGCGCCCGTAGAACGCGAGGTTGGACTCCTTCGAGCTCTCCAGGTACATGCCCACGCCCTCGTCGTCGGCGCGGGCCACCATCGGTTCCATGAGCGCGGCACCGCACCCCTTGCCTTGGTGTGCGGGGGCGGTGCCGATGATTTCCAGGTAGTAGTGCGGGAACTCGACCTCCTCGTGCGCCTTCTCCATCGCGGTCAGCACGCCCAGGTTGGCGAAGAAACGGCGGCCGTACAGCTTCACGAACGTGGGTGAGTGACGCAGCACCCCCGTGAAGGGGATCTTCCACTGGTCGGGTGGCGCCCACAGCGCGGCCGCCTCGTACCCGGCGGTGGTGTAGACGTGCCCGTGCGGCAGCTGCAGCTTCTGGAACGCAGTGAAAAACGGCTTCACTTTCTCCTCGGCCACCGACTTGCCACCGATGAGGTGCAACTTGACCGGGTCGTCGTGGAACGCCTTGGCGAGCGTGGTGGAGATCGGATCGAAGTCGGCAGAGGTGGCCTGGCGGATCGTCGGTGGCATACGGTCGCACCCTATGGCACGCGACATTCAGCTCGGGTACAACAGCGGCTACTGGGGCAGCGGCCCGCCGGTGGGCGCGCTCGACGCGATCAAGGAGGCCGAACGCCTGGGCTTCACGTCCGCATGGACGGCCGAGGCGTACGGCAGCGACGCGCTCACCCCGCTGGCATGGTGGGGCGCGCACACCGAATCGATCCGGCTGGGCACCGCCATCGTGCAGATGAGCGCGCGCACGCCGGCCGCGACAGCGATGGCGGCGATGACCATGGACCACCTGTCCAACGGCCGCTTCATCCTCGGCCTCGGCGCGAGCGGCCCGCAGGTGGTGGAGGGCTGGTACGGCCAGCCCTACCCCAAGC
>CAYZFZ010000305.1:0-4310 GCA_964477795.1 uncultured Bifidobacterium sp.
AGTCCGGAGCGATGCACGTCTGGCCGGCGTTGATGAACTTGCCCCAGGCGATGCGCCGCGCGGCGACGTCGACGTTCGCGTGGCGGCTGACGATCGCCGGGCTCTTGCCGCCCAGCTCCAGCGTCACCGGTGTGAGGTGCTCGGCTGCCGCGCGCATGACGATGCGGGCGACGCGGCTGTTGCCGGTGTAGATGATGTGGTCGAAGCGCTGGGCGAGCAGCTCGGTGGTCTCCGCGACACCGCCCTGCACGGCGGTGATCGCGGGGTCGTCGATCGCCTCGATCAGCGCCACCAGCTCGGCGGCCGTCTGCGGGGCCAGCTCGCTGGGCTTCGCCACCACCGCGTTGCCGGCGGCAATCGCGGCAACCATCGGCAGCAGCAGCAGCTGCACCGGGTAGTTCCACGGTGCGATCGCGCACACGACGCCGACCGGCTCGGCGACGACGAACGACGAGCCGGGCTTGAACGCGAGCGGTGTGGCCACGCGGTCGGGTGCCATCCACGAGCTGAGGTGGGCGAGCGTGTGGTTGATGTCGCTGATCGTGAACCCGATCTCGGTGGTCCAGGCCTCGAAGCGCGGCTTGCCGAAGTCGGCGGCCAACGCATCCAGCAGCTGCGGCTCGCGGGCCTCCACGAGGTCGCGGATGCGCTCGAGCGTGGCCCGGCGCCATGCGATCGGCTTCGTCGAACCGGTTGCGAACGCCGCTCGCGCGGCGGCGATCTTGGGGGCGATCTCGTCCAGCGGGGTGACGGTGTAGTCCATGGCCACAGGCTACGTCCGCGCCTCGGTCGGTGTCACCGCGGCACGGTACGAGCACGCCGGTCCGGCCCCCGTACGGTTGCCCAATGGAACAGCTCCCCGAACTCGCCTTCTACGGTCTCCCCGGCGCCCCCACCTCGCCTGCCGAGCTGCTGCCGCAATGCCGCGACGGTGAGGCGCTCGGCCTCGGCTCGGTGTTCCTCAGTGAGCGCTTCAACATCAAGGAGGTCGTCACCCTGTCGGGTGCGGCGGCGGCCATCACCGACACGCTCGGCATCGCCACCGGCGTCACCAACCACAACACTCGCCACCCGATCGTCACGGCCAGCTACGCCACCACGATGCACCGCCTCACCGGCGGCCGCTTCGCGCTCGGCCTCGGGCGTGGCATCGAGTGGATGCTCAAGGCGTACGGGCTGCCGCCGATCACCACCGCGCAGATGGAGGACTTCGCCGGGTTGATGCGCCGCCTCTGGCGCGGCGAGGTGGTGCTCGGCCACGACGGTCCCGCCGGCAAGTGGCCGGCGCTCGCGCTCGACCCGGAGTTCGACGAGCAGATCCCACTGCTGCTCAGCGCGTTCGGCCCGGAGAGCCTCAAGCTGGCCGGTCGCGCGTTCGACGCCGTGCTGCTGCACACGTTCTTCACCGACGAGACCTTGCAGCGGGTCGTGCGCGCCGTGCGCGACGAGGCCGAGGGCGTGGGCCGCGACCCTGCGTCGGTGCGCATCTGGAGCTGCTACGCGGTGGTCGGCGACTGGCTGCCGCACGACGTGCGGCTGAAGAAGACGGTCGGCCGGATGGCCACCTACCTCCAAGCCTACGGCGACCTGATGGTGCGCACGAACGGGTGGGACCCTGCCGCGCTCCGGCGCTTCCGAGAGGATCCCTTCGTCGCCGGCTTCCGCGGCCTGCTCGACAACACGGCCACTACCGCCGAGCTCGAGCACGTCGCCACCCTCATCCCCGAGGAGTGGCTGTCAGCGGCAGCGCTCGGCTCGCCGCAGCAGTGCGCGCAGGCGGTGCTGCGGCAGATGGATCTCGGCGCCGACAGCGTGATCATCCACGGGGCGACGCCCGCCGATCTGGCCCCGATGGTCGAGGCGTACCGCGAGATCCGCCCGTCCGGCCGCTTCGACCACCTCTCGGCCAATCCCGGCCGCTGAACTCGGCCGCTGCCGATTCCGCGCACGGTTGGACGTGCGCGGTTCGCTCGGCTTGACTGACCCGGGATGTTCCTGGCTTTCAGAGAGATGCGGCGCGCGAAGGTCCGCTTCGGCCTCCTCGCCGGCGCGGTCGGCCTGCTCGTCTTCCTCATCCTGTTCCAGCAGGCGTTGCTCACCGGGCTCGTCAACCAGTTCATCGGTGCGCTGAAGCACCAGTCGGGCGAGGTGCTCGTCTACAACGGGCAGGCCCGCAAGAACGTCGAGGGATCGATCATCCTCCCCGAGCAGCAGGCCGCGATCGCGGCGGTGGACGGGGTGGCGGTCGCCGCACCGCTCGGCGAGGCCACGTTCACGGTCACCGCCGGCGGCAAGGAGACCGACGCCGTGGTGTTCGGGTACGAGCTCGGCAAGCCGGGCGGGCCCACCACGCTGATCGACGGCCGTCTGCCGGAGGCGGGCAACGAGGCCGTTGCCAGCGAGAAGGATCGCGACGACGGGTTCGGCCTCGGCGACGTCGTGCAGGTGCAGCCCGACGGGGTGGAGATCACCGTCGTCGGTATCGCCCGCGACGTCAACTACTCGGTGGCCCCGGTGCTGTTCGTCGACTTCGCCACGTTCGAGGCGGCCAAGCGCACCCGCAATCCCGACGCGACCGCGATCCTGCCGTCGCTGATCGCGATCGAGGTCGCACCCGGCTCGTCGGCTGGCGAGGTGGCGGCACGGATCAACGACCAGGTGGGCGGCGTGGAAGCGCTCACCCGGCAGCAGGCCGTCGACGGCTCGCCGGGGGTCAGCAGCGTGCGCTCCAGCTTCGCCGTCATCCTCGGCCTCTTCTACCTCGTAGTGCCGCTCGTGACCGGCCTGTTCTTCCTCATCGTCACGTTCCAGAAGGCGGCCGCGCTCACGTTGCTGCGGGCCATCGGCGCGCCAGCCGGCGTCCTCGTGCGCTCCCTGCTCGTGCAGGTGGTCGCCGTCATGGCGATCGGGTCGCTGCTCGCGTTCGGCCTCTACGCGGTGGCCATCCAGGGCGTGCAGAACCTCGGTGTCCACGTGGAGGTGCGCCCCGCGGTCGTCACCTCGCTCGTGGTCCTGGTGCTCGCACTGCTCACCTCGCTGGTGGCCGTCCGCCGGGTGCTGCGGCTCGACCCGCTGTCCGCCACCACTGGCGCGGGTGTGGCCCTGTGAAGCTGCCGCTGCTGCCGCTGCGCGAGCTGCGCCGCCGGCCGAGCCGGTTCATCGTCGCCACCGTCGTGCTGTCGTTCCTCGCCACCCTGCTGCTCTTCCTCGGTGGCCTGCTCGACGGCCTGTACCTCGGCTCCACCGGTGCCATCCGCGCCCAGCGCGGCGACGTCATCGTGTACTCCGCGAATGCCCGCAGCTCCTTCCTGCGCAGCCGCATCACCGCCGACGTGCGCGATCGAGTGACGAGCGTGCAAGGGGTGGGCGAGGTCGGTGGCATCGGGTTCGTGCTCCTCGGCGCGCAGGTGCCCGGCGAAACCGAGCTGGCCGACGTCGCGGTCGCCGGGTACGAGCTGCCGCCCGAGGGGGTGCCGCCGCCGCCCGTCGACGGCGAGGGTGTGGCCGACAGCCGGCTGCAGGATCAGGGTGCGCGCGAGGGCGACGTCATCCTGGTCGGCCCGGCGGCGACGCCGATCACGATCGTCGGTTTCGTCGACGACACCGCGTTCCTGCAGCAGGGCACGGTGTGGGTGAACCTGGCGACATGGCGGTTGGTGCTGGACTCGAACCGGCCCGACTCCGCGGTCGCCGACGACGTCGTGCAGGCGCTGGTGGTGAACGCCGCAGACGGCGTGCCGGCCGGGCAGCTCGCCGATGCGATCGACGCGGCCACCGCGGGTGCGACCAAGTCGCTGACCCTCGAGGGCGCCGTCCTCGCACTGCCCGGCGTGCAGCAACAGAGCGACACCTTCGACCAGATCATCTACTCGACGCTCGTCGTGGTGCTCGCCGTCGTCGGGCTGTTCTTCAGCCTGCTCACCATCGAGCGCATCGGGCTGTACGGCGTGCTCAAGGCGATCGGGGCGAGCACCGGCCGGTTGTTCGCGGGTGTGGTGATGCAGGCGGTGTTGGTCGCCACCCTCTCGTTCGCCATCGGCTCGGCCCTGGCCGCTGGAGCTGCGGCGGTGCTGCCCGCCGGCATCCCGCTGCAGCTGATCCCCAGCCGCTTCCTGTTCACCTTCGTCGGCCTCGTGGTGGCGGCCGTGCTCGGCAGTGCGATCTCGCTGCGCCGCGTCACCCGCGTCGACCCAGCCGCCGCGATCGGCACCGCGTCATGAGCCGCCGCGCCTGCGCGCCCGCCGCCCGGCACCCGATAGGTTCCCGTTGACCGTCCTCGACATGCGCGACGTGCGCAAGGTGTACCGCAG
>CAYZFZ010000306.1:0-4305 GCA_964477795.1 uncultured Bifidobacterium sp.
GCCGCCGGCGACTCCTCCCTCGATCACGAGTTCAATATCGACCGTTCGTCGCGACCCTTGACCGATTCTTGAGGTTTCGCGAGGATGGCGCCGACGACAGCTCGGTTCCCGCACAACCGCTCCTCACTCTGCGCATCAAAAATGATACGCTGCTGGCCGTATCAGCTCGGTTAGTAGCAATAGTGAGACGAGGTGACGGTGGACGTGCGGATGATGAGTGCCGCGGAGTTGGCGGCCGAGCTGGGAGATCGCGTCCGGCGTGAACGCCTCCGCCAGAACCTGACCCAACACACCCTGGCCGAGCGTTCTGGGGTGTCACGCGTGACCGTGACCAGGATGGAGTCGGGCGGCACGGCGACACTGACGAACTTCCTGTCGGTCCTCGTCGCGCTGCGACGGGCGGGCGACTTGGACGGGCTGCTCGCGCCAGCCGCCGCGACCACCATCGAGCAGTTCATCGGCGACACACAGCCAACTCGCCGACGAGGCCGGCGATGAGCGCGGTCGAGGTGGTGTACGAAGGGCCAACCGGTGCCTGGGTGGTGGCACGTGTCGCCCAGCGTGGGACCGAGACGTTCGTGGAGTACACCGACGACCATCTGGCACGCGCCGCCGAGCTTGCCCCGGTGCGGCACGGAACCCGCGAACGTGCCCGCCGCTTCGACGGGCGGTCCGCCGAGCACCTGCCCGGCCTGCTCGCCGACACGTTCCCTGACTCGTGGGGCCGGCTCGTACTGCGTCGCGACATGCGCCTCCACGGGATCGAGCAGCCGACACCGCTGCAGATGCTCACCTGGCTCGGCCGGCGAACCATGGGTGCGCTCACCTTCCGCCCCGCCGACGGACCCGAGACACCTGACGGTTCCCTCGTCGATCTCGACCGCGTCCAGGACGAGATGCTGCGCCACCTCGCCGGCGAGGAGTCGCAGGACATGACGGCCGACGCGCTCACTCGCGCCGCCGGATCCGGTGCCGGTGGAGCGCGGCCGAAGATCACGGCCGCGTACGGCACCGACGGCGTGCTGGTGGCCGACAACGGCGTCGTCCCGGATGGGGCGAGCCCCTGGCTGGTGAAGTTCCACAGCACCGACGACAGCGAGTACCTGTCGGCGATCGAGGCCACATACCTGCAGATGGCTTCACTCGCGGGGATCACCACCTGCGAGCACCGCCTCGTCTCCGGTTCGTTGGGCACCCAGTACCTCGCGGTGCGTCGCTTCGATCGGATCGCCGTTCCGGGCGGCCAGCCCGAGCGTGTGTTCATGGCCACGGCCGCCGGGCTGCTCGAGGCCTACCCCGAGCACAACCAGCACCTCAGCTACGAGGACATCATCCGTCTCACACGACACGTGACCGGCGACGTCCGCGACGTGGAAGAGCTCGTGCGGCGAGCGGTGTTCAACGTCGTCGCCCACAACCGCGACGACCATGCCCGCAACATCGCCTACCTGTGGATCCCGGCGGACGGCTGGCGGCTCGCGCCCGCCTACGACCTGACGCACTCGATGGGCCCGCGGCCGGCACATGCCGGCGCAGCACCCGGTGAGCACTACCTCGACGTCGGCGGCAAGGGCAAGGACATCACCCGTCAGGACTTGCTCGGGCTCGCCAAGGCCGCCGGACTGAAACCGGTCGCCGTCGACGAGATGATCGACATGACGCTCGACGCCGTCGCTGAATGGTCCTCGCTGGCGGACGGCAACGGTGTCGAATCGGGCATTGCCGAGGCTGCAGCGCGACGCCTGCCGGCCCTTGCCGGCTGATCGGATAGGCGCAGGCCGTGCAGGATCGCGTCGGCCGGTGGCAGCTCCGCCAGGCGCGGTGTCGGGTCAGGAATCGAGTTCCGCCACGACGTCAGCCGCTCTGGCGGTGAGTTCATCCAGCGCCAGATTCAGTTCTGCGATCGCTTCGGGGTGCCGCTCGATCCAAGCAGCCGTGAGGCGTGTACTCGCCGCGCGACGCGTCTCCTCCATCCCCGTCGCTCTTCGGCATGTGTAGTCGTGGATTGCCAGCGCGATCGAATTCCGACCGAGAGGGTCTGCGGAGGTGGAGCGCTGTGCCTCAATCGGGTCTTCGAACGAATACCCGCTGCCGATCATACATCCACGCCACGCGGCGAGCGCAGATAGGACCTGGGCGTCGACATCCACGCTCGGGTCGATCTCCTGGGTCTCGGCGTTTGCGAGCACACTCTGAGCCGCCACAAATCGACTGAAGTCGAGTCGAGCAAGTGCTGTTGCCCCACATCCATCGAGTGCCTCTGAGAAGTCCGGATCTTGGTCGCTGCCGACGGAGGTCGGTTCAGCCGATCCTTGAGAGTGGAGCGTCCACGTATAGCCATACTGGGCAAGAATCTCGTCGGAGGGATACAGATCATCAGGCTCCGACGTACTCGGCTTCGGGACCACGGGAGCAACGTAGTCATGACCGAGTGCAGCCATGCACTGGCTCATGAGCCCTCCTCGCGCCGCTTCGATGACGACCGCGTTCTCATAGGGCACGGTCGCCACACGACTCAGGTTCGGCACCCGAACATCCTGCTGGATACGCACGTCGAGTGTCGTCGGTTCATTCAACGTGGGCGAGACTGTGACGACGCCTACCGATGTTGCGTTCCGAGCACCATCGCCCGAATCACGACCACAACCTGCCAGGCAGAGGGCAACCCCGAGCAGCATCCACCCTCTGTGGCTGGTCTCAGTCACAGCCGACTCGGCAACCACAAGTCGAGCGAGCTTCCGAGGTCCTCCCGAATCTCTTGCAGCTTGGCGATCACCTGTTCAGCATGGTTCTGCACGGCGCGGAGCAGGAAATCGCGGAGCCGCACCGGATACAGAACGCACGCGTCGTAGACGTCGGTGAATGCCACGTGGTGACCGCTCAGCCCCGAATGAGTGGGTTGGCCAGCTCGTCGTTGTCGACAAGGCCTAGATCGTCGCTGTCGCGCAGGTGCTCATCCACTCGTTCCTTGTGCTGGGCGATCAGTTGCCGGCGGTACGCCAGGACGTCGCGCAGGGCCAGCTTTCGACGGTTCCCCACCCGGTGATACGGAAGCTCGTCCTGGTCGAGGATCTTGATGAGGTACGGGCGGGAGACGTTGAGCAGTTCGGCCGCCTGCTGCGTGGTGACTTCGGCATGGATGGGCGCGACGGTGACGGCGTCGCCGTCCGCGAGATGGCTGAGGATGTCGAGGAGCAGGCGGTACACCTCGGCGGGAAGCTCGATGGTGGTGGGCGATTCTCCCGGCGACACCAGTGACACGCGGCCGGATGGGGTGGGTCGGCGTAACGCACCGAGGAGCTGGCGCGCCGTCTCTTGCTGAGTCTCGTCGAGTTGGGTTGGCATGGCACGAAGGGCGGTGGTGGACATCTCTTCTCCCTGACTTCCGTAACAACCTACGACGTTACGCATCTATTCGCAATATTCGAATTAGAACTCCGCCCGCGAGCACGGCTGCGCGCGGATCCACGCCACCGAGGTCGGCCCGCCTGCGGGCCTCGATGCGTCGCAATCGCCGATGACGCGAAGATCAATGGGCCCATGCGAGCTGCCATCGGTTCCGGCAAGCGATGGACGCAGCATCGACCTCCGACGGCTTCCCCGCGCCAAGCAGTAGCTCGAACACGGTTCGTGGAAGCGCACGAAACGGCGGCATGATGGCCGCTTCATGTTGATCCGACTGCTGCGCGCGCACCTTCGCCGCTATCGGTCGTTGCTCGTCGCCGTCGTGGTCCTGCAGGCGGCGCAGACGGCGGCCGCCCTCACCCTTCCCACGCTCAACGCCGACATCATCGACAAGGGCGTGCGCACCGGCGACACCGGCTTCATCTGGGCCCACGGCGGGCTGATGCTGCTCGTCAGCCTGGTGCAGATCTGCTTCACCGTCGGTGCCGTGTACTACGGCTCGAAGGTGGCCAGCGGGTTCGGTCGCGACCTGCGCGGCGCGTTGTTCCACCAGGTCACCGAGTTCTCCGCCCGCGAGGTCACCCACTTCGGCCCGCCGACGCTGATCACCCGGGTCACCAACGACGCCCAGCAGGTGCAGACGCTGGTGCAGATGACGTGCACCCTGCTGATCGCCGCACCGCTCACCGCCGCCGGCGGCCTGGTGATGGCACTGCGCGAAGACGTCGAGCTGACCTGGATCCTCGCAGTCGCGATCCCCGTACTGGTGCTGTCCATCGGCAGCGTGATCCGCAGGATGATCCCCACGTTCCGCCGGATGCAGGACCGCACCGACGACATCAACCGGGTGCTGCGCGAGCAGATCACCGGCATCCGCGTGGTGCGCGCCTTCGTGCGCGA
>CAYZFZ010000307.1:0-3705 GCA_964477795.1 uncultured Bifidobacterium sp.
GCTGAAGGCCGGCTACGACGAGGCGATCATGCTGGCGCCCAACGGCCTCGTCGCCGAGTGCACGGGCGAGAACATCTTCGCTGTGCGCAACGGCATCATCCTCACCCCGCCGATCTCCGCCGGTGCGCTCGAGGGCATCACCCAGAACACGGTGATGGCCATCGCCCGCGACCTCGGCTTCGAGGTGCGGGTGGACAACATCGCCCGGAGCGACCTGTACATCGCCGAGGAGATCTTCGTCTGTGGCACGGCCGCCGAGGTCAGCTCGGTGAACTCCGTGGACGATCGCGCGATTCCGGTGCCCGGGCCGAAGACGAAGGCGATCGCCGATGTCTACGCCCGCACCGTCCGCGGCCAGGAGGCCAAGCATCGCCACTGGTGCGAGCTGGCGAGCTGATGAACGCCATCGAGTTCTTCGTCACCGGCGACGCCCAGCGGGCCAAGGTCACTGTGGCCGAGGCCCTGCAAGCGAGGAAGTTCAAGCTCGCCTGGTCGAGCGACTGGGATGCAGTCGCCTCCCGTGGCAACAAGGTGGCCAACGTGCTTGCCGGTGCCTTCGCGCAGTACTTCGAGTTCGCGCTGATGGTGCGCTCGACGGCCGAGGGGCATGGCGTGATCCGGCTGGACAAGAGCTCGAAGGGCTACATGGGCGGCGCCGTGGGCGCCGTGCGCACGAACAAGACCTTCGATGCACTCGCCGCCGACCTGGAGGCGACGTTCCGTAGCGCGGGCGTGCTGATCCAGGCCCGCCAACTCTGATCAGGCGGGGAAGCGCCAGCGGGTGGCGCGGGTGGCGAACTCGTCCGCGCGCTCGATGACGGCGTACGCCAACGCCGGGCGCACCTCGTAGATGGCGTTCTGGCGCACGAAGTCGTCCAGCCCGGGCCCGATCTCCGCGCCGTACTTGGCCACGTAGCGGTCGACCCAGGTGGTGATCCGCGCCGGGTCGGCCATCAGCGCGGCCGTGCCCTGGATCGAGACGCACTCGACGGTGTCGTCGTTGGTGACCGCGATCTTCGGGTTGGAGCCGAGGTTGCGCGCCTTGCGTGAGCCGTGCCCGCAGCTGAACATGAACCGCAGTTCGTCGTCGTCCCACACGCCCCACACCGGCAGCGAGTGCGGCTGGCCGGCTGCGGAGGCGGTGACCACCCAGAAGTTGCGGGTGCGAGCCAGCCGCTGCGCAGCCCACTCCCAGGGCAGCGAGCGCCACTCCGGGGTGTCCACGCCGTAGCCGGGCATCAGCGGCTGTTCCGGGTTCGGTCGGTTCATCGTTCCTCCTCGTTCGCGAGCGATGGTGTGGTGGCCAGCATCCGTTGCAGGCGCCCGGCGTGCTGCCGAGCCATCACGTGCGCCTCGCCGGCCACCGTCAGGCACATGGCCGGCCCCGATGGCACGGCGCTCACGTCGGCAGGATCGACCGACCGCACCAGCTCGGTCGGCAGGCCCACCACGCGGCTGGACTCGTAGAGCAGCACCCGGCTGGGTGAGCGGGCGATGAAGCGGAAGTCGGAACCGATGTTGAGCCCGAGCCCGCAGCCGATCAGCGCGCCGAAGACGCCGGCGAGAACGGGCAAGCCGGTGACGGCGCCGACCACGAGCCCGACCACGGTGCCGGCGAGCGTGCCGGTAGCGACCACCGGCCAGTGCCACGGCTTGCGGCGCACGATGAACAGGGCGTCGACCACCAGTTCGCCCGCGAGCCGCCCCGCCCGATCGAGTGTGCGCGAATGCATCGACATGGTGCTCGGGATTCAATCAGCGGCGGCAGCGGTTGCCTGACTCAGCGGGCGGGACGGCCCTTGGGGGCGCCGCCGGCGTCGCGGCGCTTGGCACCCATGCCGGCGAGGCATTCGGTGAACAGGCGGTGGGCGACGTTGATGGTGACGTCGGCCTGGTCGTACGCAGGGGCGACCTCCACCACGTCCATCGCGACGACATGGTGGCGGTACGCGAGTTCGCGCACCATGCGCATGAGGTCGGCGGCGACGAGGCCGCCGGGCTCGGGCGTCCCCGTCGCCGGCGCGTACGCGGGGTCGAGCGAGTCGATGTCGATCGAGATGTAGAGGAACTCGGGGCCGTCGAGTGCCTCGGCCACGGCATCGGCCATGACGGCGCGGAAGCCTCGCTCCCAGATCTCGTCCATCAGGTGCCAGTGCATCCCCTGCTCGGCCATCCAGTCCCAGGTCTCCTCGGGCGGCCAGTAGCTGCGCAGGCCGACCTGGACGAAGTTCTTCCCGGGGATCGCGCCGCTCTCGATCAACCGGCGCATGGGCGTGCCGTGGCTGGCGAGGTTGCCGTCGCACGTGTCGGCCGTGTCAGCGTGGGCGTCGAAGTGCACCATGCCGACGTTGCCGTAGCCGTACACGTCGGCGACCGCGGTCGCCGAGGGCCAGGTGATCGAGTGGTCGCCGCCGATCACGAACGGCACGATCCGGCGGCTGGCGACCTCGTGCACGCGGGCTCGGATGTTGGCCAGGCTCTCGTCGACCAGGCCGTTGGGGCAGGCGGCGTCGCCGTAGTCGACGACTTCCACCCAGTCGTACATCTCCAGCCCGAGGCCGAGGTGGTAGGTGCCCGACTGGTACGCGTCGGCGCGCAGTGCCCGCGGGCCGAAGCGGGCGCCGGGCCGGTTGGTGGTGCCGAGGTCGAACGGCGCGCCGACGACGGCGACGTCGGGCTGCCACTCGTCGAGCTGCTCGGGGGAGGTGAGCAGCGGCCGCTGCCCGAACGTGCGCACGCTGCCGAAGTTGTACCCCTGGTCGAGCTGCTGCTGGTAGCTGGGGGAGATGTCGCGTCGGGGTTCGCTCATCGGCCGAGGGTACCCCGCCCGGCAGGCCGGTAGAGCCGGTGAGAAAAGCGAAGCGCCCCGGGCTGCGCTGCCGGCCGAAGCCTGCGCGCCGCCCGGGGCGACTCCTGGGTCGGAGGGTGCTCCACCACTGATCGATCTTCGGGCGTTAGCCTTCTCTCCGACCAATGTCATCGCCCGTCGGAGCTCGCGCTCCGGCGGGCGATCCGCTTTTGCCGGCTTGGTCCCCGGTTGCCCGGCTCCCTCCTCGACAACGAAGCCGCTGCGCTCCCTGCGATTGCCGGTTTCCCAGCCTCCGCTTCCTGCGCCTCGACCGCCGGCTCGGCCTCCCCGGTTGCCCGGCTCGCCCTCCCCAGCCACCCCGCCGCTCACCCGAAGGCTCGCCACGAGGCGTCAAGATCATCCTCCTACCGTCCCCGCTGCACCTCGTGAAGCCGGTTGGCCCTCCGCTGCTCGTGACCGCCATTGCTGGCTGCCCCGACCCTGCGGCACCGTTCCTCGGCTCCCGGTTGGCGTGCGCTGTCCGGTACGAAGGTCACTCTGCACGACGCATTTCCGCAGGTCAAGGGGTATTTTTCAAGTACACAGGGTTATCCGCAGGGAATGCGGGTTACACACAGAACTTTTCCGTTCGTCCACCGCCAGTGCACAAGTTGTACACAGGCCGGCGTGTTGACGAGCGAGGTTCTACCCGATTGAATGACGCCATGATCTCGGTCGCTTCCCCGTGCACGCCTGTTGGCGCCACCGTCGCGATCATCATCATTTGCTAGCGCATGTCGGCCACCACGCCGAGATGCGCTTCGAGCCGCCCCTTCGGGCGGCTCTTTCATTTCCCGGAAAGGCGCACCAGATGAACTCGAACCCGCAACTCGTGGAAGTCTTCGACACGACCCTGC
>CAYZFZ010000307.1:3715-4282 GCA_964477795.1 uncultured Bifidobacterium sp.
GCAGGGCGAGGGCGTGTCGGCGACCGTGGACGACAAGCTGCGCATCGCCGAGCAACTCGACTACCTCGGCGTCCACTACATCGAGGGCGGGTGGCCGGGGGCGAATCCGAAGGACATCGAGTTCTTCGCCCGGGCCAACGCGGAGCTGCGCCTCACCACCTCGACGATGGTCGCCTTCGGCAGCACCCGCCGGCCACGCGGCAAGAGCGACGACGACGCGACGCTGCGCAACCTGCTCGACGCGAACACGAGTGCGGTGTGCATCGTCGCCAAGAGCTGGGACTACCAGGTCACCGAGGCGTTGCAGACGACGCTCGACGAAGGGGAGGCGATGATTGCCGACTCGGTGCGCTTCCTCCACGGTGCCGGCCGGTTGGTGATGGTCGATCTGGAGCACTTCTTCGACGGCTACAAGCGCAACCCGGAGTTCAGCCTGCGCGCCCTGGAGGCCGCCGTGGTCAACGGCGCCAGCCATGTCGTGCTGTGCGACACGAACGGCGGCTCGCTGCCGCACGAGGTGGAGTCGATCGTCGCCGACGTGCACCGCCATGTGGGTGGCGACGTGAT
>CAYZFZ010000308.1:0-4257 GCA_964477795.1 uncultured Bifidobacterium sp.
TCGACCTGGTCGGCCAACTTCTCGGCGGCGGCCTGGCGGCGGGCCTCCTCGGCCTCATGCCCGGCCACGGACTCCGCTTGGAGACGGTACGCGGTCGCCAGGTCGATGCTGGGCCGGTCGGCATGGTCCGGCTTGACCTCCACCCCTTGATCGTGGAGCCACTTCTCTAGAGCGTCGAAACGAAAGAAGATCGGTATTGCTGGCACGTCGGACAGCGGCACGCGGATGAGCGCGGCCAGTTGTGCGGCCAGGTCGTCAGTGTTTCGGGCCATGAGGGGTTTCCTTTCCGTCGAGGTGCTCTCGCACCGCCAGGGCGTCGAGCAGCCAGACGCCGCCCGACTTGCGGCCCCCGAGTGCGGGAGCCTTGCGGCGGGCCGTGCGCTCGGAACACCCGAGCAGGCCGGCGGCGGTTGCTGCGTCCATGGAGTCATGCTCCCCAACCGGGCCGGCGGGGTTGGCCGGGTGTCCGACCTCGGCCAGCCCCGACAGCACGACCTCAAGCCGAGCCCACGCCACCGACGGCGGCAGACCACTGTTTCGCCGGGCACGCTGAGCCACCCGCACCGCCTCGGCGGCCGAGGTCACGGCCTCCCCGGTCAGCAGCACCGAGCCGGCCTGGAGCCTGGTCGCTGTCCCGCTGGTCATCGGTCACCTTCCGGCAGATCGGCCAGGATCCGGCGCGATCCGGACGGCTTCATGGTCGTGGTCGGTGCGCTACGCGTAACGCACCCTGGTACGCCAGACGAAATTCTCCGGAGGGATGGACGCGATGGGCGGGGTTCTCGGGCAGTTCCTTCCGGCCGAAAAAACCGGGCCTCGTTCATCGGCGCGGCCTCCTGCCGACCCGCGCGACCATGGTGCAGCTGGCCGACCACTCAACGGTGACCACGTGCCTGGTTGCGTGCGAGCTCCACCGGTACAGGGACACGTGTGCCGCGGCTTCCTCGATCGCGCCTTCCCTGCCTTCCCAGGTCCTGCCGCAGGCGCAACTACACAGGGCGTGTGGTCGGACCAGGTTGTTGAGCCGGATGGCGTCGACAACGTACGGCCAGGGGTTCGGCGCCATGGTGAGCCGGTCGAACAGGTTGGTCATTATGGTGTCCTTCGTTCGTGCTGGAACTGGTGAGGGTCGCCGGACTTGGCGGCCGCCGTGCGGCATTGCGACTCGGGTCGGCCGCAGGTGAAACATGACGGCAGTCGTGCCGCGGCCGCGGATTCCGCCGGCGCCTCGTCGGGGTAGCGCGCCGCCCACCGGATCGCGCCTGGCGTTCGTGCGTTCGTGTCGTGCACGGCCGCGAATCCGGCGCTTACCACCGCGTCAGGTCGGCGGCCGTCATCGACAAGTGCCGCCTGAACCGCGGCGTGGATTCCCTGGGGATCCCAGTGCCGATCGGCGCGACGGCATTCCTGAATCACCAGGAACGAGGCGGCGGATACTTCGCGGGGGTCGAGCGTGGGCGTCACGGCATCCCCAGATCTGCCGCGATCCCGTCAATCTGCCGTGCAAGTTGGTGCTCAAAGTCGTCATCATCGTCTGAGGGTTCGCGCGCGCGGTCTGTACTTACCTGAGGAGATGAGTTAGTGGGAAGGGAAGGGAAGGGAGGGTCCGGCACGCCGGACGGTTCCCCGGACGGTTCCCCGGACGGTTCCCCGGACGGTTCATAGTCCAACCGTCCGAACCTCCGGACGGTTCCCCGAACCCCTCTACCGTCCGAACCTCCGGACGGTTCAAGGTCCACCCTCAGCCGGTACCCCGTGCGCACACCGCCGCGGGCGCGGCCGGCCTCGACCGGTTGGCCATGGCGATCGACGCGCACAATCAGCGGCGGACGGATCAGCCGCCCATGATCGAGGGCAGGCGCCGCGAGCTCGGCCAGCACCTCGAAGGCGCGACCCCGGCTCAACCCACACCACCGCGCTAATTGATCAACACCAGGACGGGACACGTCCTCGAACGCGTCGCACGCGAGCGCCAGCAATACCAGTCGTTGCGACGACGATGCTGTCCAGTTCGCCGGGAGCGAGGACACCCAACCGACCGATGGCCGCATGCCGTCAACCTCCAGCGGCGGCGCGGAGGGTAGCCTGGTCACAGCGCCGTCAAACGCTTCTGAGGCCGCCCGGGTTCCGTCTCCCGGGCGGTCTTGATATTGAGTCACGCCGATTCATCGCCCCGCAGCTGGAACGGGCCGGAAGATGGCGTCCAGGTCCGCGACCTTAATCCGGATCAGGCCGCGGGTGTTCTTCCTTGCGATCCGGTAGGCGGGAAGGGTGCCATCCGCGACCAGGTCGCGGAGGTAGTCGGTACTGGTGTCGGAGTAGACCGCGGCATTCTGTAGTGACAGGAACTCCGGTTGTTGCTCACTCATGAGCGAAGCCCTCCAATGGGGACGTGAAACCGTCCCTCGCTGAAGGGCTTACCGTCGCGACAAGTCGCGGTGTAAGAACCGTAGCACTAGGAGCCCATCGCAGCGGCACGCAACCCGCGCAGGCTTACCTCTGTGATCCCGTGATCGATCAGCGTTCGCAGCATGGACTCAAGGCGCTCATCCCGCACCGCGAGCGAGTCACCGCACCGCTCACACGTAAGGCTCCAGCGGGACCGAACCTGGCCGCCACGCGTATCAGACTCGGCCACCTCGTCATCTACCAGATAGATCCAACCAGGGTGCATCCCGTCACGTCGTGCGATCTGACTACGGTCGACCAACCGATCATCGCCCACTTGTGGGGCGGACAGGGGGATTGCCCTACCGCCGTAGGTGAGCGCGATCGACGCTAGCCACCACTTCTGATGTGAGCCCGCGTCGCAGAAGATCGCGACTTGGTCGAGCGTTCGGCCGTCGCTCATGTCCAGTGACTCCCTGTTGCTCCTCTTGAGCCTCACGACGCGCCACCCGTCGCGCGCCGGCTGAGTCGTTCAGCTAGGGCCTTGTCGCGGTCGCTGGCGGCGTGCTGGTAGATCATGGCCGCGGCCGGCGTGGTGTGCCCTAGGCGGGCCTGCAGCTCGGCCAGTGTGGCGCCTTCCTGGGCGGCCAGGACGGCGCCGGTGTGCCTCAGGTCGTGGAACCGCAGATCGGGCCTGTCGGCGGCCTTCCTGGCCTTGTTCCAGGGCTTGAAGAACGCCGAGGGTGTGATGGGTCCGCCCGACGTCGACGGGAACAACAGGCCATCCTTGCCCCACTGGGCGTGGCCGGCGATGTGGTCGCGGATGATCGGCGCCAGGTGCGGCGGGTAGGCCACGTCACGGGCGCCAGCCGCTGTCTTGGGCGGTCCTGAGATGGTCCTGCCCTTGAGCCACACCGCGCCGCGCCTGACCTTGATCACGCCGCGGTCCTGGTCGACGTCGGAGCGCCGCAGGGCTGCTACCTCGCCGTAGCGCAGTGCGCACCAGCTGCCCAGCAGCACGGCCAGGCGTAGCCGCTCGGGCATGGCCTCCGTGATCGTGGCGAGCTGGGGGAGTGTGGCCGGCTCGATCATCCGTTCGCGTTTACTGACGCCGGCGCCGCGGATCTGAGCCGGGTTGCTCGCTAGTTCCTCGTCGTCCAGGGCGCCGCCGAGGATCGTCCGTAACAGCGAGTAGGCCTTGGCGTTCGTGCGGGGCTTGGCGGCGTCCAGGCCCGCCCACCAGCGGCGGACGTCGGCCCTGGTCAGCTCGGACAGCTTGCGATCACCAAGGCCGGGCAGGATCGCCGCGTCGAGTAGGTGCCGGTAGTCCTTCTGCGTGGTCGGGCGTAGCTTCCTGCCAGCCAACCAGGCCTCGGCATAGGACCGGACCGTGAGCGCGTCGTCTCGCCGCTTGGCCTCGGCGCGTGCGGCCGGCGCTGTCCATTCCCCGCGTTGGATGATCTGCCGTTCCTGTTCCAGCCACCCCTCGGCGTACCCCTTGGCGTCGAACGTGACCGGCGCGACGTGCCTGCCGAGGTCGGGACCCATGTAGGACGCCTGGAAACGCCCGGACGGTAGCTGTCGAATCTTGCCGAAGTTTCGCCTGGTTGTCACCGGATCGGTTCCCCTCTTTCGCCACTTTCGTGCACCCCGCGTGCCCTAACGCATCCCATGCTAGCCTATTCCTGCCTAATCAATCCGGATCTGACAAGGCGGGACAGCAGCGTGACAAGGGCCAGTGAATGGGGTTCGAGTCCCTCTGCGCCCACCAGCGTTGTTCAGGTCGTTGAGGAGTTGCCCTGGCTCGGCGACTTGGTCATGGCATGGCCGCCTATCGCAGTCAACGCGCCTCACCGTGCACTGGGCACC
>CAYZFZ010000309.1:0-4216 GCA_964477795.1 uncultured Bifidobacterium sp.
GGGCCGGCCGCCCCTGATGGCACACCGCCAACACCTGCTCGGTGATCGGCATGTCCACACCGTACCGGCGAGCCAGGTCGAGCACGCTGGGCGAGCTCTTCACACCCTCGGCCACCATGTTCATCGCAGCCAGCACCTCCTCGATCGTCTTGCCGGCGCCCAGCTCGAAGCCCACCATGTTGTTGCGGCTCTGCTTCGACGAGCACGTCGCGATCAGGTCGCCCATGCCGGCAAGGCCGGCGAAGGTCGCCGCCTGCCCACCCATGGCGGTGCCCAGCCGGGTCATCTCGGCGAGCCCGCGGGTGATCAGCGTCGCTCGCGTGTTGTCGCCGAAGCCCATGCCCTCGGCCATGCCCGCCGCGATCGCGATGACGTTCTTGACGACGCCACCCACCTCGCAGCCCACCACGTCGGTGTTCGAGTAGATGCGCAGACTGGGGCGGCCGAAAATGCGCTGCAGTTCGGCCGCGATGTCGCCGTTGTCGATGGCGACCACGCTGGCGGCCGGCTGCCCGCTGAGGATCTCCTTGGCCAGGTTTGGCCCGGTGAGCACGGCGACCGGGTGGCCCGGCATCTCGTCGCGGGTGACCTCGCTCATCCGCTTGCGCGTGTTGCGCTCCAGGCCCTTCGCGAGGCTCACGACGGGCACCCACGGCCGCAGCGAGCGAACCGCCTCGGCGGCGACCTCGCGGTAGCCGTGGGATGGCACGGCCATCACCAGCACGTCGGCGTGGGCGACCGCGTGCTGCATCGAGGAGGTGGCGCGCAGCGCCTCGGGGAGAGTGAACTGGGGCAGGTAGTCGACGTTGACGTGGTCGCGGTTGATCGAGTCGGCGAGCGCGTCGCGGCGCGCCCAGAGGGTGGTGGGCGTGTTCTCGGCGGCCAGCGCCGCCACCGTCGTTCCCCACGACCCCGCCCCGATGACCGCAACGTTGATCGGCATCGGCACAGCGTAGGCGCACACACTGCAGCGGACAGCCCCCGCCGGCGGCCCCGCCCTCTACGATGCACGCGGTGAACCCCGTCGTGCTCGTGCCGGTGAAGTCGTTCGCCGATGCCAAGGCACGGCTGGCCGGCGTGCTCTCACCCGGCGAGCGCGAGGCACTCGCCCGCTGGACAGCCGAGCAGGTGCTCGCCGCCGCCGGCGAGCTGCCGGTGTTCGTCGCCTGCGACAACGACGCAGTGGCCGCCTGGGCGGTGGCCCACGGTGCCACCGTGCTGTGGCACCCCGGCGTCGGCTTGAACGCGGCGGTCAACCGCAGCATCGACGACCTGCGCGGTCACGGCGTGGGGCACGTGATCGTCGCCCACGGCGACCTGCCGCGCGCGCCGTCGCTTGCCGGCGTGGCCATCGCCGACACGATCACCTTGGTGCCCGACGCGCGCAACGACGGCACCAACGTGGCCGCGCTGCCCACCGACCTGGCGTTCTCCTTCGAGTACGGCCCGGGCTCGTTCCACCGCCACCTCCGCCGCGCGATCGCCGGGCGCCTGCCCGTCGCGGTGCGCCGCGATCCGCTGCTCGCGCTGGACATCGACACCCCATCCGACCTGATGCACCCGCTGGTGCAGGAAGTGCTGCCCGCATGGCTGCCAACGAACCCGGCCAGCCGGACCCTGCTCCGTCGCTGATCTCGCGCGACCTGCCCACCCCCGCGTCGGCACTCGCGATCGGGGCCCATCCCGACGACGTCGAGTTCGGCGCCGGCGCCACGCTGGCCAAGTGGGCGGCCGCGGGTTGCATCGTCCACCACCTCGTCCTCACCGACGGCTCGAAGGGCACGTGGAACGCTGATGCCGACGTGCCCGCGTTGATCGCGACGCGCCAGCGCGAGCAGCGCGAGGCGGCACGCCGTCTCGGGGGTGCGAACGCCGGTGAGGTGGTCTTCCTCGGGCAGGTCGACGGTGAGCTGCAGAACAGCCTGGAGCTGCGCGGCGAGGTCGCTCGCGTGATCCGCATGCTGCGGCCGGAGGTCGTGCTCGCCCACGACCCGTGGAAGCACTACCGGCTGCACCCCGACCATCGCGAGGCCGGCCTGCTCGCCTGCGACGGCATCGTCGCCGCCCGCGACCCGCACTTCCACAAGGATCACGGGCTGCCCTCGCACCGGCCGCACACGCTGCTGCTGTGGGAGGCGGAGGCGCCCGATCACGTGGAGGACGTCGGCGCGTCCGTGGAGCGCAAGCTACATGCGCTGGAAGCGCACGAGAGCCAGTTCGAGAGCACGATGAAGGCCGTCGACACGGATCAGCTGGCTGCGTTCCGCGCCCGCATCACCGACCGTCTCGCCGGCCTCGGTGCCCGCTACGGCGTGGCTGACGCAGCGGGCGGCACCGGCTCCGCCGAGGTCTTCAAGCGGATCACCGACCTGTAGCCCGGCCGCGTCCGCGGGTGGCTGGGATGGCCGCCGATGGGCTGGTCACGGAACGGGCATCAGCCCTCGTGGTCGGCTGCGGACGCGTCGACGGGCGAGGATCCGCCCGACGCCGACGCCAGTGCCACGCGGGCGGCCGTGCTGAGCATGTAGCCCGACCACAGCAGGAACAGCCCGACCACGATGAGCAGCGACGCGGCGAGGAAGGCAACCGCCTTCAGCGTTGCACTGGGCCAGATCATGATCGCCAGACCGAACGCGGTGGTGACCACCCCCCGGATGAACGTGGCTCGGCGCAGCTCGCCGACGATGCCCCGCGCCGCGAGCAGACAGGCGACACCGGTGAGCACCAGGCTGAGACCGAAGACCCACACCACCACGCGCACCGTGACGTGGGGCCAGAACACGAGGATCAGACCGAACACGAGGTTGAGGCCGCCGCGCAGCGCCAGCAGCAGCCCGTAGGTGCCACCGTGGTGGTTCTTGACGTCGTCGATGAGGTCGCCGGCGCCGAGCACGACCAGCAGGATTCCGGTGAGCCGGGCGACGACGGTGAGCGTGCGGTCGGGCCAGAACATGAGGATCAACCCTGCCACCAGCAGGATCGCCCCGAGTGTGTAGGCGACGACCCGAGATCCTCGCAGCGCCTCGATGGTGGACCGCTCAGTGTTCATCGGTTTTTCCTCCTCGGCGCTTGTTCTAGCACTCGGCGCCGGCCGAGCCAGCGCCGGCGGCTCAGCGGCGGAACTGGCCGGGTCGGCGGCCGCTACCGGGCTCGCCGGCGAAGGCCTGCGCGATGCCGATCCACTCCTGCGCGGCCGGGCCTTCCACCACGAGGCCGGTGTCGGCCGGGTGGCGGCGCTGTGTGACGACGAGGCAGAAGTCGAGCGCGTCGCCGGTGACGCGATCCGGTGCGGGTTCGCCCCACTCCCACGACGAGCCGTCCGGTGCCCGCAGCGCGACATGGATCGGAGCGTCCGGCATCGCGAGGCCGTTGATGAGGTAGCTGAAGGGGCGGGCGCGCACGCCGATGTGGGCGACGTGCTTGAGGCGCGCTGTTGCGGGGCGGGTGACGCCGAGCGCGTCGGCCACGTCCTGCCCGTGTGCCCAGGTCTCCATCAGCCGAGCCGTGATGAACGAGCGGGCGGCCATCGCCGGGCCGTACCACGGCACCCGCGACGAGGGGTCCACCGTGCGGGCAAGGCCGAGAAGGTCGGCACGATCGGCGCGCCACGCCGCGAGCAACTCGCCACCGGTGATCGCCCGGCCCGGTTCGATCGACGCCTTCGTGCCTCCAGCGGCAAGCAGCTGCTGCATGTCGGCCGCGAACGCCTCCGGGTCGCGAAGCGCCATCGCCGCGCGCTGATCGAAGAACCACAGATGGCTGATCTGGTCGCGGATCGACCAGTCTGCGGCCGGCGTGGCCAGCGACCACTGGTCCTCGCTGAGGCCCGCCACGAGCGCGTCCAGCGCGAGGTGTTCGGCGTGCAGGTCGTCGCAGATCGCATCCATCGCGACATCTTCCTGCACCGGCGCCGAAAATGGCGAATGGGGGGCCGAAGCCCCCCATTGATCACCGTGTGGCGCGAGGCCTCACTTCTTCTTGGTTGCCGCTGCCTTCTTGGCCGGAGCCTTCTTGGCCGGAGCGGCCTTCTTCGCAGGAGCTGCCTTCTTGGCCGGAGCGGCCTTCTTCGCAGGAGCTGCCTTCTTCGCGGGAGCGGCCTTCTTCGCAGGAGCTGCCTTCTTGGCCGGAGCGGCCTTCTTCGCAGGAGCTGCCTTCTTCGCGGGAGCGGCCTTCTTCGCAGGAGCTGCCTTCTTGGCCGGAGCGGCCTTCTTCGCAG
>CAYZFZ010000310.1:0-1762 GCA_964477795.1 uncultured Bifidobacterium sp.
GTGGCGCGCGGGCAGCACCGGTAGCTGGCGCGAGAGGTACTCCACGTCCCAGCGCAGGGTGTTGCCGAACAGCACCGCAGCCTCGTCGTCGAGGTTGTGGCCGGTGACGAGCACCGTGTAGCCGCCGTCGAGCGCCGCCTTGTCGAACAGGTGCCGCTTGCTGATGCCGCACGCACTGCACGGCACACGCTTGCTCGCCCTCGCGGCGGTGGGCACGTCGTAGCCGTAGTCCGCGCGCAGCGAGATCTCGATCAGGTGCAGGCTGCGCTCGGCAGCGAACGCGCGTGCGTACTCCGCGGACGTGTCGCTGTACTCGCCGATGCCGAGACCGATGTACAGCCCATCCGCGTGGTAGCCGAGGTCGACGAGCAGGTCCCACACGGCGAGGCTGTCCTTGCCGCCGGAGACGGCCACGAGGATGCGGTCGTCGGGGCCGAACATGTCGAACCGCTCGATCGCCTTCACCACCTGCCGGCGGCACAGCTCGAGGAAGTGCTCGGCGCAGAAGTGGGCGTTGTGGCGGGGAAGGTCGATGATCGCCGGGGCCTTGCACACCCGGCACTTCGACCCCATTGCCACCATCAGCTGCCCCCGGAGATCACGGGCCGGATCTCCACCACGTCGTCGGCGGTGAGCTCTGCGTCGCCGGGCACGAGCGTGCCGTTGCGGATGACGAGGTGCGACTCGCGCGGCAGCTGCAGCTCGGCGAGCAGGGAGTTCACACTGCGCCTGCCCTCGATGACGAGTTCGCGGCGCGGGTTGCGCAAGAGCACCTTCATCGCACCAGTGTGCCTGGCCGGCGACCGGGAACCGCCCGCCAGCGCGGAGACAGACCGCGTGTCAGCGGGCGCGCCGCGCCGCCTTGCGCTCCCTGCGCGTGGGCGGCTTGATCGACTCGAGGCGCACGAACTGCCCGGCCGTGAGGCGCTCGACCGCGACGACCTCCTCCTGCTTGCCGAACATGCGCCGCATCAGCCGCGGCCCCCACAGCACGGCGCCCACCGCCATCCAGCCACGGTTGCCACCGAGCACGCCCTTGTACAGCGCGCTGCGCCGCAGGAGGGCGGTCGGCGAGAGCAGCCTTGCTCTGCGCGCCACGCGGCCTACACCCGCCGGATCTCGACGAACGTGGTCTTCTTGCGACCAGAGCGCTTGCCGAGCAGGAAGAAGATGAGCAGCAGCACGACGCCGCCGGCGGTGGCGACCGTCATCAGCGTCTGCTTCTTGTCGTTGAGCTTGCCCTGCCAGCCGCTCTGCGTCTCACGGAACTTCGATTCGAGGTCGGCGCGAGTGATGCGTTGGTGGGCCATGGTCAGCGCTGCTCCTTGGTGAGTGGGTGCTTGTTGATCCGCATGACGGCGAGCCCGATGACGACCGCGGCGAAGAGGAGGCCGAACAGGTACGGCAGCAGCATCGTCCAGCGCCCCCCGAACGTGCCCGGCCACTCGGTCTGCAGCATGCGCAGCAGGCCGAGGACGAGGAGGCCGGTGGCGAGACCGATGCACAGCGCGCCGGCCAGGCCCCACCCGATCCAGCGGCCGGTGTTGCCCAACGGATCGCGCAGCTCCTGGCGGGCATAGTCCTTGACGAGCTGCACCGTCTGGGCGACCTGGCCCTCCGGTGCCTTGTTCTTGGTCTCACGGTCCTGGTCGGGCACGCCACATGTGTAGCACGCGGGCGCTGGCTTCCCCTACCGCCGGGGACGATTTCACCGAGGTCATCGGGGGAACGGAGCGAGCGCAGCGAGCGAGAGACCCACGCC
>CAYZFZ010000310.1:1772-4196 GCA_964477795.1 uncultured Bifidobacterium sp.
GTAGGCGGAACTGCTGGGCGGCCTCGACGTCGTCGAGCAGGGTTGCCAGCATGCGCAGCCGAGCGGCCGGGCCCGGCGCGCAGAGCAGCCGGTAGCGGTCGTCGGCTCCGATGGGCGCAGCGTCGGCCAGCTGGTAGCTGGTGGCCGCGTCGCTGTCGTTCGCGTCCAGGCCGAGCTCGGTGCTCTCGACGGGGTCACCCAGCTCCGTCGCCAGTGCCAGCGCCCGGCGGGTGCGGGTGGTCACCGACGCGAGCAGCTCACGATCCACGGGCTCGTCGTCGTCGGGCCACTCCTCGATCTCGGCACACGGGTAGGGCGCGTCGGCCAGCCACTGCAGCACCCGCAACCGGCCGAGGCCGACTGCGATCACCGCGAACCGCCCGCCCGGGAGCTCGGCCACCCGCACGATGCGGGCAACGACGCCCACCTTGCGGCGGACGTCGCCCCCGCCGACCTCGTGACCACGGTCGATGAGGACGACGCCGAACTCGTGGTCGGGGGCCGCCACGCAGTCCTTCACGAGGGCCTGGTAGCGGGGTTCGAAGACGTGCAGCGACAGCGCGCTGCCCGGCACCAGCACGCTGCCGAGGGGGAACATCGGCAGCTGCCGCACGCTCATCTCGGTGCCAGCGTGGCCGGCGTGGGGCCGGTGGGGTAGGCGGCGAGGATCGAGGCGAACAGCTCCCACGTGGGCCGGTACTCGGTCTTGTTCGTGATCGTCTCCCCGTTGAGCAGCAGCGAGAACTCGATCGCGCCGCCACCGTCGACGGGGATGTAGCCGCTGAGCGACTTCGCGCCCGGCTTGTCCGGCACCCCGTCGGTGTTGTCCAGCGTGCCGGTCTTCGCCCGGATGATGCCCGACAGCGGCTCTCCCTCCTGGAACGCGTCGTACAGCGTGCCGCCGACCTGGCCGCCGACCGGCAACCCCTGCCCGACGGCGTCGTCGACCGAACCTCGCTGCAGCACCGCCAGCAGGGCTGCGCAGGTGAGCCGGTTCTCGTCCGACAGGCCCGACCCGTCGACGAGCGTCACCCCGTCGAGCGGGATCCCCCACTCGGTGAGCGTGTCCATCACGACCGTGATGCCGGCCACCGTGGTGGGAGCTCCCCCGGCCTTCAGACCCATCTCCTTCAGCATCAGCTCGGCGGTGTTGTTGTCGCTGGTGGTGAGCATCTCCGCGAGCACCGCCGGCAACGGCTGCGAGTCGATGGAGGCCACCACCGGCGAACCGTCGGCCGTGCCCTTGCCCGGGGCACCGCCCACCGTGATGCCGCGCGCTTGCAGCAGCTGGGTGAGAACGGTCGCGGCGCCCACTGCGGGGTCGTTGGACGATCGGTCGGCGGCCTCGCGCGAGTCGTTGACGAGCAGCGCCGACAGCGGGCCGCCCTCGCTGAAGTGCAGCGAGTCCGCCCACGTGGGCAGGTACCACTCGTCGTCGTACCGGCTGGCGTCGCCGATCACCGAGCCGGTGACGGCGGTGACGCCTGCCGCTTTGACGGAGTCGGCCAGCGCCTCGATGGAGGTGACGTTGAACGGCGGGAACTTCTGGCTGGGGCCGTCCCACCAGGCGCTGCTGAGCAGCGGGTCGCCGCCGCCGACGAGGTACAGGTTGCCGGCCACCACTCCCCCGGCACCGACCGCGCCGTTCACCGTGGTGGTGTACACGAAGTCGGCGCCGAGCACCTGCAGCGCGACCGACGCGGTGATCAGCTTGACGTTGCTCGCCGGCCGCAGCGGCTCGGTGTCGTTGACGGCTGCCACCGGCAGGCCGTCGATGGACAGTGCGAAGCAGGAGGTGCTGCCGATGGTGTCGAGCAGCGGTTGCAGGTCGGCCCGCAGCGCGGCGACGCTGGCGTTGCGTGACAGCACCGCCGGGGCACGCCGGACGGAGAGCACCGGGGTCGTGAGCGTGGCCGGAGTGGTGGGCACCGACGAGCCGTCGGTGGTGGCCACGGCCACATCGCCACTCGTGGCACGGCTGTCGGCGAAGCGCCAGCAGCCGCCGAGCACCAGCGCGGCGACGAGCGCGACGGCGAGGAGGCCGGGGTACGGGTTCCGCCGGCGCCGGGCCACTCAGCGCCGATCTTCCCCGGCCAGCCCGCGCCGCTCGCGGAACTGGGCGTACTGCCACAGGTGGCCCAGCGCCGTGACCGCGCGGTTCCCGCTGGCGTAGCACAACCGCCCGGTGGCGCGGACTGCTCTCGGGCCGGCGTTGTCGGGGTCGGCAACGGCAAGTTCGGTGGCCGTGAGGATGGGCTTGCCGTAGCGCAGTGACAGCTCGTGGGCTGCCTCGGCGAAGCGTTCGTCCTGCCGCTCGTGATACGCGACGATGCGCTCCAACCCGTTGCCGGGGTAGAACCTGCCCTCCTTCATCAGCCGGGCCTGGTTGCTCTGAATGCCGATGCCGAGGTACACGATGGCGTG
>CAYZFZ010000311.1:0-4182 GCA_964477795.1 uncultured Bifidobacterium sp.
GACCTGTCGCGGCATCATTCGCTCACCACCAGTGCCGCGGGCGTGCTCAGCATCACCGGCGGCAAGCTCACGACCTACCGGGAGATGGCGCAGGACACGATCGACGCCGCAGCCGAGCGACTCGGTGTCACCGCCACGTGCCGCACGGCCACGCTGCCGCTGCTGGGCGCGAAGGGCTACCGAGCGCAACCCGCCGGTTCGCCGGCGGCCCACCTGGCCACGCGCTACGGCACGCTCGCCGGCGAGGTGCAGGCGCTCGTGCAGGCCGACCCCGCGCTCGGCGAGCCACTGGTGGCGGGCATGCCCTACCTGCGCGCCGAGGCCGTCCACGCCGCCCGTCACGAGATGGCGCGCACGCTCGACGACGTGCTCAGCCGTCGCACACGCGCCCGCCTGATGGACCGCGCCGCTGCCGTCGCCGCCGCGCCGGCGGTCGCCGCATTGCTCGCCGGCGAGCTGGGCTGGGATGCTGACGAAACCGCGCGGCAGCTCGCCCACTTCCGCGAGCTGTGCGCAGCAGAAGACCTGGCTGCGCGCACCAGCAGCAGCGCCGCCGAGCCGGAGACCACGAGATGATGCAGCCAACCCCACCGATCGAGCTCACCGGTACGGCCGCTCGCCTCGGCGATGCCGCGCCCCTGCCCGAGGGCTTCCTGGCCCGGCTTGCCGGCTGCTGCGCCACCGTCACCGACCTGTCGGCGACGGCAGAGGCCAGCCGCGACTGGTGGCCGCTGGCGATGCACTGGTCGCTGGCCGGCCAGGTGCTGCAGCGGGCGGCAGTCGTCGCCCGGCCGGCGAGCACCGGCGAGGTGGCGGCAGTGCTCGCCGCATGCAACGACGCCCGGGTGCCGGTCACACCGGCCGGCGGTCGTAGCGGCGTGCTCGGCGCATCGATCCCCGTGTTCGGTGGGGTACTGCTCGACCTCACCGCACTGCAGGGCATCGTCTCCGTCGATGCGGTCGCGGGCATCGTGGAGGTGCTGCCGGGGACGTTCGGGCCCGAGCTGGAGGACGAGCTGCGCACCGCGCACGGCCTCACCGTCGGGCACTTCCCGCAGAGCTTCGACATCGCCACCGTCGGCGGCTGGGTGGCCTGCCGCGGTGCCGGCCAGTACAGCACCCGCTACGGCAAGATCGAGGACATGGTCGTCGGGCTCGAGGTGGTGCTGGCCGACGGCTCGATCGTGCGCACCGGCGGCTTCCCCGCCGGCGCCCAGGGCCCGGATCTCACCCAGCTGTTCGTCGGCAGCGAGGGCACGCTCGGCGTGGTCAGCCGCGTGTGGTTGAAGGCTCACCCCGTGCCACCGTCCGAGCAGCGCGCCGCGTACGCGTTCGCATCGTTCGAGGACGGGCTGGAGGCATGCCGGCGGATCCTGCGCCGCGGGGCGACACCTGCCGTGCTGCGCCTCTACGACGCGCCCGAGAGCCAGCGCGGCCAGGGCGGCGACGGCGAGTACTGCGTGCTGCTGGTGCTGGACGAGGGCGACGAGACGCTGGTGGCCGCCACGATGGCCGTCGTGGACGACGAGTGCGCCGCGGCCACCCCGCTGCCTCGCGAACTCGTCGAGCGCTGGATGCACCATCGCAACGACACCAGCGCGCTGCAGGCGCTCACCCGCAAGGGGTTCGTTGTCGACACGCTGGAGATCGCCGCCCCGTGGTCGGCGCTGCCCGCCATCTTCGACGGTGTGCGCGCGGCGATGATGGCCGTGCCCCACGCGCGGGCCGCCACCTGCCACCTGTCGCACAGCTACCTCGACGGGGCGTGCCTGTACTTCACCTTCGCCGCCACTCCCCCGCCCGGCGAGATCGACGCGACGTACGTGGCACTGTGGGACGCCGGCCAGCGCGCCGTGCTGGCCAACGGCGGCAACCTGTCGCACCACCACGGGGTGGGCCTCAATCGTGCGCGCTTCGTGCCCCAGGCGCTGGGTAGCGCGCTGCCGGTGCTGCAGTCGCTCAAGCAGGCACTCGACCCCCACGGCATCCTCAACCCGGGCAAGCTCGGCCTGCACACCCCGTTCGGCGAGGTGGCCTGGCCATGAGCACGCTCGACCGGTCGGCGCTGCAGCAGGGTGCGTGGGTCGCCCTCGTCTTCGCGGTGCCGTTCTCCATCGGCTCGCGCCTGATGGCCGACCACGACCCGGGCTCACCGTGGACCTCGGTGCTGTGGCTGGCCGCGCTGGCCGGGTTCACGCTCGGTGCCGGCATCGCGGCCTGGACGCAGCGCACCGGCTACCCCCTGCTGCACGGGCTGGTCTGCGCCGGCGGCACCTACCTCGCCGCGCAAACGGTGTTCGTCGTCGTGAAGCTGCTGCGCGGCGGCACGGTGAGCTGGATCGGCGTGTTCTTCACGTTCACGGTCGTGCTCACGGCCGGCCTCGTCGGCGGTGGGCTGGGCAGCGCGCTGCGCAAGCGAGGGCTGATGCCCACCACGCAGCGCACGCCGCGGGCGGCGGGCGACGACGAGATCGAAGGGGGATCCTGATGAGCGTGCTGGTGGTCGATGTCGGGACGTCCGGGCTGCGCGCCGCGGTCGTCCGCCCGGACGGTGAGGTCGCCTCGCTGCACTTCCGTGCGTTCCCTCCGCAGTCGCCGTTCCCCGGCATGGTGGAGTTCGATGCGGCCGGCATGGCCACCGCCGTGCTGCAGGTCTCGCACGCGGCGCTCGCCGAAGCGGGGCCCGTGCAGGCGGTGGGCATCACCGCCCAGCGGGCGAGCACGATCGTGTGGGATCGCGCCACCGGCGAGCCCGTCGGCCCCGGCATCGGCTGGCAAGACCTGCGCACCGTCTTCGACTGCATCACGGCCAAGTCCGAGCACGGGCTGCAGCTGGCACCGAACCAGTCGGCGACGAAGGTCGCCTGGCTGCTCAACACGTACGATCCGGGCCGCGAGCGCGACCTGTGCTTCGGCACCGTCGACACATGGGTCGCGTGGGTGCTCAGCAACGGCAGCGTGCACGTCACCGACCACTCCAACGCGGCCGTCACCGGCCTGCTCAAGCCCGACGCATCGGGCTGGTCGAACACGGCGTGCAGCGCGCTGCAGTTGCCCTCGACGATGCTGCCGGCGCTGGTCGACACGTCCTCGCTGTTCGGTGAGGCCACGGCGCTACCCGGCGCGCCGCCGCTGGCCGCACTCGTCGGCGACCAGCAGGGCAGCCTCGTCGGCCAGAGCTGCGTGCGGCCCGGCCAGGCGAAGATCACGTTCGGCTCGGGCGGCATGCTCGACCTGTGCACCGACGCGGCGGCGCCAACCACCGGCAACCGGACGAGCGAGGGCATCTTCCCGATCGTCGCCTGGAGCCGCAACGGCCGCTGCACATGGGGCGTCGAGGCGATCATGCTGTCGGCGGGCACCAACGTCGAGTGGCTCGTGCACGACCTCGGCATCCTCGACAACCCGGCGCAGAGCCACGAGGTTGCCGCGCGGTGCGACACGTCCGACGGCGTCGTCTACGTGCCCGCGCTCATGGGGCTGGGCACCCCGCACTGGGACTACGGCGCCCGCGGCACGATGCTGGGCCTCACCCGCGGCAGTGGCCGCCCGCAGATCACGCGGGCGGTGCTGGAGGGCGTCGCCCACCGGCGCGCCGATCTCGTCGCCGCGGCCGAGGCCGGTACCGGCGCGAAGGTGCCGGTACTGCGCATCGACGGCGGGATGAGCGAGAACCCGACGTTCGTGCAGGCGCTGGCCAACACCACCGGCAGACCGGTGGAGGTGTCGCGCCACACGGAGGCGACGACGATCGGCGCCGCCTACCTGGCGGGCCTGGCCGTGGGGGTGTGGAACTCGTTCGACGACATCGCCGACGCCTGGAAGCCGCGCCAGGTGGTGGAGCCGAACGGCACCCTCGACCGCGAGCAGTGGGCCCGGGCCATCGACCGTTCTCAGCGGTGGATACCCGACCTGTCGGCTCTGGACTTCTAGAGTTGCTCTGCTCACCCCCGGCCGGGAAAGCTAGGGGTGATCGTTTCGAAAGGATTACCCCGCGTGGAGATCGAAGTGACCGAGACCGGCGAGCACGCCGCCGCCATCATCGGCGTTGCAACGGTCGCGCTCGTCATCGCCCGGCTCTCCGGCACGATTCGCGACGCTTTCGCGATCCGCGAGGCCGACTTCGCGCTCGACTCGCTGCCGATTGCGACAGTTGCGCTCGCTCACGACGCGCTGCTCCGG
>CAYZFZ010000312.1:0-4153 GCA_964477795.1 uncultured Bifidobacterium sp.
CAGGTGATCGTCGACGCCCCGCACAAGGACCTTCGCCGGGCCAGGTCGGCGCTGAACTCGCTGGTGCCCACGTCCACCGGGTCGGCGACGGCGATCACGCTGATCTACCCCGAGCTGGCCGGGAAGCTGAACGGGCTCGCGGTGCGAGTGCCGCTGCTGAACGCGGCGCTCACCGACTGCGTGTTCACCTTGGCGCGCGACGTCACCGTCGACGAGGTCAACGGCTTGCTGCGCGACGCAGCCGACGGCGAGCTGAAGGGCGTGCTCGGGTTCGAGGATCGGCCGCTCGTCTCGGCGGACTACGTCAACGACACGAGATCGGGGATCGTGGACGGGCCATCGACGATGGTGATCGACGGGCGGCTGGTGAAGGTGCTCGTCTGGTATGACAACGAGTTCGGCTACGTGCACCGCATGGCCGAGCTCGCCGCCAAGGTCGCGGCGTCGATCGTTCCCGCCTGATGAAGCTGCGCAACTACGTCCTGGTCACCGCCGGCTACTGGGTGTTCACTGTCACCGACGGTGCGCTGCGGATGCTGGTGCTGTTGCACTTCAACGAGCTCGGCTACTCGCCGGTGGCGATTGCATTCCTGTTCCTCGCCTACGAGTTCATGGGCATCGTCACCAACCTGCTCGGCGGTTGGGTGGGGTCGCGCCGCGGGTTGAACCGCACGCTCGTTGCCGGGCTCGCGCTGCAGATCGTCGCCCTCGCAGCGCTCACCTTCGAGTCGCCGTCCTGGCAGCGCTGGCTGTCGGTGACGTTCGTGATGGCGATGCAGGCGCTGTCGGGGATCGCCAAGGATCTGACGAAGATGAGCTCGAAGTCGGCGGTGAAGACCGTCGCCGGCGACGGGTCGCTCTTCCGTCTCGTCGCGATCCTCACCGGCTCGAAGAACGCATTGAAGGGTGTCGGCTTCTTCGTCGGCGCGGCGCTGCTGTCGGGGGTCGGGTACGACGGCGCGCTCTGGTCGATGGTGGGCGCGCTCGCCGTCACCGTGGTGGGTCTGCTCGTGTTCCTGAACGAGGACATCGGCAGGTCGAAGCGCAAGCCGCCGTTGCGGTCGGTGCTCTCGAAGTCGACCGCGATCAACCGACTGTCGGCGGCTCGCGTGTTCTTGTTCGGGTCGCGCGACATCTGGTTCGTCGTCGCCCTGCCGGTGTTCCTCGCCGACGAGCTCGACTGGTCGGGGCGCGGCGTCGGCGGGTTCCTGGCCGTGTGGGTGATCGGCTACGGGGTCGTGCAGTCCTTCGCCCCGCGGTTCCTAGCCCGCGGCGGGCGCGAAGTCGACGAGGTGCGAGCGACGCAGGAATGGGCGCTCGTGCTCACCGCCGTGTCGACGGCGATCGCCATGCTCGTCGCGCTCGGCGTCGCCGTCACGACCGTGATCGTCGGCGGGCTGGTGGTGTTCGGCATCGCATTCGCGATGAACTCGGCACTGCACTCGTTCCTCGTGCTCGCGTACGCCGACGACGACGAGGTCGCGCTCGACGTCGGCTTCTACTACTCGGCCAACGCCGCCGGCCGGCTCGTGGGCACGCTGCTGTCCGGCCTGCTGTACCTGTGGGGCGACCTCACCGCGGCGCTGTGGGGCTCGGCCGCGTTCGTGCTGCTCGCCTGGCTGCTGGCGCTTCGGCTGCCGCCACTGCCGGACGGAGTGCGCGTGTCGCTCGCCACCGTCGACGCCGGCGACTGACGCGGTTCAGCCCAGCGCGGCCTTCAGCGCGGCGATCCGCTCGGGCACGACGAAGTACCACGCCCAGCGGCCGCGCTTCTCCACCGTCACCAGCCCCGCCTCGCGCAGGATCTTCAGGTGGTGGCTCACCGTCGGCTGCGAGCGACCCGACGGTTCGATGAGGTCGCACACGCACGCGCCGAGCTCGCCGTTGGCAGTGATCAGCGAGAGCAGGTGCAGGCGCACAGGATCCGAGAGCGCACCGAACCCTTCGGCCAGCTCGACGGCATCCGCAGTGTCGAACGCGGCGCTGCCGACCGGGGCGCAGCATGCGTCGATCCTCGCGATCAGTTGCTTCGACATTTCGCCTCCCAACATATTGACATTCGTCGATCTATCCGTATGATGCGTGTCATCGACGAACGTCAATCTATCAGTCAGGAGCATCCCATGTCCCGAGTCCAGCTCGCCCTCAACGTCAACGACATCGACAGCGCCATCGAGTTCTACTCGAAGCTGTTCGCCACCGAGCCCGCCAAGATCCGCGACGGCTACGCCAACTTCGCCATCGCCGAGCCCCCGCTGAAGCTGGTGCTCATCCAGAACCCCGGTCAGGGCGGCACGCTCAACCACCTCGGCGTGGAGGTCGAGAGCTCCGATCTCGTGACCGCCGCCACCGATCGGCTACGCGGCGAGGGCCTCGTCACCGACGTGGAGGAGAACACCACCTGTTGCTACGCGGTGCAGGACAAGGTGTGGGTGCACGGCCCCGACGCCGAGCCGTGGGAGGTGTACACGGTGCTCGCCGATGCACCCGTGATGCACAAGGTGCCCGCCGCCGGCGAGAGTGCGTGCTGCGCCGCCGAGCCCGTGCAGGAGACCGCTTGCTGCGCCTCGCCCGCCGCAGACGTCGTGCCGGCGCCGACGGCCAGCTGCTGCTGAACCGGCCGTGCAAGCGGACGACCAACTCGAAACGGCCGCGCGCCGGCCGCAGCACGGTGCTGCGGTCTGGCGCACCGCCGACGTCACCACCGACGTCAGCTGGCGCATCGACCTCGACGACGGGCAGCGCGCCGCGATCGCCGGCGCTGCCCGCGCCGCCGCCGCTCGCGGAGTCACCACCGACACCATGACCGTCGAGGAGTTCCCGCTCGGCACGATGTCCGCCGCGATCGCAGCGTGGAGCCGGATGCTCGAAGCCGGTCGCGGGTTCCTGCTGCTGCGACGGTTCCCGATCGACCTGCTCGGCGAGCACGAGATCGAGCTCGCCTACACGGGCCTCGGTTGCCACCTCGGCACGCCGGTCGGTCAGAACGCGCAGGGCGAGCGGCTCACCCATGTACGCGACGAACGCCTGCCACCCGATGCCGGCAAGGTTCGCCTGTACCGCACACGCGAGCGGCAGGACTTCCACACCGACGGTGCCGACATCATCGGCCTGCTGTGCCTGCAGCGCGCGGCTCGGGGTGGCGAGAGCAAGCTCGTGTCGAGCTGGGCGCTCTACAACGAGATGCTCGAGCGGCGGCCCGACCTGCTGGGCGCGCTCTACGAACCGATGGGGTGGGATCGCCAGGGCGACAATCCCGCGGGTGAGCCGGCCTGGTTCACTCTGGCGCCGCTGCACGACGTGGACGGTGTGCCGCGGCTGTTCTACCTCGGGTGGTACATCCGCGACTCCCAGCAGCATGCCGACGCACCCCGGTTGACGGCCGCCCAGCTGGAGGCGATGGAGCTGCTGGAGCGACTGGCGAACGACCCCACCTTCCACGTGGAGATGGACTTCCAGCCCGGCGACGTGCAGTTCCTCAACAACGGCCGCATCCTCCACGCCCGCGAGGCCTACGACGACGACCCCGACCCGGCGCAACGGCGGCACCTGCTGCGGCTTTGGCTCGCGGCCCACCGCTTTGCAAGCCTGGAGGCAGGCCTCCGCGGCGGCGTCGCCGCGCGACCGGAACGACGATGACCAACACCGACCACGCGATCGCTGCGCCCACCGGGCGTCTGTCCACGCTCGATCGGCTGCTGCCGTTGTGGATCGGCATCGCGATGGCGGCCGGGCTCGCGCTCGGCCGCATCTTCCCCGGCCTGGACGACACGCTCGACAAGGTGAAGATCGGCACCGTCAGCCTGCCGATCGCCGCCGGCCTGCTGCTGATGATGTACCCGGTGCTGGCGAAGGTGAAGTACTCGCGCATCGGTCATGTGGTGGCCGACCGGCGTTCGCTCGCCATGTCGCTGGTGCTGAACTGGGTGGTGGGGCCGGCGGTGATGTTCGCGCTCGCCTGGCTGATGCTCTCCGACCTGCCCGAGTACCGTACGGGGCTCATCATCGTCGGGCTCGCGCGCTGCATCGCGATGGTGCTCGTGTGGAACGACCTCGCCTGCGGCGACCGTGAACTGGCCGCTGTGCTCGTCGCGCTCAACTCCGTGTTCCAGATCCTCGCTTTCTCGCTGCTCGGCTGGTTCTACCTCGATGT
>CAYZFZ010000313.1:0-4112 GCA_964477795.1 uncultured Bifidobacterium sp.
CGCTCTCCATGTACGGGAGGTCGAGGGTCTTGTAGTCGTTCTCGAAGTCGACCCAGCGCGCCTGGCGGGTGACGTAGCGATGCCAGTCGTCGGTGAAGCGCAACACGCTCGTGCGGCAGGCGTCGTTGAACTTCTCGAGCCCGAACTGCAGGATCTCGGGGTGACCGCTCACGCCGAGCTCCTTCTCGACGACGGTCTCCGCGGGCAGGCCGTGGCAGTCCCACCCGAAGCGGCGGTGCACCTGCTGGCCGCGCATCGTGCGGTAGCGGGGCACCGCGTCCTTGACGAAGCCGGTGAGCAGGTGGCCGTAGTGCGGCAGACCGTTGGCGAACGGAGGGCCGTCGTAGAACACGTACTCGTCGGCGCCCTCTCGCGCCGCCACAGACGCCTCGAACGTGCGGTCACCATCCCAGAACGCGAGCACCTCGCGCTCGACGGCGGGGAACGAGGGTTGCGGCTGAACAGTGGGATAGGTCACGACGGCTCCTGTGCGGCTTGCACAGGGACGAGCCGACCGGCCCGCGGTACCACCCTGCTTGCCGCTGCCGCAACGGGTTGCTGCGACCGCGACCACTCGACTGACCAGCGATGTCGGGCTGGACCCGTCCGGTTCTACTGGGCGCCCCGACCACCGGCCGGCACGCTGTTCTTCCGGAGGCTCGGAGGTGATGGCCTCGTCAACGCCGTGTGCCAACTCTACCGGCCGCGCCGGCGAGGGCGAAGCGTTATCGGAGCTCGTCGCCGCCGATGCGGAACGGATCCTGCGGCGCCGGCGAGTTGACGACCGGAACCTCGGCGGTGACCTCGTCGAGCGCGAGTGCCGCCTGTGCAGCCTGGGTGGAGGCGACCTCCTCGTCGAGCAGGCGCCACACGCTGTCCTGGGCATCCTGGCTGCCCGAGAGCGCGAGTGCGCTCACATCCGCCGCTCGCTGCGGCTGCTGCACGAACAGCGGGTTGGAGTCGTCGTCGTCCACCGAGAGCTTGGCGAACGCGCCCGGCGCGCCGGGTGTGTCGCGTTGCCCTGCTTCCGCTGGGGTGGCGTCGTCGGAAGGGCCGGGTTGGTCGGGCCACTCGTTGGGGCGGGCGGCGCTGTACTCGGTGTTCGGTGGGGTGTCGATCGCCTCGCCGGCGGTGGTGCCCTCGGGGGCCGTGTCGACGCGCGCATCGGGTGCGGCCGCGCCCGCTGCCGCCGCCGGCTCGCCACCCTCCGCTGAGGCCGACAGGAGCGGGCGGCGCATGTCGCCGAGGCCGCCGGGCACTCGGTCGACGAGCTCTTGCAGTTGCACCGCCGCGTCGCGAAGACGCTCGCGCTGGGCCTGCAGGTACTGCTCGAGATGGTCGACGTCGCCGAGCAGGAAGTCGCGACGGGCCAGCAGCGCCTGCACCTCGTTCTCGGCCCTGACACGCTCGTCCTCGACGGCACGGCGGGCGTCGATGCGGGAGTCCTCCACGGTCTTGGTGGCCATCGTGCGTGCGCTGTCCAGCACACGCGACGCCTCCTCGCGGGCCTGTGCGGTGATCTGGTCGGCCTCTACCCGCGCCTCACTGATGGCAGCGTCGGCGGTGCGCTGCGCCAGCAGCAGAGTGCGGCTGATGTTCTCGGTGTCGCCGGTCTTCGCCGGCTGCGGCTCGCGCGAACCTTCCGCGACCTGCTGCGACAGCTCCTGCAGCTTGGCGACCGCGGCACGAGCGCGGGCTTCCATCGCCGTCGCCTGGTTCTGGGCGGTCTCGACCGCCGAGGCCACCTGGCTGCGGAACGACTCGACCTCGTCGGGGTCGTACCCCTTCTTGACCGTCTTGAAGCCGGTGCTGCGAATGGTCTGCGGGCTGATGTCCATGCCGTGGATGTTAGGCGCGTGAGCGCCCTCGTGGCTGCCTGCCGTCAGGCGCCGTAACCGGCGTCGTCGTACGAGTTCGGTCGCGCGATCGGCTTGAGCAGGTAGACGCCGGTGGCGACCTTCTCCATGCTGCCGTTGAGGCCGTAGCACAGGCCGCTGGCGAAGTCGATGAGGCGGCGCGAGACCTCGCGGTCGGCGGCCTCCAGGTTCATGATCACCGGCAGGCCTTCCTTGAACTTGTCGGCCAGCTCCTGCGCGGAGTCGAAGCGGCGGGGCCGCACCGTGTACGGATCTGCGTTGGAGGCGGACGGCGCCACACGGGCCGGCGTGGGCGGCCGCGGGTTGATGGGGCGCGGCTGCACGCTGGAGTCGTCGTTGGCGGGCGCCGGGCGACGCACGGCCACGTCGTTGACCGTGCTCGTGGGGAAGCTGGGGCGCGTGGGAACTGCTCGCACGGGCGCCTCGGCTTCGTACTCGTTCGCGTAGCCGCGCTGGGGGCGCGGCGCGTCGTCACGCGGTGAACGAGCCGAGCGGGCGGGCCGCTCGGGCTCGGGCGCAACGTCGTAGTCGTCGTAGGCATCGTCGGGTCCGAGACCCAAGTAGTCCATTGCCTTCTTCCACATCGACATCCGCTGTCCTCCTGCAACCGCCGAGGCTAGCGCGCGAGCGGGCCCAGAGGTGGACGCTCACCGAAGAGCGCACTCCCGACGCGCACCTGCGTAGAGCCCTCTTGCACCGCAACCTCGAGGTCCGCGGTCATGCCCATGGAGCACACCTCCAGGCCCAAGTGGTCGAGCAGCCGGCGCACCGCGCGGAACCCGGGCCGGGCGGCCTCTGGCCCTCCGACCGTGGGGCCGACGGTCATCAACCCGCGCACGTCGAGCCCTGCGTCGCGAGCGGCGGCAACGAGCGCCGGTGCGTCGGCAAGGGGGCAGCCGCCCTTGCCGGGCTCGGTGTGGTCGGCCACCTGGATCAGCACCGCGGCGCCGGGCACGCGCTTGGCCAGTTCGGCCACCAGCGACGGCCGGTCGACGGTCTCGTAGCAGGTGACGATCGGGGCCAGCAGGCGCACCTTGTTGGTCTGCAGTTGGCCGATGAAGTGCACGCCGAACGTTCGCTCGACGTCGCCCAGCTTGGCCACCACCTCCTGCGCGTAGTTCTCTCCCACCGCCGTGCAGCCGGCGTGGATCGCGGCCCAGCATGCCTCGACGCCGAACGTCTTGGTGACCGGCAGCACGCGCACGCCCACACCGCCCGCGCGCGCGATGCGGTCGTGCACCGCCGCCAACCGCTCGGCAACGAGGGCGTCGAAGCCGCTCACCCTGGCGCCCTCCGGCAGATCGTCATCACCTGTCGCCCGGCCTGCCGGCGCCGCCGGTGCGACCAGTAGTGCGCCGCGTCGCAGCCCGTGCAGCGCGACTCGCCGACCAGCGCGACACCGCATTCGGCGAGCGCGGCACGCACCACTGCGGGCATGTCCAGCGCAGGTGAACCCCACGCCGTCGTGGCCGCGACCTGGCCACCGAAGCGGTCGGTGAACGCGGCCAGTTCCTCGGTGCCGAACTCGTAGCAGCACGCATGGATGCACGGGCCGAGATAGGCGGTGACGCGGTCAGGTCGCATTGCCGCGACGGTGGCCTGCAGCACGCCGTCGAGCGCACCCTTCCATCCCGCGTGGGCAACCCCGATGGCGCCTGCGTCACCGATGAATGCGACGGGTGCACAGTCGCCCACCCACACGCCGAGCACGCAGCCGCGGCGGCGGCACACCAGCGCATCGCCGACCTCGAAGTCGTGCTCGCCCGGAGCGTCGACGTGCAGCACTGCGGTGCCGTGCACCTCGTCGAGTTGCGTCCACGTGCCAGGCGCGAACGCGGTGCGACGATGCACCAGCGCGGCACGTGGACCCTCGATGTGGAAGTCGCCGTCGGCGGTGGTGCTGCAGCGGATCTCGACCAGGTCGCCGGCGACCTCGAGCACGAGATGATCGCCCGGCGCGCGGGTCACCGCGTGGTCGCTTGCAGCAGGGCCGTCACTTCAAGAAGGAGGGCACGTCGAAGTCGTCGTCACCGTCGAGCGGGTCGGCGCCGTCGTCGGCGAAGAGATCCTTGAGCGTCGGCGTCGGCTTGGCTTCCGGCACGGACTTCACGACCGGGCGGCTGCCGGCCGAGGAGGTGCCGGTGTTGCCGCCGTCCCACCGGTCGAAGCCGGCGGCGATCACGGTGACCTTGACCTCGTCGCCCATCTCGTCGTCGATCACGGTGCCGAAGATGA
>CAYZFZ010000314.1:0-4112 GCA_964477795.1 uncultured Bifidobacterium sp.
GCGGCGATCACGACCGGGCCGTACTCCACGAGGCTGCCCTCGTCGAGCAGGTCGTACACGTTCTCCCGGGCGGTGCGCCGGCCCACGGCTCGCCGCTTCGCGAGCGCGTCGGGCCGGGCTGCGTCGAGCCCGATGTCGTGCCGTGCCACCGTCTCGGCGAGGTCGGGGCGGATGTGGGCCGGATCCTCCACGGCCGCAGCCTGCACGGCGGCGACGCTCACCGCGCCCGGCCGCACGTGCGCCACCACGGCGTGCTCCGCGACGGTGGCGCCCACGGCGACGAGCAGCGCCTCCACCGAACCATCCGCGGTCGCGTCGATCGAGTGGTGCATCTTCATCGACTCGATCAGCATCAGCTGCTGCCCGGCGCGCACCTGCTGGCCCACGCCCACGTCGATCGTGACGATCGTCCCCTGCATCGGCGTGGTGATCTCGATCTGCTCCCCCACGATCTGCGACCGTAGCCCCCACGCCCCACTCCACCCCCACCCTGCGTCTGTTCGCCGGCCACCGGTATGCGAACGCCCGTGAACAAACGCCGGAGAGGCCCCGCAGCGTCTGTTCGCCGGCCACCGGCATGCGAACGTCCGTGAACAAACGCTGGAGAGGCCCCGCAGCGCTTGTTCGCCGGGCACCGGTATGCGAACGCCCGTGAACAAACGCTGGAGAGGCCCCGCGGCGCTTGTTCGCCGGCCACCGGCATGCGAGCGCCCGTGAACAAACGGGTGGGTACGATCGGCGGATGAGCGAAGGGGTCGAGCTGCACATCGCCGGGCACACGGTGACCGTCACCAGCCCGGAGAAGGTGTTCTTCACCGCCCGGCAGGAGACGAAGCTCGACCTGATCGAGTACTACCTGTCGGTGGGCGACGCGGTGATGCGCCAGATGTACGACCGGCCGGTGCTGCTGCAGCGCTTCCCGAACGGCGCGCACGGCAGCAACTTCTTCCAGAAGCGCATCCCCGAGGGCGCCCCCGACTGGCTGCAGACCACCACCGTGCTCACGCCGAACGGCACCCCGTCGCGAGCGCTGGTCATCGCCGACATGGCGCACATGGTGTGGGCGGTGAACCTCGGCTGCCTCGGCTTCCACTCGTGGCCGGTGCGGGCCGCCGATCAGGACCACTGCGACGAGCTGCGCCTCGACCTCGATCCCGGCCCCGGCACCACCTACCCGATGGCGGTGGAGACGGCCCACGAGACCAAGCGCCTGCTCGACGAGCTGGGCATCACCGGCTACATCAAGACGTCGGGCAACCGCGGGCTGCACGTGTACGTGCGCCTGGCCCCCACCCACGACAGCTACGCCGTACGCAGTGCCGCGGTGGCGGTGGCCCGCGAGCTGGAGCGGCGCAGGCCGGAGCTGATCACCGCGGCCTGGTGGAAGGAGGAGCGCGGCGAGCGGATCTTCGTCGACTTCAACCAGAACGCCCCGCACAAGACCGTGTTCGCGCCCTGGTCGGTGCGCGCCCTCGATCATGCGCCGGTGTCGTTCCCGTTCCCGTGGGAGCTGCTGCCCACGCTCTTGCCGCACGAGATGACGATCGCAACCGTGCCCGCGTGGGTGGACGAGCACGGCGACGCGTGGGAGGCGATGAACGACCACCCACAGCCGCTGGAGCCGTTCCTGGAGATGGTGGCCGCCGACCAGGCGGCCGGCCTGCTCGACGCCCCCTGGCCGCCCGTCTACCCCAAGATGCCGGGTGAGCCGCCGCGAGTGGCGCCCAGCCGGGCCAAGAAGCCGAAACCGGGCTGAAGCCCTCTCCCATCAGCTCACTCGTTCAGGCGGAAGATCGCGATGCCGAACATGACTCGCTCGAGGTGATAGCGATCGCGGAACACGGTGGCGACCTCACCACTGGGGTTGCACTGTGACGGGTTGAAGACCCTTGGAACCCATGTTGGCGGGTTCGTGCCCGTGAACAAGTCGATCATCGCCTGCTGTGCCCCAGTGGGATTGAGCACGCTGTCCCACCACATGTACGGGTAGACCGGGTCCTTCTCGGCCACGGCGTAAAAGGACGGGAGCGAGCACATCACGAAGACGGTGTCGCCAGGTTGCATCACGGAGGGAAGCCACTCGCCAAGCTGCTCCGCCGCCACCACCCGACGCTCCCCTGTCAGCCGTTGCCAGAGTTCGTTGGGAGGCGTGGTGGCGAACGACCACCACGAGAGTGCTGCAGGAAGCAAGGCGGCCGCCAGGAAGCTGCGCCGCCACCAGCGGAGGCGGAGGCCACCGATGAAGAGGCCGCCGATCGCGGCAATTGGGTAGGTCAGCGTCAGCCAGTAGTGATGGAAGAACTGGCCGCCGCTGAGGAACATCACGAGCGCCAGGTCGACCCAGAGGAAGAGCAGGAGGTGCGTCGAACTCCAGTGCAGCGTGCGCTGACGGGGCCATCCGAGCATCAGCATCGCAGCGACGACGGCGACGACGACCGGCAGAAGGACGGGCAACACATCCGGCGCCGTCTTCGTCAAGCGATCCCAGTTCACGTTCTCCAACGCACTTCGCTGTGAGACGCGATACCCGAGAATGGCGTAGTACCACCGATCCCAACCGGTGAGCGCCGCGTGCAACAGAAGGACGCCGATCACCAAAACGGCACCGGCCGCGCAACGGGCAAGGTGCAGCACCGCCTCACGACGGGGCAGTAGCCCGAACAACACGGCGAGACTCAGCCAAATCAACAGCGCGGCCAGACTGTCGGCCGACGATTGCTTCACCGACAGTGCGGCCCCAGCGAGAGCGCCGGCGGCAACCATCCACCGCCCGCTGCATCGGCGGGTGAGCACGCGGGCCCCTATCCCGAGCGCCAGCGCCCCGAAGGAGCCGCCAAGCAGCTCACCGTTCGCGGCGAACCCGTCGAGGGCCGGTGCGGTGGTCAAGAACGCCGCCACGAGGGCTGCGGCCGCACCAGCAGCGGGTGTGCCGAGTGAGCGAACCAACTCGGCGATGCCAACCACTGTGATCACTGCTGCGAGGAGCGAGAGCAGCCGGACAGTGCTGCTGGTACCGCCGAGGAGGTCGAAGAACCGGTAGATCGCCAACAGTCCCTGCGGCCGGTCGATCCAGATGTCCTTGTACAACGTGGCGCCGTGCCGCCAACTCCGTGCGATGGCGAGATACCCGCCTTCGTCCGGGCTGATGGGCACGAAGAGGAACGCCGCGCGCAAGGCCACGGACAGCAAGGCGGCTGCCGCGACCTGCTGTCGATATCCGAATCTGCGCATTCCTCGACGGACCTGAGGGTCGGATCTGTGCGACGCACCCGTCGCCGCCTGGTTCGGTCCCGCCGTCCACCCGCAGGCATCGTTGACGATCGTGTCGTTCGTTGCTCCGGTTGTGCTCTCGTCGACCGAGGCTTCACTCATCGGCCGAGGGCCGTCTCAGACACCGAGCTCGGCGGCGCGGGCCAGCACTCGCTCGCGCTCGGCGCCGATGGTGGTGCTGTCGCCGTGGCCGGTGTGCACGATCGTCTCGTCGGGCAGCGACAGCAGGCGGTCGCGGATGCTGCGCAGGATGGTGGGCTCGTCGCTGTAGCTGCGGCCGGTAGCGCCCGGCCCGCCGCAGAACAGGGTGTCGCCGCTGAAGAGGACACCACTGCCGGCATCGTGGAAGCAGCAGCACCCGGGCGAGTGGCCCGGCGTGTGCAGGATGCCCAGCTCGTGGCCGGCGACCTGCAGCACACCACCGGGCGCGAGCGCGCCATCGGGCTCGTCGCCGGGCCACACCACGCTCCACAGCATGTGATCCGCCTCGTGCAGCAGGATCGGCGCGTCGACCGCGTCGCGCAGCGGCACCGCGGCGTTGATGTGGTCGTTGTGGCCGTGGGTGAGCACGATCGCCTTCACCCGCCGGCCGTTGACCGCTGCCGTGATGGCGGCGGCGTCGTGGGCGGCGTCGAACACGACCACCTCACGATCGTCGCCCACGATCCAGATGTTGTTGGTGACGGCCCACTCGCCGCCGTCGAGGGCGAAGATGCCGTCGGTGGTGACCAGCTCGATCGTCACAGCGAGCGGCTCACAGCACCACGACCGAGCGCAGCACCTCGCCGCGCTCCATCTTGTGGAACGCCTCCTCGACCCCGTCCAGCGGGATGGTCTCGCTC
>CAYZFZ010000315.1:0-4107 GCA_964477795.1 uncultured Bifidobacterium sp.
CTGCCGACGAGCGTGTCGTCGAAGATCATCGGCGGGATGCGGAAGATGTGCTCCAGCTCGACCGTGCAGCCCTCCGCCTCGGCGGCGGCCTGCGCGGCCGCCTTCATCTCCGCGTACATCGCGGCCAGCGACTCGGCGGAGATGTGGCGCATGTCCATCGTGCAGGTGGTGGTGCCGGGCACGGCGGTGACCACGCCCGGCCACGCCGACACGCTGCCGACGGTGGTGACGCCGTCGTGGCGCGTGCCGATCTCGGCCAGTTCGAGGGCGAAGCGGCTCATCGCCCGCAGCGAGTCGCGGCGCATGCCCATGGGCATCGTGCCCGCGTGCGCGGCCTGGCCGGTGAACACGAGCCGCTCGCGCTCGATGCCCACGGTGCCGGTGACGATGCCGATGCCCAGCCCCTCGTGCTCCAGCACCGGGCCCTGCTCGATGTGCAGCTCCAGGTAGGCGACCACGTGGTCGAGGCGGGTGCGGCAGCCGTCGAGGTGGTCGAGCGAGACGCCGTGCTCGGCGACCACGTCGGGCAGCGCGGCCCCGTTGCGATCCTTCAGCTCGCGCAGGATGTCGATGTCGAGCGTGCCGACGACCGCGCCCGAGCCGAACAGGCTGCGGCTGAAGCGGGCGCCCTCCTCGTCGGCCCAGTCGACCAGCGCGAACGAGCGCTGCGGGGGAGTGGGCGCGGCAGCCAGCGAGCGCAGCACCTCCAACCCGCCCATCACACCCAGCGCGCCGTCGAGCCAACCGCCCGCAGGCACCGAGTCGAGGTGCGAACCGACCACCACCGTGTCGGGGCTCTGCCCGCGCAGGTAGGCCCACAGGTTGCCGGCCTCGTCCTGCTCCACCTCGACGGGCAGGGTGGACAGCTCCTCGCGCAGCATCGCCCGCGCCTCGGCCCACTCCGGCGTCCAGCACAGGCGGCGCGACCCGGCGGGCCCACCGGTGCGATCGGCGAGGGCACGCAGGTTGCGGATGGCTCGCGTGGCGTCGAAGCGGGTGTCGGTGTCGGGGCTCATGCGCCCGAACTTAGCGGGCGACGACCTGCTGCATGACGGCCGCGCCGATGGCGCTCAGCTGTGCCGCGGTGAGCGGCGCGAGCCCGGGCTGGGTGCCCTCCGGGGGAGGGGTGCCCACCGTCGCGGTGCCGCCGATCAGGGCTCGCGCGCCGACGCCGTAGGAGGAGACGAGCACCGAGGAACCGTCGGGGGCGACCGTCAACGACGAGGCGAGGTGCGGCCCCATCGAGACCAGCGTGGTGTCGTCGAGCTCGGTGAACGCGGCCTCGTTGGTGATCGTGTCGGCGGACGTGGCGGAGATGACACGCCAGGCGATCACGTCCACCTCGCTGCCGTCCTCCAGCGCGAAACCCGCATAGCGCATCGTGACGCATGCCGCCGGGGTGGGCGACAGGTCGCGGACCGCGGAGGTGACCAGGCGACCCGCATTCGCGACGACGGCATCGGTGGCCGCCGCGCTGTAGTTGCCCAAGCGGATGCTGGCCGAGATCTCGGCCGTCATCGAGATCGCACCGTCGGCGTCGTCCGGGTACCAGTCGCGCAGCGAGCCGGTGTCCACGCCGGCTTCGTCGATGCAGCCGATGTTCGTGGGCGTGCCCGCGACGGGCACGGTCGGTACGGGCGAGCTGCCCCCGTCGTCGCTGCTGCGGAAGTGCTTGACGGCGAGGACCGCGCCGACGACGAGCACGATGATCGCGAGCGCGGTCAGCACCGTCCGGCGGTCGGGGAGCTTGATGGTGAGGATCATCGATCCGTGTTGCGCCGCTGGCGGCTGTGGCGCTCGATCGCCAGGCGGACGAGCTCGTCGATCAGGTCGCGGTAGCTCAGCCCGCTGGCGATCCACAGCTTCGGGTACATCGAGATGGGCGTGAACCCGGGCATCGTGTTGATCTCGTTGAGCAGGAAGCCGCGGCCACCCTCCTCGAAGAAGAAGTCGACTCGCGACAGGCCCTCGCCGCGCAGCGCGGTGAACGCCCGCACGGCCAGCTGCTGCACCTCGGCCGTCTGCTCGGCGGTGAGCGGTGCGGGGATCAGCGACTGGGACCCGTCGTCGACGTACTTGTCGGCGTAGTCGTAGAACTCTGCGCCGGGCACGATCTCGCCGGGCAGGCTGGCCCGCGGTTCGAGGTTGCCCAGCACCGCCACCTCGATCTCGCGGCCGACGATCGCCTCCTCCACCACGATCCACTCGTCGTAGGAGAGCGCGAGCTCGATGGCGTCGCGCACGGCCTCCACCGTCTTCGCCTTGCTGACGCCCACCGACGAACCCATGTTGGCCGGCTTCACGAACACCGGTAGCCCCAGCTCGTCGGCGATGCGAGCCGGGGTGCTGGGCGTCACCTCGTGCGCCCGCAGCGCGACGTAGCGCGCCTGCGGGATGCCGTGCACGGCGGTGACCTGCTTGGCCATCGCCTTGTCCATCGCCACCGCGGAGCCGAGCACGCCGGTGCCCACGTAGGCCACGCCCGCCAGCTCGAGCAGGCCCTGGACGGTGCCGTCCTCGCCCAGCGGCCCATGCAGCAGCGGCATCACGACCGTGCGACCGGAGGCCACCGGCAGCCCGGCGGCGGCCGGCGACAGGGCCGCGGTCGGTGCGAGCGCGCTGCCCTCCGGGTCGAGGCGGCCGGGCAGGGTGTGGGGGCCCTCGGTCAGTGCCATCAGCGCTCCCGTCGCGATCGCCCACGTGCCGGTGCGCGAAATGCCGATGGGGGTGACCCGATACTTGGCCGGGTCGGCAGCGCGCAGCACGTGCGCGGCGGTGGTGCAGCTCACGTCGTGCTCCGCCGACTGCCCACCGAAGAGGACGATGAGGTTGATTCGGTCGTCGGCGGCCATGCAGCCCCGACGGTACCGTGTGCGACGATGCGTTTCAGAGCGGAATCGGTCGCGGCTGCGACGGGCGGGCGCCTGCACGGCCCGGATGTCGAGATCGACGGGGTGTCGTTCGACTCCCGTTCCGTGCAACCCGGTCAGCTGTTCGTGCCGCTCGTCGCCGACCGCGACGGGCACCAGTTCGTCGGGGCCGCGCTCGAACGGGGCGCCGCTGCCTACCTCACCTCCGCACCCCCCGCCGGCGGCACCGCGATCGAGGTGGCCGACACCCTGCGGGCGCTGATGGCGCTCGCCGGCGAGATGCGCGCGACGTTCGCCGGGCCGGTGATCGGTGTCACCGGTTCCGTCGGCAAGACGTCCACCAAGGACCTCGCCTGGGCTGCACTGGCCGCCAGCCGGCGCACCTGGGCCAACGAGCGCAGCTTCAACAACGAGCAGGGCCTACCCACCACGCTGCTGAACACGCCCGAGCTCACCGAGGTGCTGATGCTGGAGATGGGCATGCGCGGCCTGGGCGAGATCGCCGAGTTGTGCGCGATCGCCCGCCCCACCATCGGCGTCATCACGAGGGTGGCGGAGGCGCACAGCGACCGGGTCGGCGGCATCGAGGGTGTTGCGCAGGCGAAGGCCGAGCTGATCCGGGCGCTGCCGGCGGGTGGGCTGGCGATCCTCAACGCCGACGACGTGCGCGTTCGCGCGATGGCCGGCGTGAGTGCCGCGCCCGTGCTGCTCTACGGCGACGCGACCGACGCCGACGTGCGCATCAGCGACCTGCATCTCGACGACATCGCCCGCCCGTCCTTCCACCTCGACACGCCGTGGGGTTCCTGCGACGTGCACCTCGGCATCAGCGGGCGGCACATGGCGCACAACGCCGCGGCGGCGCTCGCCTGCGTGGGCGCGGTCGGCGGCGACGTCGCGGCCGGGGCCGCGGCACTGTCCGACATCGGGCTCACCGCGATGCGGATGGACGTGCGCCGCACCGCGGCCGGTGCCATCGTGCTCGACGACAGCTACAACGCGAATCCCACCAGCATGCGCGCCGCGCTCGACGCGCTGGCCGACCTGCCGGCCTCGCGCCGCATCGCCGTCCTCGGGCTGATGGCCGAGATCAGTGATCCGGAGGCCGAGCACCGCTCGATCGTCGAGTACGCCCACGGTCGCGGCATCGAGGTGCTCGCCTACCGCACCGATCTGTACGGGCTGGCCCCGATCGACGACGCGATCGAGGCGCTGGGCTCACTCGCCGGCGGAGATG
>CAYZFZ010000316.1:0-4101 GCA_964477795.1 uncultured Bifidobacterium sp.
AGACCGCAGATGTGGCCCTCGTCGATGCTGAACGACAGCCCGTCCAGCGCCACGATGCCGCCGAAGCGCACGGTCACGTCTTGTACGTCGAGCAACGTCACCCTGTCTTCCCCTCCCCCAGATGAAGTGCGCTCACCGTAGCCGCTCGGCGCAACGTGTGACGAACGTCTCCGCCAAGTTCCCGTTGCCCCGAACCGGGATGGGTCGGCCACAATGGCCACGTGCCACACCGCATCCCCACGTTCTCCCTGGCCGAGTGGCGCACCGCGACCGACGAGGCCGGAGTGGCCGACCGCCTGCTCGAGATGTGCCACGGCGTGGGTTTCTTCTTCCTCACCGACCACGGCGTCGACGACGACTTCCTGGCGGGCTACTTCCGCCTGCTGGAGGAGTTCTTCGGCCTGCCGGAGTCCACCAAGTCGCTGATCGACAAGCGGCGGTCGCCGCACTTCCGCGGCTGGGAGCGCGTGGGCGCCGAGCTCACCAACAACCGCGTCGACTACCGCGAGCAGCTCGACCTCAGCACGGAGCACCCGCCACACCCGGCAGACGTGGAACCCGCCTACCTGCGCCTCGACGGCCCCAACCAGTGGTTGCCGGAGGCGGTCCTGCCCGGCTTCCACGCCGCGGTGGACGGCTTCTTCGAGCGCATGGGGGCGGTGGCCTGGGAGCTGATGGAGATCATGTCGGTGGGGCTCGGCCTGCCCCGCCAGCACCTGCGCACGCTCTTCGGCGAGCGCCCGCTGTCGCTCGTGAAACTGATCAGCTACCCGCGCACACCACCCGGCGAGGCGGGCGTCAACGCCCACCACGACGCGGGCTTCCTCACCCTGCTGCTGCAGCACGGCGCCGGCGGGTTGCAGGCGCTGGCACCCGACGGCGCGTGGATCGACGTGGATCCCCCGGCGGGGGCGATCATCGTCAACATCGGCGAGATGCTGCAGTCGATGACCGGCAACTACTTCGTCGCCTGCACCCACCGCGTGATCGCGAACGAGCCGCGCTGCTCCAGCGCCTACTTCCACGGCCCCGATCTGCGCACACCCCTTGCCCCGCTCGCGCTCCCAGCCCGCTTCGCCGAGGCGGTCGCGGCCAGCCCGCGCCATCGCGACGCCGGGTTCATGGCCAAGCGCGACGAGCTGCTGGAGGGCCGCGACGACATCGCCAGCGACAGCGCAGCCGTGTTCGGCCAGCAGATGTGGAACTACTACGTGCGCTCGTACCCGGACGTGGTCGAGGCCCACTTCCCCGGCACGATCTGACCGCCCTGTTCAGCCGGCGGATGCGAGCTGGTCGGCCACCTGCGCGGCCGCGTCGATGATGCGCTGGGCGCGCACATCGCCGGCGAGGTTGGTGGCCATCTGGTTCATCACATAGCCCACCGCCAGCTCGCGCTCGGGATGGGCCATGCCCACCGAACCACCGGCACCCGGATGCCCGTACGAGCCCGGGCCGGCGAAGGGCGTGAACATCGCGTTCGTCATGAAGCCCATGCCGAAGGCCGTCGCGACCAGCAGGCAGGCGTCGGCCTCGCCCTCTGGCGTGACCGTCGTGCGGGCCACCTCCAGCGTGTCGCGCTCGACGAGCTGCACCCCGTCGACCGGGCCCATCGTCGCCGCGTAGATGCGCGCCAGCGATGCCGCGTTGGTGATGCCGTTGGCCGCCGGGATCTCGGCGGCGTGCACCGCCCGCGAGTTGAACAGGCCCTCCTCGGCCAGCGCCCCGTTGAGGCTGAGCGCGCGCCCGGCGTTGCTGTCGGGGCCCATGAACTGGTCGATCATCGCCTGGATGGCGGGGTCCTCGTTCTTCGCCAGCAGCTGGCCGACGAGCGGCGACACACGCGGCTCGAGCTGTTCGGGCAGGCCGATGTAGAACTCGGCGCCGAGCGGGCCGGCGATCTCGTCCTGCACGAACTGGCCGATGCTGCGGTGGGCCGGGTCGACGCGCCTCACCAGCTCGCCGGCGAGGTAGCCGTACGTCACCGCGTGGTAGCCGTGGGTGCTGCCGATGGGCCACTCCGGCTTCGTGTCGGCCAGCCGCTCGGTGATCGTCGGCCAGTCCAGCACTTCCTCCAGCGTGATCTCGCCCTGCACGCTGAACAGCCCGCACTGGTGGCTGAGCAGCTGGGCCACCGTCGCGTCGGCCTTGCCGTGGGCCGCGAACTCGGGCCAGTAGCGGCTGACAGGCTGGTCGTAGGCGAGCAGCCCGCGCTGCACGCAGATCGCCACCGCGATCGCGGTGATGCCCTTGGTGGTGCTGAAGACGAGCTGCAGCGAGTCCGCGCCGTACGGCGCGCTGTGCTCCGCGTCGAACCAGCCGCCGGTGATGTCCACCACCAGCCGGCCGCGGTGGTACACGGCGGCGCCGGCGCCGATCTCCTCGCCCGAGGCGAGGTTCTTCTCGAATGCGGTGCGAACCGCTTCCCAACCGGGTGCGACGAATCCAGTGCTGCTCATGCCCGCAACGTAACGCCCGGCGACGGGCAGTCTTCAGTCGTACCAGTTCAGCGTCGCCCGCATCGTGGTGTCGAACTCCTCGAAGCTCATCTGCCCTTTCACGCCGATGATCAGCTCGGCGTCGGCGCCCACCGGGTAGCGCAGCATGCCGGGTTCCTCGGTCGCGGCCTGGTAGATGACGTCGGCCACCTGCTGGGCCGGCGCCGGCTGCCCGTTGACGAGCGAACGCTGGGCGAGACGGAAGCGCTGCCAGCGCTGATACTCCTCGGTCTCGGGTGTCATCGCCGCGGCAACCGAGGAGTTCGTGCTCAGCTGTGTGGCGAACTGGCCGGGCTCGACGACGCGCACCCGGATGCCCTGCTGCGACAATTCGAAGTGCATCGCCTCGCTGAGCGCCTCGACCGCGTGCTTGCTGGCCGCGTAGAGCCCGCCGTAGGGCGCGCCAACCAGGCCGGCCACCGAGCCGACGTTGACGATCGTGCCGCTGCCGCGCCGCAGCATGTGCGGCACCACCGCGCGGGCCACGCGCACGACACCGGTGACGTTCGTGTCGAACTGGCGGGCGACCTCGTCGTCGCTGGCCAGGTGGACAGCGGTGAACAGCTCCAGCCCGGCGTTGTTGACGACGACGTCGAGCGAGCCGAGCAGGCCGATCGCGTGCTCGACTGCCGCGTTCACGCTCGTGCTGTCGGTGACGTCGAGCTCGAACTGGTGGATCTCGGGGCGGGCGTTGAGCGCCTCGGACTTGCCCGGGGTGCGCATGGTGGCGAACACCTCATGGCCGTGGTCGGCGAAGGTGAGGGCGGCGAGCTCGCCGAAGCCGGAACTGCAGCCGGTGATCAGTACGTTCGACATGTCGTTCGACGGTAGCCGCCACCGGGGCGAACTACGGTCGACCCGTGAGCTCCGACGACACGCGCAGCGAATGGATCGCGGCCGGCCTGTACGACCCGGCGGATCCGCTGGCCGATGCCCGCCTCGCGCTGCTGGAGTGGATCGCCGGGCACGGCGTCACCATCGAGCAGATGCAGTCGGCATGTGCCGGCGGCCAGCTCAGCTCGCTGGTCGGCGATCTCAACCTGCGCCCGGGGCCGTGGCTGACACCGCGCGAGCTGTCCGCACGCATCGGCATCGACCTGCACCTGATCGGCGACGTCCGCCGCGCCGCCGGGTTCCCTGCGGTCGGCGCGCACGAGCAGGTCCTCACCGAGGACGACGTGCGCATGCTCGAGCTGTTCCACCTCGCCGACGGCTTCTTCAGCCATGCCGAGCTGCTGCGACTGGCGACCGTGATGGGGTCCGCCCTGCGGCGCATCGCCGACGCCGCCGGCGAGATGTTCCTGCGCGACGTGGAGGCACCGCTGAAGGCGCGCGGGCCGACGTGGGAGCTGGACATCGCGAAGGCGAACTTCGCCGGCGTCGAGCTGGCCCGCGCTGCCAGCGGCGTGTTCGCGCCGATGTTCCTCGCCCACCTCGAGCTGTCCACGCAGCGGACGCGGGCCGCGCGGCGCAACAGCGAGGACTACGACACGATGCCGCTCGCCGTCGGCTTCGTCGATCTCACCGGCTTCACCGAACGCGCCAGCGGGCTGTCGATCGCCGCGCTGCGCGACCTGATCGTCGACTTCGAGGGCCGGGCCAACAC
>CAYZFZ010000317.1:0-4072 GCA_964477795.1 uncultured Bifidobacterium sp.
GGGTGTACAGCGAGGGTTGCCTCAGCATCCCCGAGCTGTACGTCGACATCCTGCGCCCCAACGAGGTGCTCGTCCGCGGGCTCGACATCGACGGCAACGAGATCGAGATCGAGGCCAGCGAGCTGATGGGCCGCATGTTCCAGCACGAGATCGACCACCTCAACGGTGTGTTGATGTTCGATCGCATGACGCCGGATCAGCGCAAGGCCGCGATGGCCGAGTACCGCGCGCTGCAGGAGGCCGCTGCGGCACCTGCGCCGCGCCGCCGCCTGCGCCTGTCGTGAGCGGCGCGTGAGGCTGGCCTACTTCGGTACGCCGGCGATGGCGGTGCCGCCGCTGCAGGCCCTGGTCGCGGCCGGCCACGATGTCGCACTCGTCGTCACGCGGGTGGACAAGCGGCGCGGTCGGGGCGGCGAGCTCAGCGCGTCGCCGGTGAAGGAGTGCGCGCTCGGCCTCGGGCTGGCGGTGAGCCACACGGTCGACGACGTCCTCGGCCTTGGCATCGAGCTGGGCGTGGTCGTCGCGTTCGGCCAGCTGATCAAGCCGCACGTGCTGGCCGAGGTGCCGATGGTGAACTCGCACTTCTCGCTGCTGCCGCGCTGGCGTGGTGCTGCCCCGGTCGAGCGGGCGCTACTGGCCGGCGACGCGGAGACGGGCGTGTGCCTGATGCAGCTGGAGGAGGGCCTCGACACGGGCGGCGTCTACGACACCGTGCGCGTGCCGATCGGTGCCACCACGACCGCCGACGAGTTGCGCCGCACGCTCGTCGCCGCCGCCACCGAGCAGATGGTGCGCTGCCTGGCGGCCCCGCTGCCCACTCCGCTGCCCCAGGTGGGCGAGCCCGTGTACGCCGCCAAGATCCGGCCCGGCGACCTGCGCCTCGACTGGGCGGCTCCGGCTGAGCAGGCCGATCGCGTGATCCGGGTCGGTGGCGCCTGGACGACCTTCCGCGGCAAGCGCGTCAAGGTGCTGTTGGCTGCGCTCGCACCCGGTGCACCGGCCGTCGCGCCGTGCCCGCTGGCAGGGCTGGAGGTGCGCACCGTGCAGCCCGAGGGCAAGGGCCCGATGAGCTTCGCCGACTTCGCCCGCGGTGCCCGCCCGCAGCCGGGCGAGTGGTTCGAGTGAGCGCCCGCCTCGTCGCCTTCCGCTGCCTGCAACGCATCGACCACGAGGGTGCCTTCGCGAACCTGGTCCTCGCCGCCGAGCTCGGCCGCAGCACGCTGACGGATCGCGACCGCAAGTTCGCCACCGAGCTCGTCTACGGCACCACCCGCATGCGGCGGGCGTGCGACGCGCTCGTCGACCGTTTCGTCTCGGTCGAGCCGTCGCCGGAGGTACGCACGGTGCTGCGCCTGGGTGCGTACCAGCTGCACTTCGCCGGGGTGGCGCCCCACGCCGCCGTGGGCGAGACGGTCGGGCTGGCACCGAAGAAGGCGCGGGGCTTCGTCAACGCCGTGCTCCGCCGCGTTGCGAACACGCCGATGGCGTGGCCGTCCGACGCGGTCCGGCTGAGCTACCCGGACTGGATCGTCGATCGTCTGGTCGCCGAGCTCGGACACGACGATGCGCTGGCGACGCTGACGACGATGAACGAGCCACCGTCGGTGACCGAGCGCGACGACGGCTACACCCAAGACCTCGGGTCGCAGTGGGTGGCGGCCGCCGTGCCCGCACAGGAGGGCGAACTGGTGCTCGACGTGTGCGCCGCGCCCGGCGGCAAGGCCACCGGCATTGCCACCACCGGCGCCACTGTGATCGCCGCCGATCTGCAGCCTCAGCGCGTGGGCCTGATCGTCGCCAACGCCGCGCGGCTGGGCGCCACGGGCGTGGTCGCGCTGGCGGCCGACGCGACGCGCCCCCCGTTTGCCGCCGGCGCGTTCGACCATGTGCTGATCGACGCCCCCTGCAGCGGCCTGGGCACCCTGCGCCGCCGCGCCGATGCCCGCTGGCGGGTCACCGCCACCGACGTCGGCGAGCTGGCCGTGCCGCAGCAGCGGATGCTCGACGCCTGCGCGCCGCTCGTGCGGCCGGGCGGCACGCTCGTCTACAGCGTGTGCACCCTGCTCGCCGCCGAGTCCGTCGACCACACGATCCCCGCCGGTTTCGTCGCCCTCACCGACCGGCCGGAAGGGGAGTGGCGCCCCTTCGGCGACGGCTGGCGGGTGCTGCCCCACGACGCCGGCACCGACGGCATGGTACTGCTCCGGTACCGGCGGGCGAGCTGACCTTTGCCGGGTGCATCACAGCGCATGCCCTGACACCACGAACGCTCCCGTGCGGGTGTCGATGCGCATCGCGCCGTCACCACGCCGGATGGCGTCGGCCAGGATCGAGCGCAGGTGAGCGAGCTGCTCGGCATCGGCGTCTTGCCCGGGTGGGATCGACGTGGCGTAGGCGAACACGTCGTCGACGTCAGTGACCAGCAGTGGGTTGACGAAGGTGTGCCAGACGATCGACCCGAACACGTCGCGCAGCATCGCCTCACCGGGATCGATGCCGAACACCTCGTTGAGCCGAGGTTCGAAGGGGCCGGCGGCGGCGACGATGGCGGCGTTGAGCTGGTGCATGTGGCCGGGTGAGTTGGTCGCGATGAGCGCCCGACCACCGGGGCGGAGCACCCGGCGGAACTCGCGCAGCGCGGCCGGCGGCTCGGGCACGTGGTACAGCATGTGGTTGGCGACGATCACATCGAACGAGTCGTCCTCGAACGGCAACTCCCGTGCGTCGCACGCAACGGCTCGCGGCGCCGCGAAGCCGTGGGTGCGCACGGTGTCGGCCGCCTCTGCGACCATGCCGGCAGAGATGTCGGCGACTGTGATCCGGAGGTCTCGCTGCAGGGAGGGGTTGTCCCAGAAGCGCCCCGTGCCACAGCCGACGTCCAGCACGTCCTCGACCCCTGCCCATGGCACGAGCGTGGCCTCCCAGTGGCGGAAGGGTTCCGTGGCCGTCCCGTACCGCTCGTGGAGGTTCGACCGTGCCGCCAGGTTGCTGCCGGTCGCGTACTGGGTGTCGCGCAGGAGCGCCGGGTCGCGCAAGAGGTCGTGCGGCTCGGGCACGCCAGGACAGTAGCCGCCGACGCAGGTCGTGGCGCCGCGGTGCCCGCCGTGCCGGTACCGTCGTCGCCCATGAGCGAACTGCACGACCTCCAGGCCAAGGTGCTCACGGTCAGCGATGGCGTGATCGCCGGCACCCGCGTCGACGCGAGCGGTGCTGCGCTGGCCGACCTCCTCGCATCCAACGGGTTCACGGTCGTCGAGCAGACCGTCGTCGCCGACGGGACGGAGAGTGTCGCCGCCGCGCTGACTTCGCTGTGCGACGGGTTCGCCGGCCTCGTCGTCAGCACTGGTGGCACGGGCTTCGCCCCGCGCGACCAGACGCCGGAGGGCACCCGGCTGGTCGTCGAGCGCGAGGCACCTGGGCTGGCGGAGGCGATGCGGCTGGTGAACCCGCTCGGCCGCCTCTCGCGCGGCATCGTCGGCATCCGCGGGCAGGCGATCATCGTCAACACGCCCGGTTCGCCCAAGGGGTGCGTCGAGCAGCTCACCGCGATCCTCGACGTGCTGCCCCACGCGCTGCGCCTGCTGGCGGATTCACCCACGAGCCACTGACGCACCACCGGTAGCCTCTCAGCGTGCTCAAGCTGGTGCTGCCCAAGGGTTCCCTGGAGAAGGCGACACTCGATCTGTTCGAGGCCGCCGACCTTCCCGTCATCCGATCCTCCGCCGTCGACTACAAGGCCTCGATCGCCGACCCGCGCATCGCCGAGGTGCGCATCCTGCGGCCGCAGGAGATCCCCACGTATGTCGCCGAGGGCCTGTTCGACATCGGCATCACCGGCCGCGACTGGGTGGAGGAGACCGCCAGCGACATCGTCAGCCTCGGCGAGCTGAAGTACTCCAAGGCCACGGCGCTGCCGATCAAGGTGGTGGTGGCGGTGGCGGGCGACTCGCCGGTGCAGCGCATCGAGGATCTGCCGCACGGGTTGCGGGTGAGCACCGAGTACCCCGAGCTCACCCGCCGGTTCTTCGCCGAGCGCGGCATCGCCGCCGACATCCGGCTCAGCTACGGCGCC
>CAYZFZ010000318.1:0-4068 GCA_964477795.1 uncultured Bifidobacterium sp.
GATGTAGAGGATGCGGACGCCCGTCTTCTGCACCCGGTCGTTGGGCGACAGGAACAGGCCGAACAGCACCAGCCACGCCATGCCGGCCAGCGCGGCGACGCCCAGCGCGCGGGAGAACCGGGTGGACGTGGGGCCACGACCGGTGGTGGCGTCAGCGGCGGCTGCAGGGGCGGGGGTGTGGGTCATGAGATCCGGTCATTCGTCGATGAGCGAGCCGAAGGCCAGCGTGCCGCCGGCACCGAATACTACGGCGAACAGTGCGAGCAGGCCAATCCAGGGCCAGCCGTCACCGGGAGTCGCGTTGTCGGTACCGAGTGCTGCTTCGGTTGCCCGGGTTGCACCGATGAGAACGGGTGCCACGACCGGGAGCATCAGGAGCGGAAGCAGCGTTTCGCGCCCTTTGGCCCCGGCAGCGAGACCGCCGTAGAGCGTACCGACGAATGCCAGGCCGGTGGTCGCGGCCAGGTAGGTGGTGACCAACAACACGAGCCCACCGGGCTCCACCCGCGTCTTGTACAGCACGATGGCCGCGGCCAGCAGCACCAGCTCCAGCACGGCGAGCTGGGTGGCGAGCGCCAGCGCCTTGCCGAGGAAGATCCCGCCCGGGCGCACACCGGCCACCTGCAGCGCGTCGAGCGCGCCATCGGCGGTCTCCACGGCGAAGCTGCGCTGCACGATCACGAGCAGGCTGAACAACGTCGCCAGCCACACCAGGCCGGGGGCCACGCGGGTGAGCACCTCGTCGTTGTCGAGCGCAAAGGCGAACAGCACCATCACGAGCGCGGCGAAGGGCAGCACCTGGTTGATGACGATCCGGCTGCGCCACTCGACGCGCAGATCCTTCGCCGCCACGAGGCGGGCGATGCGCCAGGTGTTCACTTCCGCACCTCGTGCACCTGGCCGCCGACGACCTCCACCACCCGCGTGGCCAGCGCGCCCGCCCGCTCCAGCTCGTGGCTGGCAACCATCACCGTCGCCCCGGCCGCGGCAGCCGCGCGCAGGGTGGCGTCGAGCTCGTCGCGGCCGGCGGCATCGAGGCCGGCGTGGGGCTCGTCGAGCAGCCACAGCTCGGCGCGGCGGGCCACCAGGCAGGCGAGCGCGGTGCGCCGGCGCTGGCCGGCGCTGAGCCGGGCGACGGGCACGTCGGCCAGCCGGTTGGCCAACCCCATCCGCGCCAGCGACGCGGTGATCTCGGCCGCGGTGGCGCCCACTGTGGCCCCCCAGAACTTCACGTTGTCGGCGACGGTGAGGTCTGCGTAGAGGCCGTTGGCGTGGCCGAGCAGGCCCACCCGGTTGCGCACCGACGTGCGGTCGGCGACGAGGTCGCAGCCGAGGACGACGGCGCTGCCGCGCTCCACCGGCAGCAACCCGGCGCACAGCCGCAGCAGCGACGTCTTGCCGGCGCCGTTGGGGCCGCGCAGCAGCACGATCTCGCCACGCCGGACGGTGAGCGTCGCGCCCGCCAGCGCGGGGAAGCTGCCGAGCACGGCGACCACGTCGGCGAGCGCCACAGCAGGTTGGTCGTCGGGCCGCATTCGCCCGCAAACGCTAACGGAGTCGCCCCACGATGTGGCAGCCCGCGACCGACGGCGCTCAGCCCCGCCCGGTAGCGTCACGGCCCGTGAACGGCGCCGACGAACCAGACGGACCCGTCGGCGAGCCCGACGATCCGTTCGCCGACTTCGACCCCGACACGTTCGACATCGAGGCGTTCCTCGCCATCGAGCCGGAGCCGACACCCGAGGAGCCCGCCCCGCTGCACGCCACCATGCGACGCACGCGTGTGCCGTACTTCCAGCGGCCCAAGCAACCTCACGACTGGCGGTGGGTGGTGGGCGGCATCGGGCGCACGCTGATCACGCTCGGGCTGCTGATGTTCGCGTTCGTCGGTTACCAGCTGTGGGGCACCGGCATCCAGACCGCCCGCGCCCAGAACAGCCTGGAGAGCGACTGGAACCGGCTGATGGAGGCCACCACCACCAGCCCCGCCACCACCTCCACGCTGCCGGCCACCACCACCACCGTGGCCGGCGGGGTGGCACCGGCCACCACCGACTCGACGGCACCCACCACCTCCACCACCTCCACCCTGCCGGTCGCCGCGCCCCCGCCCACCGGCAACGGCGACGTCGTCGCCCGGCTGATGATCCCCAAGATCGACCTCGACTGGTTCGTCGTCCAGGGCGTCACCAAGCACGACCTGGCGAAGGGGCCGGGCCACTTCCGCGAGACACCGATGCCGGGCCAGCTCGGCAACGCCGCCATCGCCGGCCACCGCACCACCCACGGGGCACCGTTCGGCGACCTCGACGAGCTGGAGCCCGGCGACCAGATCACGGTCGAGACGCTCAGCGGCACGTTCGTCTACGAGGTCACGAACACGCTGATCGTGAACCCCGACGAGTACGGGCTGGTGATCCCCACCACCGACCCCACCGTCGCCACGCTCACACTCGCCACCTGCCACCCCGAGTACACCTCGAAGCAGCGGCTGGTGGTGCAGGCGGCCCTGGTCTCGGTGGAGAACGGCCAGCTGATGGCGCCGCCGCCGATCGCGCTCGAGCGCGACACCGACGACCTCCCCGACGAAGGCGTGGAGAGCACCACCATCGCGCCGGCCCCCGAGACCACGACGGCGCCGGGCAACACGACTCCCGGCGACACGACCCCCACGACATCGGCCGCCGTCACCACCACCACCGACGCGGCGACCACCGACACCGTTGCGCCGACGGTGGTGGAGCTGGAGGACGACGGGTTCTCCGGCGGCTGGTTCGACGACTCGGCTGCCATCCCCCACGCGATCATGTGGGGCCTCGCGTTGCTCGCCGTCGGCATCGGCGCATACTTCGTGGGCAAGCGCTTCCAGCGCCTGTACGTGTGCTTCCTCGTCGGCTTCGTGCCCTTCGTGGTGGTGCTCTACTTCTTCTTCGAGAACGTCAACCGACTGCTCCCTCCAGGCCTGTGAACCAGAACATGTCCTCCCCGTCGCCCGCCGCCAAGCCGTCCGCCGCCGACGCCGTGCTCGCCCGCCGGCGCCGGATCGCGAAGTACACCCTGCTCGCCAACCGCATCGGCTACCTGTTCTTCGCGCTCGCGATCGCCACGTTCGTGATCGGGTTCGCGATCAGCTTCAACGGCGCCGTCTCGTTCGTCGTCATCGGCTCGCTCGTCGCCGGCTCGATCCTGCTCGCACCGGCGATCGTCCTCGGCTACGGCCTCAAGGCCGCCGAGCGCGACGACCGCGAACGCGGGCTCTGAGCACGCCCCGTCGGGTTTCCGGCACGTCGATTTCTTGTTACTCTCTGGTAACCGTATGGCGAACCAGATGAGTGCGACGAGATGAGCATGCGCTTGCCGGCCCAGGCACGCAGGGAGCAGATCCTCGACGTGTCCGTGCAGGTGTTCGCTCGCAACGGCTTCCACTCCACCTCGATGAACGACGTGGCCGATGCCGCCGGCGTCACCAAGCCGGTGCTGTACCAGCACTTCGACAGCAAGCAGGATCTGTACCTGGCGTTGCTGGAGGAGGCCGGCAACCGGCTGCGCACCACGGTCAGCAAGGCCGTCGCCGGTGCCGCCAACGGCAAGGAGCAGACCGAGCTGGGCTTCCGCGCCTACTTCCGCTGGGTGGCCGACGACCACGACGCGTTCTTGCTGCTGTTCGGCTCGCGGGCCAACCGCGACGAGGAGAGCACGGCCACCATCCGCCGGATCACCGCCGAGACGGCAAAGGCGATCGCCCCGCTGATCGCCGCCGACATCGAGCCCGAGCACCAGCGCACGCTGGCGCAGGGCCTGGTGGGTCTGGCCGAGGGCGTCAGCCGCTACCTCGTCGAGCGTGGCGACACGTTCGACCCCCACGTGCTCGGCCAGCAGGTGGCCGACATGGCGTGGGCCGGCCTGCGCGCCGTCCACCGCACCGGCTGACCCTGCCACACCCCTGGCGTAGCCTCCACTGCATGGCTGATCACCCGGTCCTGGAGGGCTACTCGCCCGCCGTGCGCGAGTGGATCGCGCCCTCGTTCCCCACCCTCCCCGCCAAGGGGAGGGAGGCGGACAACACTG